>CAMBPV010000032.1 GCA_945869695.1 Prosthecobacter debontii
CTCGAATCAACGCGACATCCGCGAGTTCTTCTGGAGCTGGAAGCGCAGCCACAATCCATCGATTCAGGATTCGTTTCGACTCAGTGAGGTGGGGCTAATGAAGGATGGGGAGATGGGAATGCAGGTATTGGGAATGTTTGGCGATACGGCGGATTCGAGCACCCTTCTATTTACCACCTCAGCCACTGGTGGTGGATTTGGGGCCGCAGCAGACTCTTTTGCCGCCAAAGCACCGATGCCCGTGATGGCTCCGGCTCCAGCAGCCGGGGGAATGCTGAGCCGGGCATTCAAGAAGGAGGCAGCAAACACTTTGAGCTACGCGGCAGCTCCGGCCTCTCCACCCGCAGAATCTCCCGAGGGGCCGGCACCGATGATCCGATCCAATCTGGCCGATAGCGCGGTGTGGATCGCCAATGTGAAGACGAATGAGCAGGGCGAGGCGGCCTTTGATTTTGCGCTACCGGATAACCTCACCACTTGGAACCTGCGCAGTTGGGTCATGGGGCCGCAGACTCAGGTGGGCGAAGCGAAGGTGGAGATCGTGACGCGAAAGAACCTCATGGTGCGACTGCAGGCTCCGCGATTCTTTATGGAGAAGGATGAGGTGGTGATCTCGGCCAATGTCCACAATGAGATGGGCAAGGAGCAGGAGGTGAAAGCGGTGCTGGAACTGGAGGGTGGTTGCTTGGAGATGATGAATGACGGCAAGATGCCGTCATTCCTTGTGGCTGCGCACTCGGAGAAGCGCGTGGATTGGCGTGTGAAGGTCATCGCGCCCGGTGAGGCGACGATTCGCGTGAAGGCACTGGCACAGGACGACAGCGACGCGATGGAAATGAAGTTCCCCGTTTATGTCCATGGAGCCCTGAAGACCGATAGCTGGAGCCTCGCGCTGAGACCGGATCAGGCGAGCGCACAGATCAAGATGAAGGTGCCAGCCGAGCGCAGACCGGAGGCGACTCGACTGGAAGTTCGCTGGTCACCTACGCTGGCGATGTCGCTCGTGGATGCGCTGCCCTACCTCGCAGACTATCCTTATGGCTGCACGGAGCAGACGCTGAATCGTTTTGTGCCGACGGTGATCACACTCGGCGTGCTGAAGGATCTCGGAGTGGATCTGAAGACCGTGCGTGACAAGCGGGTGAACTTGAATGCCCAAGAGATCGGCGATGCAGAAAAGCGCGGGAAACGCTGGGAGGGTCTCAACAGCAAAGGCAAACCGAAGCAGCCTGTCTTCGATGAGGCCGAAGTGAAACGCATGGCCCGCGCCGGACTTCAACGTCTGGAAGCGATGCGGAATGCAGACGGTGGCTGGGGTTGGTTTCCCGGTGGTCGCGAGTCGTCCGAGCACATCACGGCGATTGTTTTGCACGGGCTGTATGCCGCGCGGGAGTCGGGTGCGGATGTGCCGGAGGACTTGATCCAATCCGCCGTGCGATTTCTTCAGGCGCACGAGAACGAAGAACTGCGGAAGCTGCGGCTGCCGGAGAAAGACGATCATCACAAAGTTCATCCCGACAATCTCGATGCGCTGGTGCACTCAGTGCTCGTCGAACAAAAGCGGGGCGACAACGAAATGCGCGAGCGGCTTTATGAGCAGCGTCTTAAGCTCTCCCGATACAATCAGGCCCTGCTCGGACTCGCGTGTCACGCGAAGGGAGAGAAGGATCGTCGAGACATGGCCTTGCGGAATCTGCGTCAGTTTTTGAAAGAAGATCCCGAGAATCAAACGGCCTACCTCGATCTTGCGGGTGGCAGTTGGTGGTATTGGTATGACGACGAGATCGAAACGCAGGCTCTTTTTCTCAGGCTCCTCATCGCAGTCGAGCCAAAGGGAAACCTAGCACCTCAGGTGGCGAAGTATCTCCTGAACAACCGACGCAATGGCACCTACTGGAACAGCACCAAAGACACGGCGGCGGTGATCGAGTCACTGGCTGCTTTTGTCAAAGCCAGTGGCGAGTCCGATCCGAGCGCAAAGGTGGAGGTTCTCGTGGATGGGCAGAAGAAAAAGGAGGTGACGATCACTCGCGAAAATCTGTTTGCCTTCGATGGCACGCTTGTTCTCGAAGGGGATGAATTGGGCAGCGGTGATCATGTGATCGAACTGCGTCGAGATGGGAAGTCACCGCTCTATGCAAATGCCTATCTGACGGTGTTTAGCAAAGAGGACATGATTCCCGCCGCCGGGCTGGAGGTGAAAGTGCGGCGAGCGTTTTATCGCCTCATCGAGGAGAAGCCCGACACGAACGTCTCTGGAGCACGCGGTCAGGTGGTGAAGCAGGAGGGTTTCAAATACAGCCGAGTGGCCATCGCGAGTGATGCAGAGATCAAGAGCGGAGATCTGATCGAGGTGGAACTCACCGTGGAGAGCAAGAACGACTACGAGTATGTGATCATCGAGGACATGAAACCTGCGGGCTATGAACCCGTGGAAGTCCGCAGCGGCTGGAACTGGACCGGCCTGCAATCCTACCAGGAGTTCCGAGATGAAAAGGTTTCCTTCTTTGCCCAAAGACTGCCCCGAGGAACCCACAATCTGAGCTACCGAGTGAAGGCGGAGATTCCGGGTCGGTTCAGTGCGCTGCCTGCGAGGGCGGAGGCGATGTATGCGCCCGAACTCAAAGGGAACTCGGACGAATTCAAGGCGCGGGTGGTGGAGCCTTAAGCGCTGAAGCCATCCAACTCTGAGCCTGCTTTTCACGCGCCGTATCCTTCGCGGCTCGCGCCGAATTCTGCGCGCGGTGGGCGTAAGCATTGGCTTGCTCTGGCTTCTGCAAAAGGAAGGACGTCCGCGCCAAACCCAAAAGATCATCGACGACCAGCCCTGATCGGGCCAGTTTCTGATCGAGCGCGAGTGCTTTTTGATACCAATCCAGCGCGGTCTCAAATTGACCGAGCATCTCGGTTGCTCTCCCCTGATATCGCGCTGCGTCTGCGCGTTCCGCATCAGCTTTAGACCCCCGACTGCTGGCCCACGCGATGGCCGCAGCGGAGCGAGCGCCGGAAGGATCACCCTGCGAGAGTGAGAGACGAGATTGGAGATTCTTGAGTCGCGGGTTCTGGGCTTGGCCCGGTTCTTGAAACGCTGCATCCAGCACTCTCTGAGCCTGTTCCTTGTTTCCATCCTCCAAAGACATCCGCGCTCGAAGCCAGCTAGCCTCTCCGATGATCTCCTGGGTTTCCGGGTCGGGGGTTCCCGTCGGGTTGGATTGGTCGATCAATCTCAGATAGCGATCCAGTGCATCCAGACTTTCGAGGGCTGCTGATTTTCGCCCATCCGCCTTCTGAACGACGGCGAGGTTTTGGAGATTGCGAATGATGCCCGCGTGATTGTCGATGCTGCGGTGAATGTCGAGCGCCGAAGCGTAGCGAAGTTCTGCCGCCTTAAAATCACCTGCATCGAAGGCCGACCGCCCTTTTTCGGTGAGCTCAATGGCCTCCGAGAGCACGGCCGGCAAGGGATCATCAGCGGGCGAAACACAGTGTGTCAGACCGAGGCTGACGGTGCAGATGCTCACCCATCGAAACAGAGAGCGGCTATTCATCGTTGGCGGGTTTCAAGATTTTCTCCTCAGGTTTTTCCACCGCTTTTCGCAGCGGCCACATCCGCTTCACTCCAGACAAAACTTCATCCGCACTCTTCACGGTTTCCTCACTTTTATTCAGAAGCTTCGACACTTCGGGAGTGGCTTCTTTTGCCATTTTCTTGAGCTCATCCACGACCTCACTGCCGTTTAACATCAGGGCACTGGTATCTTTGCCCGCCTGCTCAAATCGGTCCAATCCCTTCCCGAGAGAGTCGAGCAGCGGTGGGAAATCTTTGTTGAGCGTGGCTGAGAATTTTTCGAGTCCTTCCATCGATTGCCAGAGGCTGGCGTCTCTTTTGTTCATTTGCTCGAACAGGTCTGATCCCTGCTGAGCCGCCACATTGGCTCGCTTCAAGATTTCGGGCACGTCTCGACTGAGGGTCGCTGTCAGGGCATTGAGACTGGCCAGGGTCATTTTGAAATCGCCCGCCGGATTGTTGAGGTAGGAGATGATGTCGCGGGTGTCCGTCACGGCTGGGCGTATCTCATCCTTGAGGCTCTCCATCAGTGAGCCGATGGATTTTTCCGGCGTGAGCGGTAGGGCGTCACCCTCTTTGAGTTGCTCCGACTTGGCGGTGCCCGCGGTGATCTCGATGTAGCGGTCCCCGATGAGGCTCTCACTGGCCACATTGGCGACGGAGTCACGCCTGAGGAAATGGGCATACTCAGTGAAGACAGCGAGGTTAACCGTGACTTGGTTCTCCCCCTCCAGCTTGACTCCTCCCACCTTCCCAATTCGGAAGCCACTTAGCCGCACCGCCATCCCTTTGTAGATCCCCTGACTGCTCGCTGCAAAAAGATCGATGCGACGAATCGGGCGGAAGAACTCCTGCTTCCAAATCACAAACGCCACGAGCCCCAATAGCCCCAAGACCGCCATCAAAATGAACCAGCGGGCGCGTGTCTCGACGAGGTGGAACCTCGGGTCAGTCGTTTTCAGAAATTGCATGAGTGCCTTTCTCCAAAGTTACCATTCCGAACTCTCCCAGTTTATCCAATGAAAACTGCCCACTCGGCGGTAGGCCGAGGTGGACGAAAAGGAATCCCAGCTTGGGATCTTCCGAGCGCAGCCACTGAAGGATCTTCAACAGGCGCTCGAGCGGCCCCGACTCGAGGTCATTCAGCAGAAACTCTGCCACGATCAGCTTCGGACGCGAAACAGCACACCGAAGCAATCCCGCGACCCGTAGCGCCTGAGCACTCAAAGTGTCAGGGAGCGATGAGAGCCGCCCATCCCTCCAGACTCCCCGCGTATCGAGCACCTCAAGCGCAGCGAGAAGTCTCTTTTCCGCTTCGACCTCATTCACCCGACCGTGAAATGAAGCCGGGAGCACCAGGTTTTCCCACACTTTCAGATTGCTGATCAATCCACCGCCGACATGCCCCACCTCCGCCAGCAATCTCAATCGTGAAGTCTCAGACTTCTGATAGAGGTTTTGATCCATCAGTTTGATGCAACCTGATTCGGGCTGAGACAAACCCATCAGCGCATCCACAAATGCATTTCCCTGCTCAACCGTGTCCACACTCACCACCTTCACACCACCTTCCCCTAGTTCCATCTGATCACAGACAAAAAGCGGTGTCTTGACGCTGTCGAGGTGAACGAGTGTGTTTTGCATCGGGTTAAAGCAGCAAAAGGCCAAAGCACACGTCCGTCAGGGGAATAAGGAGAAAACCGCGCATCACCGCCAACTCCGCAGCCTGCGGTATCCAGATCCGGCTCATCGGGACGTGAATACCACTGGTGCACGCGATGGAGGCGATGATGAGGCCGAAGCAAAAGCACTTGGCGACGGAGCCAATAATCTCAATGAGAGTCAGCGATTGCAAGAGCGCCTGATAGTAGGAGCCGAGATCGATTTCAACAAAGGCTGATGCGAGAGCAGGACCGATCACCGTCACCACAATCTGGAAGTAGAAAGTCAGCACCGGAACCGCCACGCAGCATCCGATGATCCTCGGCACGATGAGATACTGTCCGGGATCAATACCCAGCAAATAGAGGCTGCGAATCTCGCCCTCAACCTTCATCCCCGCGAGCTCACTGGCTATCGCCGCGCCACTCCGCCCCAGAACGATGAAGGCGACAAAGAGCGGAGCAAACTCCCGAAGCACCACGAGCTTGAGCATCTTAACATTGATCTCAATCCCACTGCCCAAAAGGCTGCGCATCTGCGTCTCCATCGTGAACCCAATGGCGACGGCGACAAAAGAAATCGGGAGCAGCGGCTGGATTCCGGTAAAATAGATCTGCCTCCAAGCGACGCTCCGGACGGGCCTCAGCCGCAGGGCACCCAAGTGAGTGAGAGCATGGGCCACGAGCACTGCATTCAATTGAATGAATGAGGCGATGGAACCGATGACGTGTCGATGGACAGGACGCATTTCTCAAATAAACAGACTCCAATTTAACATGGATGCCACTTTCTACTATGTGTGACTTCGGCCCGATCTTGTCATTCCTTTTCGGAGCAATGTTCACCCGCTCACGCAGCAGCGGAATGAAGACACCCCAGCGGCTGCTAGATCATGGACGGCTCCCACGTTTTGCCTTGATGCGAATCACTCTCCTTCTCCTTTCCCTCGGTCTCCTCCCCTTGCAAGCTGAGGACTGGCCGATGTGGCGCGGACCTCGGGGGGATGGCCGAAGTGCCGACTCCGGATTTCCCCATTCACTCGACGGCGCACTGACCTGGAGCACCGAACTTCCCGGCGAGGGACATGCTTCTCCCATCGTTTGGAAGGACCGCGTTTTCACGGTCGCCTGCATCACGGAGGCAGAGGAGCGGGTGTTGATTTGCATGGATCGGGCCAGTGGCAAAGTGCTCTGGCAATCCGTGGTGCTGAAGTCTCCGCTCGAAGCCATTCATAAGTTAAACAGTCGCGCTTCGAGCACTCCCGCGACGGATGGGGAGCGTATTTACACCGCGTTTCTGGACCAAACCGAAACCGATGCGACGCGCGCCATCAATGCGGAGAAACCACCCGGAAAAGGCGAGGTCTCGAAAGGCACAGCCGTCGTGAGCGCCCATGATTTTTCAGGCAAACCCATCTGGCAGGTGCGCCCTGGCCTCTTCAGTAGCAAGCACGGTTTTTGCTCATCCCCCATCCTCTTCAAGGAACTGGTGATCGTAAATTGTGATCACGATGGTGTTGGATACATCGTTGCTCTCAATCGGAAGGATGGAAGTGAGGTGTGGCGCATCCAGCGCCCCAATCACACGCGCAGTTACTGCATTCCTCTGATCCGCGAGCTCGCAGGCAAAACTCAGATGGTGCTGTCGGGGAGCAAATGCGTCGCCAGCTATGACCCGAACGATGGGAAGCAAATCTGGATGATGAAGGGGCCGACAGAGCAGTTCGTGGCCTCCCTCGTGCACAGCGAGGACACTGGCCTCCTCTACATGACGGGCGGCTTTCCCGATCACCACTTGTTGGCCATCCAACCCGACGGCGCAGGGGAAATCGCCGACGAGAAGATCACTTGGCGAACGAACAAAGGCGTGGCGTATGTCCCCTCGCCTGTCATTTCGGGGACGCGACTTTTCATCGTTTCGGATTCAGGAGTCGCACACTGTTTTGCCGCCAAAACAGGAGAAATTCTCTGGGAAGAACGCGTCCGCGAGCATCACGCCTCCCTGCTAGAGGCTGAGGGTAAAGTTTTCCTGGTCAATGATTTCGGCACCGTTCGAGTTCTGAATCCTGGTGACCGATTTGACGTCGTGGCGACCAGTGAATTGAACGAGAAAGTCTTTGCCTCCCCAGCGATGAGCGAGGGCCAGATCTTCATTCGAGGAGAAAAAACCATGCGTTGCTTTGGAAAAACGGGAAAGGCAGTTTCCCAACGTTAGTTTGGTGTCTGGAATTAATTCATGGTTGCTGATAAATCGAATTCGTTAACCGGATTCGTATTGGAAATTATATTGAATCAAGAAAAATAGGCTGATTCTAAAAAGAATGTCAGCGCTCGAGTGAACGCTCGTTGAATAAAGAATTGCGCCCTTTTCATTGGCGTCCGCTGATCAAGGTCACCTCAAACCCGCCTTGGTCTGTGAGCCTTGAAACCAATGAAAGAGAACATGAAACACCGCCTCCTTTTCAAATTTCTCCCACTTACCCTTATCGGAATAACATCCTGTGCGCTGCCACCTCGTGAAGCTTGGAGAGTCATCCAGCGCGAAGGCCTGATCCCTTACATCGCCGTGGAGATTGGAAAGAAGCCTGTCCCCCCCTACGTCGCAAGGGTTGCCCATCCCGCTCGTCTTCAACGTTTCTCGTCATCAATCCCTCGACCCAGCAGCCCAGCGGTGACGGGAACACCCACCCTGGCGACAGTGCGACCTGCCTTACCGACATTGGCTAGCTCGCAGCAAGTGGGTCAATACTCGACCTCGGTGCGGTATTTCGACACTTCTCCGGTTTCCGCGACGCCCACTTCCCGTTCGTTGGATCAACCCGTTTCTCGGCCTGATCCCGCGCCGAAAACCAGCCAAAATAGCGTGAAGCGTTCGCCTCCCGTTGTGGCGAAAAACATGAGTTCGACTCAGCGCCAGATGATAAGAATCCCGAATCCGCCCCCTGCGCAGACGGCCGAGGTGAAGGAGGAAATGAAGAAACCTTTATCGAACACCGCGAGTGCGCCGACCGGATCGAAGCCAACACCTGGAGTTTCATCAAAACCAGAGGCAAAGGAATCCCCAGCAGTCGCGAGCACACCCAAGCCATCGACACCATCCACCCCGAAAGTTTCACCCAAACCAACCGATTCACCGACCTCTGCACCTCCCGTTGCCAAAGCGGATGACAGCTCCGCCATCAGCACACCCTACGGCACGCCCGTTCCAGGGCGGCCAGGTCTGGTGAGCAGCCCCTACGCCGGGCAGTATCAATTGGTGGACGTGACGGGTCTCGCTGCGGGACAAGAAGTGAAGTGCCCTTATTCGGGCAAGATCTTCAAAGTGCCGGCTGCGCAGGTTCAAGCCATCAACAAAGTGCCCAGCCTTTCCTCTCCACCTGCACCCACTGAAAAGAAGCCCTGATCAACGGGTAGCATTGGATTGACTCACGCCTGATGATTCATCAGCGTGAGTAAGTTCTCAGCACACGCTTTAGCAAAGAGCGGATCGTTGATGGTGCAGTCCAATTCCACGATCCTCACATCGGGTCTCAAGTGAGCCTTGATGGCGGAAAAGAGTGCCAAGTCGGCAGCGGGGTCATAAAAGGCACCGCCACCCGCGCTGATCACACTGATCCCCTTCAACGGAATCAAAACGGTCACAGGTCCGGTGTATGCATTTACCTTCTCCGCCAGGATTCGACCCAACTCGGAGCACTCCTCCACCGTGGTGCGCATCAAGGTCACCTGAGGATTGTGCTGGTAAAAGAGGCGCCCTTCGTAGCGAGTGGGAACGGATGCGCGCTCACCAAAATTAACCATGTCGAGACAGCCTGGGGTGACGATGGCGGGGACACCCATTTTTCCCGAAGCCTCAAGCCGATGTGGCCCCGCATTCAACACTCCGCCGACCAATTCGTCAGCCCACTCGGTCGTGGTGATGTCCAACACTCCCGCGATCATGCCAGTCTCGATCAAACTTTCCATGATCCGTCCACCCATGCCTGTGGCCGCGAAGACAAGCACCTCATAGCCCGCTTTTTCCATGATCTCCTTGGCTGCATTGACACACTCAGTCGTGTTGCCAAACATGGATGCGCAGATCAGCGGCTTATCTTCACCGGCTGCGGGGATGACCTCCACCATTCCGCAAATGGCACCGGCCGCACGCGCCAGCAAGAGACGGGATAGGCGATTGATGCCTGAAACATCGACGATGCTGGGCATCATCACGATGTCTTTGGTGCCCACGTAGGGTGCGACATTTCCTGCAGCAAGCGTTGAGACCATCACCTTCGGAAAACCAATCGGCAGCGCCCGCATGGCCGTAGTGCTGATCGCCGTGCCACCCCCGCCACCGAGAGAAATCACACCTTGGATCCGCCCCGCTTCCACGAGCTCCAAAAGCATCTGGGCTGAGGCACCCGCCATCGCAGTAACGGCTTCACCGCGATCTTTTCGAGACAAAACATCCGGCAGATTCACTCCACCTCGACGCGCCACTTCTTCCCTCGAAATGTCCGGAACCACCGTCGGTGGTGCACCCGTGCCCGTGTCAATCAGCAGCACTTCATGACCGCGTTCCCTGATCAAACCCGCCACGTAAGCGTGCTCTTGTCCTTTGGTATCGAGAGTGCCTAAAACTGCGATGGTAGCCATGATTAAATTTGCGTCAGATTGTTTGTTGAAGAGTATCGACTTTGACTGGTGAACTCAGCGCCACCGACTTTTCCTCGGCCTCACAGAGAAGAATGGATCGCACCCCGTCTTCCGCTTTCACGACGGTGGGATTCTCCCCTTTACCGATTGCCTCTGCGAAGTGCGTGAGCTGACCCACGTAACCATCAGGCCCCCCACACTTGATGACCCTCGTTTGATCATCTGCACTGAACTTCAGGGCCTCTTCACCTCGCGCCAGATCGTAGTCTGCGGTGCCCGTTTCAAAATTGACGGTGTAGGCCATTCGGAAGCCAAATCCCTTTGCCATCGTCCACCCGCCCTCAGCATGAACAAGCGCGCCACCATCCACAACATAGCGAGTCACGACGTGATCAATGCTTCCGCTCAAGAGCGAGTAACCACCCGACTCAACACTTTGAGGCATCCCAAATAGATGACACACAAAGTCAGCATCATGAATGTGCAGATCGAGCAAGGCACCACCCGATAATTCACCGTTTAAAAAAGTGCTTCGCCCCCAACCCGGAGGCTCTGCAATGCGAGTAAATCGCGCGGACAAAACTCGCCCGTAACGTTGACTCTGGACTGCATCCTTAAGCCACGCCCACTCAGGCCAAAAACGGAGGCACATCGCCGGCATCAGCACACGACTCGCTCTTCGGGCTTCCTCCATCATGCGCATCGCCTCAGTTGAAGTCCGGGCCATTGGCTTCTCACAGATGACATGTTTACCAGCGCGAAGAGCCTCGATGGCCAACTCTTCATGGGTGTGTGTTGGCGTGCAGATATCAATCGCGTCGATGCTTGGGTCATTCAACATTTCACGGAATGAGCGATACGCACTGACCTCCGCCATAGCCAGTTTGAGGGGCTTCTTATCTCCGACGTTACCCGACACATCCGAAAAATCACCGTCCAGATGTCGGCCACTCGGATTGCAAAGAGCAGTGACTCTTGCCCCCGGGACCTGAGCCCAGGCCTTCAAGTGAGCAACGCCCATGAAGCCCAATCCAATCACACCGATCTTGATGGGTTTTTTGTCTGGCATCGGAGCGGTGAGTTAGAATCAAGCAATCAGTGGCCCGAGCGCAGGTCTTTGGATCTGCTCAAGGATGAAGCCCGAAAGTTCATCCGCCTTCATCGGCTTTTGGGTGCGCGCCGTCAAATCTTTGACTTCCACCTGTGGATATTCACTTCCAAACAAAACGGCGTAGCGCGCTTTTTTGTCTTCGGCGGCTTGAAATTGTTTACCCACTTTCTGCGGATTGAATCCGTAATCCGTCCTCACACCAGCAGAGCGAAGTGCCTGAACAGAAGCGAGTGCGTGATGTCGCACGCTCTCATCCGCGACGATAATGTAGGCATCCAGCGCAAAAGACTTCAGCATGAAATCGGTGATCGCCATCTGCGCGTGAGGAGTCTGTTTGAGCATCTCTCCCAACACGACGTCGCCCATCGCAAAGCCCGTGCAGGGCAGGTCATTGCCTCCGAGAAGGCCACAGAGATTGTCATAACGTCCCCCTCCCGCCACCGCCCGCAATCCATGCTTCAAATCAAACACCTCAAAAACCGTACCGGTGTAATA
Organism: Prosthecobacter debontii; assembly: GCA_945869695.1. Taxonomy (GTDB): domain Bacteria; phylum Verrucomicrobiota; class Verrucomicrobiia; order Verrucomicrobiales; family Verrucomicrobiaceae; genus JAIBCL01. The sequence goes on from CAMBPV010000032.1 coordinate 11,474, forward strand.
CGCGAGGCCTCGAACAATGCCGGGGTCCACTTTCACATACGTCCACAGGCCACGCGCCGAGAGATTCTCCTGCAAGGGGGCAAAAACGGGATGCGACTCGCTGGCACTGCTCATGAATGCCTTCACCTGATCGAGCGTGATTCCCAGCGCTTGTAACTTATCAGCCGTCACCGACTCGGGCACTTTCTCCATGCGGTCAATGATTTGAAGAAACGCCGGCGTCTTCTCGACGCCGATGTGGATCTCCTCAAGGAAATGCGTCCAGAGTCTGCGGTCACTCAGCCGGATGACGAAGTCTTCTTTCGACATGCCGAACTCCAACATCACATCAATTGCCAGCGCGATTAACTCCGCATCCGCTGAGGCAGCCGCATCGCCGATGATATCAGCATTGAACTGATTGAACTCCCGCGTGCGACCTTTTTGCGGCTCTTCGTAGCGAAAGCACGAGCCGATTTGGAACCACTTCATCGGCTTGCCGTAGTGACGCTGCCGGGCCGTGGCCATCCGCGCCAGTGAGGGAGTTACTTCGGGTCGGAGAGAAATCTCACGCCCTTTTTTGTCTTCAAAACAAAAGAGCTGGCCCGTGATCTCATCTCCGCTTTTCTTTCGGTACAAGTCCGTGAATTCAACAATGGGTGCCTCGTATTCTGACAAGGCGTATCGGCGCGCAACTCGACGCCATACATCAAAGATATAATTCCGAAGTACGCAGTCCTCTGGGTAGAAGTCGCGAAAGCCTTTGACTGTCTGAAATGTGGCCATTAGTGGAGCCCGTATTCATGCCGGAGGGGAAGTTGAAAGCAACCGGAAATCAGCTGCGCTGACTTCCCTTCACCCCAACGTAGAGAGCCCGATGATCCGCGAGAAATGTTGACCGAACTTTCCGTTAAAAACTTCCGCTGCTTCCAAGCCGCCCGGCTGGATCTCCATGGGGATACCACGGTCCTGATCGGTAAGAATGCGCAGGGAAAGACCTCATTGCTCGAAGCCGCCTGTGTCCTACTCAGACTCCAGTCTCCCCGAACCTCTGCCCGAGGGGACTTCATTCGTTTTGGAGAAAAGACATGCCTCATCGAAGGCACGCAGAGTGGGCAAAGGCTGCGCTTTGCGGCTAACTCAACGACCCGCCGACTCGCCGTCGATGACAGCGTTTGTGGAAACTCGGCCGACTATCTGAAAAACAGCGGTCTCGTGGTGTGGATGGACCATGCCGACATGCAACTCATCCGCGGTGGACCGGAGAATCGAAGACGGTTTCTTGATTTTGCCGGGAGCCAGATTTTCCCAGATTACCTCAAAGCCCTGCGCGGCTACGAGCGCGCTTTGCGCAGCCGGAACTACCTTCTGAAAAAGGAAACGAAGGTCAACTGGGCACAGGCAGATGCGTATGCATGTGTGATGGATGGTTTTTCCCGCACCCTGGCCGCCCATCGCCGTGATCTCACCGTCTGGCTCCAACCTGAAGTTCGAAGTCTTCACGAAAAGCTCAGTGGCGGCGAGAACACCCGCATCACCTACGTGCCGAATGTGAACGATGGCGGCCTTCAAGAAATGCTCATGGCCCTGCGCTCGGAGGAGGAGAGAAACCGGTCAACCGCAGCAGGGATCCACAGGGATGATCTCACTCTCGAGATTCATGACCGGAGGGCAGACACCTTCGCTTCTGAGGGGCAACAGCGCACCCTCGCACTGTCGCTCAAAATCGGACAAGCGAGAGTGATCGAACAACAGCGCGGGGCGGCACCACTCCTTCTGATCGACGACATTTTTGGAGAACTCGATAAGACCCGACGAAGAGCCGTTTTGAGCTGCCTACCTGCCAATTCCCAAAAAATCATCACGACCACCCACCTCGACTGGGCAGAAGCGGGTGATGTTAGAGGACACACCTACGAAGTGGGTGATTGGGGCATTCGACTTCAGACAAATCCGGCCGTTTAGTCGGAAGCATTCGTGCTTGTGGAACATCGTTCACGCCCATGACCTGAAAGCAGCTAAAAACAGAGCTAAAATCCTTCGGAACTAGCAATTTCATCAACTGCAAATCTTGTCTTGACGGCTGCTTGTGGAACTTTTATCCATTAGGTGTGTTTTGGTGAGGCTCGGGACTTTTCAGGATCTCAAAATTTATTGAAAATCCTCCCACCTCCATCTCTGACATTTTTTCTTATTTCGGCTTTTTTCAGTTTTAACTTTATCATTTTTTCTTTTCATGTTTGCGAGACTTTTCGGATTAGTAGCTAAAGACATAGGCATCGATTTGGGCACGGCTAACACACTCGTGTTTGTCAAAGGGCACGGCATCGTGCTGCGTGAACCCTCTGTGGTTGCCGTCAAGGTCGGCACCAATGAGGTGATCGCCGTCGGGGATGACGCCAAACGGATGCTCGGGCGAACACCCGGTGGTATCACGGCCATTCGCCCGCTGCGCGATGGCGTCATCGCCGACTTCAGAGTGACGGAGGCCATGCTCAGGCACTTCATCAAAAAAGTGCACAACAACCGTCGTGCGATGCGCGGCCCGCGTGTGGTTATCGCCGTGCCATCGGGCATCACTGAGGTCGAGAAACGCGCGGTCAAGGAAAGCGCAGAGCAAGCAGGTGCCCGAGAAGTGCATCTCATGGAAGAGCCGATGGCTGCGGCCATCGGAGTCGGGCTGCCAGTGCACGAAGCTGCCGGCAGCATGATCGTGGACATCGGCGGTGGCACGACTGAAGTGGCCATCATCTCCCTCTCAGGAATCGTTTACAGCCGCAGTGTGCGTGTGGCGGGTGATGAACTGGATGAAGCCATCATCAACTACATGAAGCGTGCCTACAACCTCATGGTCGGTGAGCGGACCGCTGAGGAAATCAAACTTCGAATCGGTTCAGCATTCCCGATGGGAAAAGAAACGACCATGGAAGTCAAAGGACGCGACATGGTCGCAGGCCTTCCCAAGACGATCACCATTACCAGCCAGGAAGTGCGGGAAGCCATGCTGGAGCCATTGAACACCATTATTGATGCAGTCCGGACGACCCTCGAGCGCTGCCCTCCCGAGCTCTCGGCCGACCTTGTCGACCGCGGCATCATGCTCGCAGGTGGCGGCGCACTCCTCCGCGGCCTCGATAAGCTGCTTCAAGAAGAAACGGCTCTTCCCGTTCACGTTGCAGAGGATCCACTCAGCGCCGTGGCAGAGGGAACGGGTCGTGTGCTGAGCGAGTTGGAATTTCTCCGCAAGGTCAGCACGCAGGATGTGTGAGCCTCGGCATCAAACGAGCCAGGGGCCACTTAAAATGAAGCTCTCAAGGCACGCGTGAGCACCCCAGCACTTCACCCTTATGAAGAATCTCAACCTGATCGCCCTAGCGGCCTTTCTCGCTGCGGCTGTAGCGTTGTTGCTGATCGACAAGCAGCGCGCTCGAAAGTTTCAGGACATGACCATGTCAATCTTCTCTCCCTTCATTCATGCCAGCGCCAGTGTGGACCGTGCGCTGGAGAGTGGTGCTGAGGTGAACCTCGATCCCCGCCAGATCCAGTTGGACAATGAGTCACTCCAACAAGAAGTGCAGCGCCTTCGGATCATCTCCCAGAGATACGATGATTTGATGGAGGAAAACAATAACCTCCGAAAACAACTCGAGTATAAGGCCGCTTCTCCTTTCAAACTGACTTCCGTTCGTGCCGTCAAACGGACGACAGGGACGTGGTGGAACACTCTGATCATCGACAGAGGCACCCTTGATGGCCTCACCACTGACAGCCCTGTGATCACGGATGTGGGATTGATCGGTAAAATCGCAAAAGTGTCTTATCGAATGTCCGAAGTCACTCTCCTCACGGATGAGCGCTGCCGTGTCACCGCTTTTGTCGAAGGGACCAAGGAAAAAGGAATCCTCGAAGGAGATCGTGGAGGCACAGAAATAAGGCCTGACCTCAGGCTCAAATACCTGACCCGTAACGCCGCGATCAATGTCGGAGCCAATGTTTACACCTCGGGTGATGGAGGCGTCTTCCCGGCAGGCCTCTTGCTCGGGAAGGTGAAGAGATTTGAGAACAAAGAAATTTCAGGTGAAGCCGTCGTCGAACCCGTTGTCGATTTCCAGAGACTGGATCACCTCTTCGTCGTTGAGATGGAGAAAGTCGAATCTCCACCGAAAGCCATTCCTGTAGATGAGGCTTCTTCGGTCAAAGGCACCCAGAACAAATAGCCATGCTATTCAATGCCATTGTCTTCGTGCTCGTGCTGCTCAGCTTTGCAGTGCAGGAATTCGTGCCCACGATCATGCCGGAGACCACGCACTACGCGCGGTTGTTTCTGCCCGCCGTCTTTTTCTTCGCGGCTTCCGTGGCGGTGCCCTTTCCCGTGATGCTGTTGTTGGCACTGACCACAGGACTACTCTGGGATGTCCGCTACCTGCCGATGTCTTCAGACACGGGACAGGCTGCCAGCGCTGAACTGGGCATGACTCTCGCGGATGCTGCATCCATGAGCAATGCTGACCTCAGGTTCGGCTATTCCATTTTTGTGTTCGGCCTCATGGGGATCTTGATGCAGGGCGTGCGCCCCCTTTTCAGAAAGGGCCGACTTGAGCTACCTGTGCTGATGGTCGGATTTGCGACCTTCGGTTGGCTTTTCCTTCAATACCTCATCATTACCTTTCTTCGGGGCGGATGGCATTTCCCGACCGCCATTTGGCTAAAACTCGTGACCGACACGATGTATGCCATGTTCTTTTCTCCGATCATGTTTCTCGTGCTTCATCTATTAGCCCGGGTCACCAGTTACGAAATCAAATACGATGGACTAAGGTATCGCTATGATGGTCGTTAAGTATCGTTTCAGGTTGTACCTTTTCGCACTCGCCATTCTTGTCGGGTTCGGATTGGTTGTTTATCGCCTCTCTTATTTGCAGATCGACCGCCACGCCGAGTTTGTCGGCAAGGTTCCGGGGCAAAAGGAATTGAAGATTCGAGTCCCCGGTGTTCGAGGTGAAATCAAAGATCGCAATGGCTTCACCCTCGTCAGCAACAAGCCAGCTTTCGAAGTCCGCGTGGTGATGAAGGAGGTCATGGATGAATACCGCCGCCTCATCCGCGAAGGTGTCGATAAAAATGCCAAAGTGCCCAAGTTCCAATACACCATTCCCATCCAAGGCATCAATCGTGAAAGGGAAGAGGATGACTACGTTGCTGTCTTCAAGCAACTCGTGGAAAGCAAACTCAATGAAATGGGTTTGGCCCGCCCCTTTGACTCCAATGAGCTACGTGTCCACACACGCGGATTCCGCGGTCTGGTTCCTTGGGTTTATCGAGACGACTTGACGTTCGAAGAGTTTGCGAGGTTCGCCGAGCACAATCTGGGCCTCCCGGGTCTGTCCGTCGGTGTCAGGCCTTCTCGGCAGTACATTTATGGCTCACTCGCCTGCCATGTTCTCGGTTACGTGCGCCTTCCAGACGACACCCGCGCCACGGAAGAAGAGAGGAAGCCTTGGGGAAATTATTACGTTCCGGATGACTACGGCGTGGCGGGAGTCGAGAAGACCATGGACCAATACCTCGTGGGCAAGCCCGGCGTGCGCACGGTGTTGGTGAATCAAAAAGGAGCCATCGTCGGGGAGATCGGATACGAGGAGCCGCGCAAAGGCAGTGACGTGCACCTCACGATCGATGCCCGCATTCAAGTCATCGCCGAGAAAGCACTCCGAGATGCCAACATCGGTCGAGGCTCAGTAGTGGTGGTCGAGCCAAATTCAGGAGAGGTCCTCGCCATGGCATCCGTGCCGTCATATGATCCGAATCGTTTCATTCCGACGATTTCCGAAGAAAACTGGGAGGTTTACCAGAGCAACCCCGTAATCCCTCTTCTGAACCGCGCCACTTCAGGCTATGCACCCGGATCGACCTATAAGATCGTGACCGCGCTCGCGGGTTGCTTGAGTGGCATCACGAACTCCCGTTGGAATTGCAGCGGCAGCGTCACTTACGGCAGGCCGATGAAATGTTGGATTGCCTCCAAAGGCGGATCCCACGGTGGACTGGATCTTAGCAGCGCCATCAAACAGTCGTGCAACTGTTTCTTCTACCAATACGGGAACAAAGCAGGCTTGGACAACATTGAGAAGGTCGGTCAAATGATGGGGCTGGGATCAAGCTCAGGAATCGAACTCGACGAAGAGGACTCGGGCAGTCTGGTCCTCCCCGGGCACAAATGGACCAGGCAAAACAAGCCCAACGAAAACTCTCGGAGCCCGGGTTTTGTGGCCAACGTTTCCATCGGCCAGGGGCTGGTGCAGGCATCTCCGCTTCAAATGGCCAACGTGGCTGCGACAGTAGCCAACGGTGGAAGGGCCTATCCCGTTCATCTCCTTCGACGCGTCGTCGATGGACTTCAGGTTGTCGTGGAGAATCAGCCACCTCCACGCGTGGACCTCGTGGCTGAGAAGTTTGTGACTCAAGCGCAGTTTGAACTCGTCAGACGCGGAATGTGGAAGGTCGTCAACGAGGATGGCGGCACAGCCAAAGGAGCCCGCATGGCAAATGTGGAAGTTTCCGGCAAGACAGGAACAGCCCAATTCCTCCGTAGTGGAAAAGTGGATAATCACACCTGGTTCATCGCATTCGCGCCTTATGACAAACCAAAGTTTGCTATCTGCGCCTTTGTCCAAGGCGGCAAATCCGGTGGCGCCACAGCCGCGCCTCTGGTGAAGCGGATTCTCGAGCAGGCGCTCGCTCTCGAACAGGGTTATCAGGTCGCCATCGAAACCATCCCGGAAATCGCAGGTGATTTCAAACCGCGTGAGATGACCACCTTTGCCAACGAAATCGCCTTCAACCTTCCCGAGAGCGACGATGACGCTGATGTCGGGGACGCCTCCGAGGCGCGCGAATCGCGGGAAAGCACCCGGAAAATTGCAGCTCCGTCCATCCGCAAAAGAGCTGACGCAGCGGGCTCACGAGGCGTGGACGCCAAAAAAGAAGTCCCCAAGGCGGTCCCTGTGCGGCGCGCCGGATTTTTCCAAAACCTGTTCAAACGAGATCGTTAACCGCCAAGCGGCACCAACCACCAACCGAAAATTTACATCATGGCATTGGGAATAGTTCAAAGAATCAAAGAGTTCATCACCGGGAAAAAGAACATCAACCAAGGTACCCGCATCGTCATCAACTGCGAAAAACTGGAGAGCCGCGTGGCCCTCTTGGACAATGGCGTGCTCGAAGAATACACCATCGAGCGTGTGGGCAGCCAGAGCATCGTCGGTAGTGTGTTCAAGGGTAAGGTCAAAAACATCGAGCAAGGACTGAAGGCCATGTTTGTGGATATTGGCTTTGAGAAAAATGCCTTCCTCCACTTTTGGGATGCCATTCCTGCTGCCCTTGACGGCATCGAAGAAGTCAACCGCGGAGGCAATAAAAAGAAGCAGAAGAAGATCAACTCTCAGGACATCCCCAGTCTCTATCCAGTGGGATCCGAGATCATGGTGCAGGTCACGAAGGGCCCCATCGGAAACAAGGGTCCCCGCGTCACGACGAACATCTCCCTCGCCGGCCGACTCCTGGTGCTAATGCCCCTGAACGATCAGTTCGGCATTTCACGTAAAGTCGAGGACCCCAAAGAGCGCGCCCGCATCCGCAAAATCATCGAGAACCTCGATCTTCCGGAAGGCATGGGTCTCATCATGCGCACCGAGGTGATTGGCAAGCGCGCGCGTCACATTGTCCGCGATCTCAGCATCCTGCTGGAACAGTGGAATGACATCGTTGAAAATCGGGATAACAACAAAGCCCCCGTCTGCTGCTTCCAGGAGCCTGACATCATTGAGCGCACCGTTCGTGATTTCCTCACGGAAGAAGTCGATGAGGTGATCTGTGATGACCCAGCCACGGTCGAGCGCATGCAAGACCTCGCCGCCAGCATCTCCCGCCGCGCCAAACGCCGCATCAACTCATTCCAAGGCCCAGGCTCACTCTTTGATGCTTACGGCATTCAAAAGCAGATCGACAATGCGTTTTACCGCCAGGTCTGGCTGCCATGCGGAGGGTATATCGTCATTGATCAAACCGAGGCGCTCGTCGCCATTGATGTGAACACCGGTCGGAATAAAGGCTCGAATAACATCGACAAGCTCTTGCTCCAAACCAACATCGAAGCCGCTGAAGAGGTGGCCAGACAATTGCGTCTCCGAAACATGGGTGGCCTTGTCGTTGTGGACTTCATCGACATGAAACAGCGCCGGGATCAGCAACTTGTTTACAAAACGATGCTCGACCGCGTGAAGCGTGATAAGGCAAAGACCCAGATCCTCCAAATCTCCCAGTTTGGCCTCATGGAGATGACTCGCCAGCGTCTCCACGAGAGCCTAAGCACCGCGATGCTCGAGCCCTGCCCGTATTGCAAAGGTCACGGCCAGGTCAAAACGACCATCACCATGAGCGTGGAGCTCCAAAGGCGCCTCAGCGCCATTTTGGGACGCGGGAAAGAGGACCAAAAAGATCTACTCGTCGTCGTGCACCCCGAAGTGTTGAATCGCCTCAGAACCGAGGACGGCGAGCATCTTGTGGAACTGGAGCGCAAGTATCAGGCCCGCCTGACTTTCCGAAGCGATCCCAATTTCCACCGGGAGCAAATCCACCTCGCCAACGCCAAATCAGGCGAAGAAATCAAGACCTAGCATCAAGCTCTGGGATGAGCTGACTCGTAAACTTCCTTCATTCGCTGAGTGGAAACGTGCGTGTAGATCTGCGTGGTCGAAAGACTGGCATGTCCGAGTAGCGTCTGCACGCTACGCAGATCCGCACCGTTGTTCAGGAGGTGTGTGGCAAAGCTGTGCCGCAGTTTGTGCGGAGTTACGTGAATGGGCAGGCCAGACTTCTTCCAATACTTATCCACCACATCAGCGATCGCTTGATTGGTGATTCGAGTGCCTAGCTTGCTGCGGAAAAGGGGCCCCTCATGCACTGCCGCTTTCTGACGGTAACGCTGAATGGCCATCAATGCCGGACCACCGATGGGGCAGAGCCGCTCCTTCCGCCCCTTGCCGATGACTCTAACGCATTCTGAAATCGTATCGATGTCCTGAACATCCAGGGAGGCCAACTCGCTGAGCCGCATTCCAGTCGAGTAAAAGAGTTCCAGAATAGCGGCGTCCCTCTCGGGTGCCCATCCGGGAGCCTGTTTGTCTTTCTGGATGGCCAACGGAAGATCCAACATCTGAATCACCTGCGTCACCGTCAAAATCACGGGTAGTTTCTTCTCCTGTTTCGGCAACTGCACATCCAAGAGTGGATTGTGCTTCCAGCCGCGCCGACGAGTCAGCCATCTGAAAAAACTCCGCATCGCCGCAAAATGAAGCCGGATCGTGGCCCGCCCCAGATCCCGCTTCATCAGCGCAAAAAGATACTGTCTGAAATGATCAGCGGTCAGCGCCTCCCAGGATTCAAAGCCCGGCAATCGACGGCGGAATTCATCCAACGCATGACGATAGTTCTCCAACGTCCGAGGAGAGGAGCGCCGCTCTGCATTCATGAACTCCAAAAAGTCGGCAGTCAGCTCATCGTGCGGCAGAAGCGCCACCTCACGTGGTGCTTGGGGCTTGCGTTTCTTCACGTGAGCAGTTTTCAAGCCTCCACTATGTCTCAAGATTGGCTTTTCCGCCAAATCGGATTAAACAACAGGCTCACAATCTGTCCTTCCTCTCTTTTCCCATCATGCTCACCAAGCGCATCATCCCCTGCCTTGACGTCCACGCAGGACGCGTCGTCAAGGGCACCAAGTTTCTAAACCTCCGCGATGCCGGTGACCCTGTGGAATGCGCCAAGGCCTACAATGACCAAGGAGCCGATGAGCTGGTTTTCCTCGACATCACCGCCTCATCCGATGAACGCCGGACGATGGTTGACGTGGTGGAGCGCACTGCTGCGAGTTGCTTCATGCCACTCACCGTGGGAGGCGGCATCCGGACGGTGGCTGACATGAGGGAGATGCTCCTCGCCGGAGCAGACAAAGTGGGCATCAATACCTCGGCGGTGAAAACGCCGCATGTCATCGACGAGGCGGCTGAAGCTTTTGGCTGCCAATGTCTCGTCGTCGCGATTGATGCAAAACGGAATGCCCGGGGCTCGTGGACTGTTTTCACCCATGGAGGTCGGAACCCGACAGAGCTCGATGCCATCGAGTGGGCCGCCGAGGTCTGTCGCCGGGGCGCAGGTGAAATTCTCCTCACGAGTATGGACGCCGACGGCACAAAGGCGGGTTACGACATCGCCCTCACACGCGCCGTGAGTGAGGCCGTGACGATTCCCGTCATCGCCAGCGGCGGGGCGGGGAAAATCGATCACATGGTCGATGTCTTGCGTGAGGGAAAAGCCGATGCCGTTCTCGCGGCCAGCATTTTCCACTTTGCCGAGTTCACCGTGAGTGACGTGAAGAAGTTCCTCTCCGAGCATGGCTTACCTGTGCGAAATCTACCCAAGCTGAACGCAAAAGCCTAATGCTTCACGTGGTCCTCTATCAGCCTGAAATTCCCCATAACACCGGAGCGGTGGGTCGGCTGTGTTTAGCGGCGGGTGCGCGCCTTCATCTCATCCGTCCCTTGGGGTTTAGCCTCGAAGACAAACACCTCAAGCGGGCAGGGCTCGACTACTGGGCGGATGTGGACGTGCAGGAATGGGATGACTTCGAAGCCATGCGATCCGCAGCGCTGCCTGATTCCTCCTTTTATTACCTCACGACCAAAGCCACCCTGACTTACTGGGATGAGAACTTTGCGGCCAGCTCCGACTGCTATCTCATCTTCGGACCGGAGACCCGTGGCCTCCCTGAATCCATGATCAACGATCCAGGGAATCGAGCGCTCCGCATTCCCATGCAAGGCACACGCAGCCTCAACCTAGCCACCTCTGTAGGAATCGTCCTTTATGAGGCAGTCCGTCAGATGTCCTGCTTGACCGGAGCAGAGACGCGTCCTAGTTCGGTTTCGAAATGAGCAGTTCTCAAAAGACACTGATCGCACGCGATGTGCACCGCCATTACCGCCTCGCCGGGAAGGATCTCCACGTTCTGCGCGGGGTGAACCTTGAAGTCTCAGCGGGTGAGCGTGTCTTTCTCTGCGGCGCCTCTGGCGCGGGAAAAACCACCCTGCTCTATGTTCTCGGTGGGCTGGAGCGTCCCGACTCTGGGGATGTTCAGGTTCTTGGACAATCGCTCTACCACGTGGCTGCGAAAGCACGCGCATCGGCTCGAAATCAAACCATGGGGTTCGTATTTCAGCACTACTTTCTGCTGCCTGAACTCACTGCCCTCGAAAACGTCCTTCTCCCTGCCATGATCGGCGGAAAGCGGAGTGAAAAGCGTGCACGCGAATTGTTGGATCGCGTAGGCCTGAGTGGTCGTCTGGATCACCTTCCCACCGAGTTATCCGGGGGTGAGCAGCAGCGCGTCGCCATCGCGCGCGCCATCATCAATGACCCTGCCATCATTTTCGCGGACGAGCCCACCGGAAATCTCGATGCCACCACCGGCGCAGGTGTGATGGACATGCTCATGTCCGTCGTCAGCGAGGACCAAAAGACGCTCATCGTGGTGACTCATGATCAAAGCCTCTCCCAAAAAGGAGACCGCAAGCTCTTGATCAAAGAGGGCGCTCTCGTCGAGTCGTGACCCAGCAGCACTGGATCAAAACCAGGATTCCGCCATGTCATTCGTTTGCCCATCCTGTCAAAGTCGGATCGCTCCCGGACAACCAGCTTGCGCCGCTTGCTTGTTTTCTTTGGAGGAATTGGACAGACGACTCGGCATCCCACCCCAGCTATGCGGACCCGTCGCAGATCCGCTAAAGCGACTGCCTTCTTCATCGGTGCGCCGCATCACTTCGCAGGTCGACCGGATCGAGAGAAAATTTCCTCAGGTCCGAGTCGCTGTCGCTCTGCAGGAAGTACCCTACAATGTGACTCTACCCGTCTTCACCTTTTGGCTGTTTAACCGCGGAGGATTCAGCAGTTCTGTGGATCGCGGAGCCGAGAACTTTCTGGTGCTTCTTCTGATCGATCTCACTCCCTCCGCTGCACTGAAGACATCCGCCATGATCGGATACGGGCTCGAGCCATTTCTTTCCAATGAGGACCTCGTCACATGCCTCACCCCGCCTCCAGCCCCCAGCGCCGAGGCCTTGGCTCAATCGTTTATCAAAAATCTGGAGGCCACACTGATCAGCGCTGTGAGCAAAGCTAACCCTGGAGAAACTTTATCTCGTCCAGTCATCAGAGCGCTCGCGCAAACGCACCCCCATCCACCAGGAGAGCCTCACCCGTGATGTAGCTTCCGGCTTCACTTGCCAGCATCAAAGCGGGACCCGCCAGCTCACGAGGCATACCCCAGCGATTCAGCGCTGTCCGATTCGAGAACTGATCTTTTTCCGCGTCATTCAAGAGGCTCATCGGCAAATCCGTCATGAATGGACCCGGGCACAGGCAATTCACCGTGATGTTAAATGGCCCTAGATCCAACGCACTCGCTTTTGCCATCCCAATCAGTCCCGCCTTGCATGCTGAGTAAACATTTCGTTTCTCCTTGGAACCCACGCCAAGCACGGATGAAATGTGAATCACACGCCCCCACCGGCGCTCTTTCATGCCCGGCACCAGAGCGCGAGTCAGTGACATGCAGCTGGTCAAATCAAGCTCCACAATCCGATCCCACGCCTCGTCCGTGATTTCATCGATCGCCTGCGGCTGATTCGAGCCCGCATTGTTGATGAGAATGTCCACTTTCCCCAACCGTCTCACCGCTTCTTCAGCCAATGCCTTCACCTGAGCGCGATCGATCATGTCCGCAGCCATCCACTCCACTTTCACATTCAAACCATCGCCGATTTCGGCAGCAGCCTTTTGCAACTCGTCAGCGCTGCGGCTGGAGATCATCACATCAGCTCCCGCCTCCGCAAAACCTCGCGCCATGGCTTTCCCCAGGCCTTTGCTTCCGCCCGTCACGAGTGCGCATTTACCAGTGAGATCAAAAAGTGGATGTATCTTCATCATAAAAGAACGGGGTAGCAGGCGTTACCTCCTTTGGCAACCCTTCGATTAAATCCACCCGAAGTCATGGATCAAATAGTCGTCGGTCACTTGAAAAGGGCCTCGCAGAATTCATACGACTATTGCAAACTACCGTGTTCCAAATCCCAACCACCTCGATGAACCCCCGCATCACACTCGTCATCGTCTCTTGCGCGCTTAGCGTAATCACTGGGCTCATCGTGTCGCGCGGTGGTCCTCCAAAAAATCTAGCCCCCATCCGCAGCCGTCCGCTCATCGGACTTTCGATGGACACGCTCAAAGAGGAGCGCTGGCAAAGTGATCGCGATCTCTTTGTCAAACGCGCCACGGAATTAGGCGCGGATGCATCCGTGCTCGCGGCAAACAGCGATGACACCCGCCAACTGCGCGACGTGGAAAGCCTGATCACAAACAAGGTGGACGCACTCGTCATCATCCCCCACAACGGCGCAGCGATGGCTAAAGCGGTCGAGATGGCTGCTGCCGCAGGCATTCCCGTTTTATCTTATGATCGACTCATCACAGGCTGCGATCTCGATCTTTACATCACCTTTGACAACATCAAAGTTGGCGAGCTACAGGGCCGATTCATCGCAGACCGCGTGCCACCAAACGGAAAACTCAGGCTCATCCGAATTTACGGATCCAAGACTGACAACAACGCGGTGCTCTTCAAACAAGGTCAGGACAACATCCTTCAGCCACTCATTGCGACAGGTAAAATCGAGGTCCTGCACGAAGACTGGGCCGAGGATTGGAAACCCGAAAACGCAAAGAAGATCGCGAATGCAGCCATCACGAAAGCGGGACCCAACTTTGACGCTATCCTCGCGAGCAATGACGGAACCGCGGGGGGCGCAATCCAAGCCCTGATCGAAGAAGGGCTCGCTGGAAAGATCATCGTCACCGGTCAGGATGCCGATCTAGCCGCCTGCCAGCGCATCGTCCACGGCAGTCAGACCATGACGGTTTACAAGCCCCTCACCCTGCTAGCCGGACAGGCCGCCGATGTCGCCGTCAAAATGGCGCAGCGAAAACCCATCATCGCGCGCGCTGAAACGGATAACGGCAAAATGAAAGTGCCCTCCATCCTCCTCGACATCGTCGCTGTGACAAAGGAGAACATGATGGAAACCGTGGTAAAGGACAACTTCCGCAAGAAGGAAGACGTGTATCAGGGCGCGGAGGCGAAACCATGAAGACCATGCTCCTCTCCGCCCATTCGATCACCAAAAAGTTCCCCGGCGTGGCTGCGCTGAGGGAAGTCAGCTTTGATCTACAAGAAGGCGAGATCCATGCGTTGTGTGGCGAAAACGGTGCGGGAAAGAGCACGCTGATCAAACTGCTTTCCGGCATTCATCCGCACGGCAGCTACGAGGGCCGATTTGAAGTGAATGGCAGTGAGGCGCATTTTGGCAGCATCGCGGACGCAGGTCGTGCGGGCATCGGGGTGATCTACCAGGAGCTCGCGCTCGTGGAGGAGATGACGGTGGCGGAGAACATTTTTCTCGGACGCGAGCCGGTTCGTTGGGGAGGCTTGATCGATTGGCCAAAGATCTTTCGGGATGCAGCAGCTCTGTTGGATCGTTTTCAAGTGACGCTCGATCCTGCTGCCCGAGTCAGCAGTCTTGGCGTCGGTCAAAAGCAACTCGTTGAAATCGTGAAGGCTCTGGCGAAAGACTCCAAGATCCTGATCTTGGACGAGCCCACGGCTGCGCTCGCTGAACATGAAGTGCTCGTGCTCCTCGATATCCTGCGCGATCTCCGGAAGCGCGGCATCACCTGCATCTACATTTCTCACAAGCTTGAAGAAGTCTTTGCCATTGCTGACCGCATCACCGTGCTCCGTGATGGATCGACGGTTGTGACGAAAAAGGCCGCAGAAACCTCCCGGTCCGAGGTGATCAAACACATGGTCGGCCGCGAGATCAGTGATCTCTTTCCCCGTCGCGCAACGGAGCCGGGCGAAATTGTTTTTGAGGTGAACGACCTCTCCGTCATCGACCCAACAACTCGCATCGAGAGACTGCACAACATCTCCTTCAAACTCCGTGCCGGTGAAGTGCTCGGGCTCGGTGGCCTGATGGGTGCAGGGCGCACGGAATTACTCATGCATCTTTTCGGCGCGTGGGGTACGAGGCACAGCGGAAGCATTCGCATTGGAGAGCGAAAGACCCTCGCTTGTTCACCCGCTGAAAGGATACAAGAAGGGCTCGTGCTCGCGAGTGAAGACCGTCGCCGTTACGGCTTGGTTTTGGATCACGAAATTGGATTCAATCTGTCTCTGTCCTCGCTCAATCAATTCACCCACGCGGGTTTGATCAACCGCAAAAGCGAAGCCTCGAGCAATCGTCACTTCTTCGATTCTCTGCGCATCAAGGCCACTGGACTCGAAGCCACTGCCGGCAAGCTCTCTGGCGGCAATCAGCAGAAAATCGTTCTGGGCAAGGCGCTGATGACCAAGCCACGGGTCGTTTTGCTTGATGAGCCAACACGCGGCATCGATGTCGGCGCGAAGATTGAAATCTACGAGATCATCAATCGGCTCACCGCAGAAGGCAAAGCGGTCATTCTCGTCTCCAGCGAGCTGCCCGAGCTCATCGGCATGAGCGACCGCATCCTCATGTTGCACGAGGGGCGCATCGGCGGCGAATTCACACGCGCCGAGGCCAATCAGGAAAAACTCATGGCCGCGGCCATGGGCCAACAACATGTCGAACTCGTCTGAGATGAACTCGAAACTCAACTTTCGCGATTTTTCACTCTTGCTGGCCCTCGTGGCGATCTGCGGATTCTTCGGCTGGATGGCACCCGAGTTCCTCGGTCCACGCAATCTCTCCAACCTCATGGTCGAGCTCTCGCTCAATGCCACGCTGGCCATGGGAATGCTGCTCATCATTCTTCCCGGACACATCGATCTCTCGGTCGGCAGTGGCTTGGCGCTTCTCGGCGGCATCGCGTCCGTTTTGACCACCAAGCTCGGCTATCCCGCACCCTTCGGGTTATCAGTTGGACTGATCGCGGGCGTGCTGATTTGGTATGCGAAGAGCTGGCTCATCGTGCACGAGCGCATCCCTGCTTTCATTGTCACCTTGGCGGGGCTGCTCGTGTATCGCGGACTCTTTTGGCTCGTCATCAATAATGAAACCGTGCCCGTGGTGAGCGGAGGACAAACGAATCTCTACTCACTCCTCAGCAGCTATTACCTCTCGCCCCTGACAGGCTACGTTCTCGCCACCTTGGTCACGCTTGCCCTGGTCGCGTCCTTTTGGCTGAGCCGAAAACAAACTCCGGACTCGGAAACCTCGTTTCTCAAATTCTTCGTCGGTGCTCAAGCCACCTTTCTGTTTGTCATCATCGCCAATCAGCATCGCGGCATTCCCCTGCCCGCGTTGATTTTCGGCATCGTTTGTCTCGCCACCTACGTGCTCACTCAGCACACCTCGATGGGTCGTCACTTGTATGCCATCGGCGGCAATGCCGAGGCGGCTCTTGTTTCGGGAATTCCCGTTCAGCGTGTGGTCATGACGGCCTTTGCACTGATGGGCGGCATCGTGGCCATCACCGGATTCCTGCTCGCGTCTTACACCGGAAACTCGACCACCGATCTTGGCGAGTGGATGGAGCTCGATGCTGTCGCCGCGTGTGTGATCGGAGGCGTGAGCCTACGCGGCGGACGTGGGACGGTGATGGGAGTGCTCTTCGGGGCGCTGATCATGGCTTGCCTGATCAATGGCATGACGCTCCTCTCCGTGAGCCCTGAGCACAAGCTCATCGCCCGCGGCCTCATCCTCCTCGCCGCCGTCTGGATGGACATGCGGGCCAATCGCTCGTAAAAAAACGCGGCTCAAAAATCCTCAGCTTTGCAAATCGATATCATCAAGAGGCGAAGGCTCGGCGGTAGAAAAGTGGTCCGCACAGTCCTCTGTGAGGTTCTGAAAGTTGACAGGGAGACCCCACAGAGGACTGTGCATTCCCTTTTACTTTCTGCACCATGCCCTTTGAATTCTTCAACCCCGCGAAAGAGGTGGGCGTGACCCAGGGCCATCTGCCGCATTGGGATCAAGAAGGCGCGACATACTTTATCACCTGGCGGACAGCAGACTCGATTCCGAAAGTGGTCTGGCTACGCTGGCGAGATAAACGCGACGCATGGCTGCTCAGTCGTTGTATCAATCCATCTGCCGACGACTGGCGTAGGCAAGTCGAGGATCTTCCTGAGGTTGATCGACAGGACTTCCGCCGCTTTTCAAAAGCGTGGGAGCATGAGTTGGATGCCGGTCATGGAGAGTGCGTTTTGAGTGATCCGAAGCTAGCGGAGTTGGTGGTGGGTGCGCTGAGGTTCTTTGATGGTGATCGATAGGAGCTCGGTGACTTTGTGGTGATGCCCAATCATGTGCATCTTCTCGTCGGTGGTATGCCCAGGAATGCAATGCTGAGGCAGGTGGAGTCGTGGAAGAAATGGTCGGCGATGAAAATCAACCAGTCGCTCGGCAGGAGCGGCAGATTTTGGCAGGATGAAAGTTTTGATCCCTTGGTCAGGAACGAGGCTTCGTTTGGGATGTTCAGGCGATACATCGCGGACAACCCGGTGAGGGCGAGACTAAGGAAGGGGGAGTTTGTGGCGTGGCGACGGGAAGAATAGGAGTTCCAATCTTCCCCTGTGCGGCTCGAGCGTGAGGACTGCGGAGTCTTTGCACGAGAGGGTTGTCGCCAGACCTGCGTTCCGCACAGAGGACTGTGCGGACCACTTTGGATCAGCTATCGCCGTCAGCCCTCGACTGCCCGCTTGCATCGCTCGACTCCCCGTTGTTGTTTGGCCGACTATGAAGGACGGAAAAATCAAAATCGCACTGGTGGGCGCAGGGATGTTTGGCGGAGATGTGCACGCGCGGGCTTATGCAGATCTCCAGCGCTTCGGCATTGCGGGCCAGCTTGCCCGTGTTGGCCTCGACAAATATGCGCGCGATCTGGCGGATGTGAGTTTTGACCTCGTCGCCGTGGCCACGCGCTCGGAGAAGTCGGCTCGCAAAGCCGCCGCTGCTTTCAAGAAGCTCACCGGATTCGAGCCGAAAGCCTTTTGGGGAGATGAACCCTGGGCCGACATCCTGCGCGAGATTCCGGACCTCGACGTCATGGCCGTGGCCACGCCCGACCACCTTCACACCCAACCCATCCTCGCAGCCCTAGATGGCGGCGCTCATGTGCTGACTGAAAAACCCATGTGCCTTTCCATTCAGGAGGCCGATGAAATCATCGACCGCGCTCGCGCCAAGAATCGCGTGGTCGCCGTGGACATGCATAAGCGCTATGACCCCGATCACCTCCGCATCCGGGACGACATCCAAAACCGCATCGGCACACCGCTCTATGGCACCGCCTATTTAGAAGAACCTCTTGAGGTCAGCACCAGCACCTTCAAGTGGGTGGAGTCGAGTGATCCCTTTAGCTACGTTGGCCCACACTGGACAGATCTGATCTATTCCTACTACCGGAGCAAACCCGTGAGCCTCACCGCCGTGGGTCAGAAGAAGCGACTCGTGCGCGATGGCATCAATGCCTTCGATGCCGTGCAAGTGCGCGTGGATTTCGAAAACGGCATGTCCATCAACTTCCACAACAACTGGATCACGCCCTCCGAGTTCGAAGGTCCCGTGAACCAGGGTCACGAGATCGTCGGAGCCGATGGCAAGGTGGAAAGCGATCAGCAGTATCGCGGCTTCCGCTGGTGGAATGCGGGTGATGCTAGCCGCACCTCCAACAATCACTTCACCCGCGACGTGACGCGCCCTGACGGCACAAAAGGCTACATCGGCTATGGCGTGGACAGCCTCACCGTCGGCCTCGTGGCCATTTGTCGGGTCAAGTTTTTCAACGAGACGCTTGATGCCGTGGCCGAGATTTACCCCACTGCGGAAGATGCGAGAATCACCTGTGCCATCGTCGATGCCGCCGCCCGCGTCCGAGACCTGAACTTTAAATACATGCAGCAGGGAAAAGGGGCCACCGTCACCGCCCGCTTCGGAGATGACGGCATCACCATCATCGATCCCAACCGCGCCGCCGAGGGTCCCGAAAAGGTCTTCGAAAAGATTTACAATCGCCCGCTCTGACCCTCGTAGCCGCGCTCCCAAGAGCGTGGTCACCCGGTTACCCCGAAGAGCCACCGTCTTGCGACGGCGGCTACACTCCCGTAGCTGCGCTCGCAAGAGCGTGGATTCCCGAATTCCCAGACTGCAATATCCAGCTATTTCGGCTCTCGAACCCACACCCCATGCTGCGAAGACCACTCTAGCGATCCGTTCGAGGCGCTCGGATTCTGAGTAGAAGAATGGCCCCTTCTGCGTAATCTTCCGCCCCCAAAATGACATCCCGACACACCCTCCTATCCATCCTCGCCCTCAGCGTTCCTGTGTGCGCCGCGGAGCCGCTGAAAGCTCTCCTGATCACCGGTGGCTGCTGCCACGACTACGCGAAGCAGCACGAGGTCATCGCCAAAGGCATCCAAAGCCGCGCGAATGTGCAGGTGGATGTGATTTGGACCGACGACAAGTCCACGAACCCGCCGCTGCCGGTCTATGACAAGGCGGATTGGGCCAAGGGCTACGATATCATCATCCACGACGAGTGCGCCGCGAGCATGAACAACAAGGAGACGCTCACGCGCATCCTCGACGCCCACAAAACGATCCCCAGCATCCAGCTTCACTGCGCGATGCACAGCTTCCGCACGGGCGAGGATCGCTGGTTCAAGCGTCTCGGCCTGCAATCCAACTCGCACGGCCCGCAGGAGCCGATCGCGATCACCTTTGTCGATAAAGAGCACCCGATCACCAAGACGCTCGCGGATTGGACCACGATCAAAGAGGAGCTGTATAACAACGTGAATCTCTTCGACGCGCATCCGCTCGCGATGGGCAAGCAGACCGTCAAAAACAAGGATGGCAGCACGAAGGACGTCGAATACATCGTCGCGTGGACGAATGAAAAAGCCGGTGCACGCAGCTTTAGCACGACCATTGGCCACAACACCGAGACCGTCGCCGATGCGCGTTACCTCGATCTCATCACACGCGGCCTGCTTTGGGCCTGTGACAAGCTCACGCCGGACTACCTGACGCCGTTCACGGGGCAGAACAAAGTGACGTTTGTCGCTGCAAAGCCCGTCGAGGCTCCGAAGCCCCCGCCCGCACCGAAAGACGCCACGGGCATCAAGACGACCGCGAGCAGCACTCAGCCGGGCAATGATGCCTGGAAGGCTGTGGATGGCGATGAAAGCACCCGATGGTGCGCCAGCGGTGCTAACATGCCTGAGCGGCTTGAGCTTGAATTCGAAAAGCCGCAGG
>CAMBPV010000033.1 GCA_945869695.1 Prosthecobacter debontii
ATCGCCGACGGTGAAAGCGAGCGCACCGGTGGCACCATCTTCATTGATGGTCTGATCCGCGACCGTCGTGATAGTCGGCGCATCATTCACAGCCGTCACATTGATATTGAATGTGTCGATTCGGGAAAGTGCTCCGTCTGAAACGGTCAAGGTGACAGCAGCGGAGCCAAACTGATTTACGACCGGAGTCACACGCACTGTGCGATTGGCGCCCGAGCCGCCGAAAGTGATGTTCGCCAATGGAACAAGCGTCGTGTTCGACGAGGAGGCGGTCACTGTGAGCGCCGTCGCCGCTGTCTCGACATCGCCGATGGTGAATGCAAGATCGCCGGTGTTCGCGTCCTCATTGATGTTCTGATCAGCGATGGACGTGATCGTCGGCTGATCGTTCACGGCATTGACCGTCACGGTGAAGCTCGTGCTGACGGTGTCGGAGCCGTCGCTGAGATTGAGAGTGATCACAGCAGAGCCATTCGCATTCAGCGCAGGGGTCACCGTCACGGTGCGGTTCGCGCCCGAGCCACCAAAGACCACCCCGCTCACCGGAACCACCGCCGTATCGCTGGATGAGGCCATCAACGTGAGCGAACCTGCGGCGATGTCGGCGTCTGCCACGGTGAAAGCTAGCGCCGAGGTGCTGGTGTCTTCATTGATGGCCTGATCGGCCACCGTTGTGGAGAAGGACGGCAGATTGTTCGCCACCGTGGCCGTAAAGTCATTCCCCGTCCCGCCTACATAGCTGAAGACCAGCGCCGTGGTACCGTAGATCGCACGCGTGCCTTCGTTGATCGTGGCTCCCGTGCTGGTGAGGAATTTCGAGGCATTCGAGATCGCGCCCGCGCCCGTTTTGTCGATCAGCACAAACGGCGTGCCCACGGGAAAGGTCTGCGTGAGGTCGAGCATCATGCGGAACGTGTCGCTGGTGACGTTGCCGCTCACGGTGATCGTGTCGTAGTTCAGTCCGGGGCTCGTTCCTGAGAGGCTGTATTGCACCTCCCGCGTCGTCGTCGTGGTGCTGAAGGTCAGATTGCCATTCACCGTGAGTTCCAATCCGATCGTCATATCGCTGGATAGCGAGGCATCGCCATTCACGATGCCTCGAATGGGAGAGAACGACGTGCCGGCAGAGGTGAACAGCGGCCCGTCGATGGAGGAAGTGAGCATCGTCAGTTCTCCGGAAGAGAGGCTGTAGATGCCAGTCGCGTCCTGGTTCGCATCAAAGATGTAAGAACCGCCGCCGCTCATGGTGATGTTCCCGGTGCCCGATGTGGTGCCGTCAAGCTCAATGGTGCCCGCTCCGGAGAGCGTCATGCCATCGGCCCCGAAAGCGATATCTGCCACGCTTCCAAGGTGAAGTTTTCCGCCAGAGGCCGCGGAGAGCGTGAGAGGGCTAGAAACCGTCAGCGGCAGGTTCACAAGCGACTCTCCCGTCGTGTGAGTCACCTCAATGCGAGGCCGGGTGGTTCCACTCACCTCCATGTCCACCGCATTTCCGGTCAACTCGTATCCCGGCTGGGCAAAGGACATGCGATTGATCTTCGTGCCAGCGGCCAGGTTGTTGACCATGATGAGCGTCGTCACGCCCGTGGCTGGAAAAACGAGCTGGTCAGACGCCGCCGGTAAGGCATTGCCCTGCCAGTTCGTTGAGGTGGCCCAGTTGCCGCTAGTGGAGCCGTCCTAGGTGACAGTGGCGGCCCGTGCGTGACTTGAGAGCCCGGCAAGCAAAAGAGCAATTGAAAGGAGAGTATGCTTATTCATGCTGAGTGACTGCTTTTTCCGTGCCTACTTCTACCAGAGGGGCACAGGCACGCAACAAGACACCACTCAAAGTTTGCCCTCGAAAAACATCGCGCTTCTTCTCTAGCGTGCTTGCGTCGAGATCCCGGGTGGGTGTGGCCAAAGCCACAAGCGCAGGCTGGCTGGCTGGCCTATAAGGAATTAGGGTTCTTCCGCTTCAATGAAAGCGCCGGAGGTGCGGCGCACTCCAGGACGCTTCGCGATGAATGGGGGCTTTATCTTTTGCGGGGGTCAGCGGACGACTCGGGCACCGCCGCCGGCGAAGGTTTTTTCGACCTCCTTGCGAGTGGCCATGGAGGTGTCGCCGGGAGTTGTGGAGGCGAGGGCGCCGTGGGCGGCTCCGTATTCGACGGCTTTTTGGGCGTCGTTGAACTCCATGAAACCAAACTGAACTCCGGAAGCAAAGCTGTCTCCGCCGCCGACGCGATCGAGGATTTCGAGGCCGGGATACTGACGGCTCTCGTGGAACTTGCCGTCATGCCAGAGGATGGCGCTCCAGTCGTTCTTGGTGGCGGTGATGACGTGACGCAGCGTGGTGGCGGCGACTTTGAAATTGGTGAACTCCTTCACGGCGGTCTCGATCATCGCCTTGAAGGCATCGGTCTCGATGTGGCCGAGGGTTTCCTGTCCTTTGACTTCGAAACCGAGTGAGGCAGTGAAGTCTTCTTCGTTACCGATCATGACATCGACGTATTTGGCGATCTCGCGATTGACCTCCTGCGCTTTCTTGAGGCCACCGATGGTCTTCCAAAGCGAGGGGCGATAATTCAAATCATAGCTGACGATGGTGCCATATTTGTTGGCCGCCTTCACCGCTTCGACCGTGAGTTCAGCCGTGGTGGCGGAGAGCGCTGCGAAGATGCCGCCGGTGTGGAACCAGCGAACGCCGAGTTTACCAAAAATGTGATCCCAGTCGATGTCGCCGGGCTTGAGCTGAGAGGCTGCGGTGTTGCCGCGGTCGGGATTGCCGACGGCCCCGCGGATGCCGAAGCCGCGCTCGGTGAAGTTGAGGCCGTTGCGCACGGTGCGTCCGATGCCGTCATCATCGCGCCATTTGATGAAGTCGGTGGCGACGCCTCCTTGCATGATGAAATCTTCGATCAGATGGCCGATCTCGTTGTCCACGAATGCAGTGACGACAGCGGTCTTGTAACCGAAGCATTTTCTCAAGCCGCGCGAAGTGTTGTATTCGCCTCCGCCTTCCCACGCTTTGAAATCGCGGGCCGTGCGGATGCGGCCCTCGCCGGGATCGAGACGGAGCATGACTTCGCCGAGTGAGATTTGATCGAAGGAGCAGGATTCGCGGGATTTGATGGAGAGGCTCATGAGGGGTTGGGATGGATGGGTGAGAGAGAAGGGTTGTAAATCAAAACGGATTGGCACGAGCAATGGGCTCTTTGCCGGCGAGGTATCGCGTGAGATTTTCGACGGCGCAACTGGCCTGGCGCTGCACGCTTTCGTGAGTGCGGGAGCCGATGTGCGGCGTGAGCACTGTGCCGGGGAGTCCGAGGAGCGGATGATCAGCGGGCGGTGGCTCCTGGTCGAGCACGTCGGCACCGTAGCGGATTTTGCCAGCCTTGATGGCCTCGACGAGCGGGGCGAGCGAGATGAGTTCGCCGCGGCCGGTGTTGACGATGACGGCACCAGGCTTGAGAAGGCCAATGCGGCGGGCGTCGATCAGGCCCTTGGTCTTTTCGGTGAGCTTGGTGTGGAGAGAGATGAAGTCAGCCTGCTTGAGGCCCTCGTCGAGATCTTCGACACGCTCGAGGTCATACCAGCGGGCAAAATCTTCCTCCCAGTAGTTGGCGTAAACGAGAACGCGCAGGCCGAAGGCGCGGGCGCGGATGGCGACTTCCTTGGAGATGCGGCCGAGGCCGACGAGCAGGAGCGTCTTGCCGCAGAGTTCATTGCCAGTGATGCGCGTCCAGTGACCGGCAGCGACGTGATTGGCTTCAACAACGAGGTTGCGCACGACGGCGAGCAGGAGGGCAAAGGTGTGCTCGGCGACGGTGGTGTGATTGACACCGGGGGTGAAAAGCACGGGCACCTTGAGGTCGGTGGCGGCGGGGACGTCGATCTTGTCGAGGCCGATGCCGTATTTGGAAATGACTTTGAGGCGTGGAAGAGATTTCTGGATGACGGCGCGGGTGAGGGCATCGTCACCGCAAAGATAGGCATCGAAATCGCCGGCCAGCTCGAGCATGCGCTTCTCGGGGAGCGGACCGCGCTCGCGGACGATCTCGAATCCGGTTTTGTCCAGCATGTCATGATGGATGCCGGGGGTGTCTTGAAAGGATGTGGTGGTGAGGAGAACGCGGGGGGTGCTCATGGAAGGTGGTTGAAGGGGTAAAATTAGACGTCGTAGGTGCCGAGAGCGGCTGTCTCGAATCGCGATGCGCCGCACTCGTCGGCGATCTCGTTGAGGGCCTCGACTTCGGCGGTCGAGAAGAGCAAGCCGCCTGCTTTGGTGGTGTGCGCGGCGTTTTGCGCCTCGGGTTGACCGGGGAGCATGCAGGCTTCGTTTCCGTGGCCGAGGATGTCATCGATCACGGCTTTCATGTTCTCCGCGAAGCTGCGCCCTTTGGCAAAGAGGCCGGTGCTGATGGCATCGGGGTGGATGACCTGAAAATAGAACGAGGAAGTGCGCTTTTCGCCTGCGGGAAAAGGTTGGCTCTTGATGTCGGGATGCCCGCCGCCGCCGCGAAGGGTGGGCAGGGAGCCGCCGATCATCGCGCCCATGATTTCGATGAGCAAGGAGAGGCCGTAGCCTTTGTGCGCGCCGAAGGGGAGAAGCCACGCGGCTTCGTTTGCATCTGTGGTGGGATTACCTGCAGCATCCACGGCAGCACCAGGAGGCAAGGGTTTGCCTTCGCGCTTGAGCTGTTGCACGCGACCCATGGCGACGGTGGAGGTGGCCCAGTCGATGACGACGGGGAAACCACAGGCGTCCTGCGTCGGCAGGCCCCAGGAGTGAGGGTTGGTGCCGAGCACGGGGAACTTTCCTCCGAAGGGCACGACCTCGCCGAGCGTGGAGGTGCAGTTGGTGTAGGCGATGTAGCCTTTTTTGGCCGCATCCATGACATAGCCACCGCCCCAAAGGTAGTGGAAGGCATTGTCCACGCTCACCTGGCCGATGCCGTATTTGTCTGCCATCTCCATGCAGCGCTCCATGGCACGGAAGGCCACGCTTTGGCCGAGTTTCAAATTACCGTCCCAGGCCTCGCTGGCGGCGAATTTTTTATCGATGACTCTGATCTCAGCGCCCGGTGTGCAACCGCCGGCGGCGCTGCCGAAGAGGTGATCGAGATGCAGGGCCTTGATAGCATTGTGAGTGCGGATGCCGTGAGCCGAGGCCATCTCACAAAAGCGTGCAGCGTCATCAGCTTCTGCTGCGGTGTAACCGCGGTGGAGGTAGGCTCTACGCACGAGGTCGTTGTGCGTTTCGGTCGGGATGATGTGGTAGGTGGTGGACATGAGTCGGGGTGAAAGTAGGACAGAGGGTCAGGAAATCGGCAACTGAAAAGGAGCGGCCAACGGAGGAAGGATTTCAGCCGTCGAGGTCAGTTTTGACCTCAGGCTTTTGCAGTTCCGATCAGGGTGTTTTCTATTTCGGCGAAACGGAAGTCAGATCAAAGACAAAACTCGTTTCCCCGGGGAAGAGCACGGAGAAACGGGGTTGCTCGACGCCTTCGAGGTAGTTTCTGAAGATGACGGAGAACCCGACCTTTTCGGTGGCGTGAATTTTCCAGCCTGCACTTTTTGGAGGAACGGCGACCTTCCATTTTCCAGTGAGCACCACGGGATCATCGGGCAGTTTGAGCTCGGCACCGGCGAGGCCTGTGAATTCATAGGAGAACTGGGCCGCTGCCTTGCCGGAAGGCTCAAATTGGAACTCGATCCACTGCCGGACGGCGTCGGAGACTTGCTTGACCAAATCTTTTTTCTCTAACTCCGTCATGATCGCGAGCTGGGCTTTCATGAGGTAGGACTCGGTATTCGGGTCAGCGGTGAAGCACCGGGGATCTATCTCGATGGTGATCAGGGCACTACCGTCTTTGGCGAACTGACTTTTGATGGGGATATCGGGCTCGGGGTGAGCTCGGGCGAGCCCCGGAAACAGGGCAAATGCAAACACCGCGGCGGTGCAAAACGAAAAAAATTGGCTGACCCCACAAGTTTTCATAAAAAAGATTGCCTCAAATGCGAAAATAGAAACAATGGTAACGTTACTCGGACGCGATACTCGCAGTTCAAGTCACTCAAACCAAACAAAATCATGAAGAAGTTCCTATCCGTTCTCGCCATCGCAACCCTCAGCGTGGGCTCCGCCTTCGCAGGCTGCGGCAAAATCGAAACCACCGAAGGTAAGCTCAAGTCCTTTGACGCCGCGACGAAAGTTGCTGTTGTTGATACCAAGGACGGCGAAAAGAGCTTCACCCTGACCCCGAAGTCCACTGGCGCAGAAGGCCTCGCTGACCTCAAGGGCAAGAAGGTGAAGGTCTCCACCTCCCATGGCAAGGTGACCGAGATCGCAAAGGCTTAGTTTGCCCGAGCGGATTTCAAATCCATTAGAAAGCCCGGTAGCGAAAGCTGCCGGGTTTTTTTATGGGTGCGAGCCGCGTGAATCCGCTCTAAGCATGATACCATGATGGAACCCGAAACCGATACCCCCGCCGAGCCGACGCGAAATTTCGGTAAACAGCCGATCGAAGCCTTCATGGCTGAACATGGGCTGGGGAATCATGATGTGGTGGCTGCCAGCGAGGAGCCAATGACGCACAAGGCCGTGCAGCGCGCGCGCAATGGTCGGAAACTAACTCCTCACATGAAGAGGAGGATGGCCACGGCGCTGAACCGGGCTGTGACCTTGCAGGGCAAGACTCTTGAGACTGCGTGGCGAGTGAGTGACCTTTTCACTTACTGAGGGCAGCGACTTGCAAACGGGGGCGGGATGGTTTAGTGGCACCTGTTTGATTTTTTGATGAAAGCCATTCTAGCACTGGAAGACGGTCGGTATTTCGAGGGTGAGGCGTTCGGCGCTTCCTTCTCTGCAACAGGTGAAGCGTGTTTCAACACGTCGATGACCGGCTATCAGGAGGTGCTGACGGATCCCTCCTACCGGGGCCAAATCGTAGCGATGACTTACCCGATGATCGGGAACTACGGCATCAACTCACTCGATGATGAGAGCCACCAGCCGCATGTGCGTGGATTTGTGATCGAGGAACTCAGCCCCATTGTCAGCAATTGGCGCGCTGAGAGCTCGCTGGATGAGTATTTGAAACACTGGAAAATCCCAGGCATCCAGGGCATCGACACCCGTGCGTTGACGAAACATCTGCGCACGCGGGGTGCCATGCGGTCAGCCATCGTCAGCGGTGATGCCACGGTGGAGGATGCCGTGCGTCTGGCCAAGGAGAGCGCGCCAATGGAGGGCTCGGATTTTGTGAAGGAGGTGACGACGGCAAAGGCCTATCACTGGGATCCCGAGGATGAACTGAGTCGCGAGTGGGACATTCCCAGCCCGAGCCAGAATCGGGTGGGCGGCGCTCTGGGGGCTTTTCACCCCTTGAAGGAAGCGCGGCACCGGATCGTGGCCTATGATTTTGGGGTGAAACGGAACATTCTGCGCCGGCTGCGCCAGCAAGGCTTTGATGTGCACGTGGTGCCTGCCACGGCCACGGCTGAAGAGGTGTTGGCCAAGAATCCGGACGGTGTGTTTTTGTCGAATGGCCCGGGTGATCCGAGTGCGCTGGGTTACGCCCACCGTGAGATCCAGAAACTCGTGGGTAAAAAGCCCATTTTTGCGATTTGCCTGGGTCATCAGATCCTTTGCCACGCTTTTGGTGGGAAGACCTTCAAGCTAAAGTTTGGACATCGGGGGGGCAATCAACCGGTGAAAGATCTCCGGAGTGGAAAGGTGGCCATCACTTCTCAGAATCACGGGTTTGCGATCGATCCTTCATCCCTCCCTTCCAATGTTGAAGTGACACACATCAATCTCAATGACGGAACAGTCGAGGGAATCCGTCACCGGGATCACCCGGTTTTCAGCGTGCAATACCACCCTGAAGCTGCTCCCGGGCCGAATGATGCGAAATACTTTTTCTCCGAATTCGAGAAGCTGATCAATGCCGCCAAATAGTGCACGGGCTGGCCTGGTGATGACCATAAGGCTTGCCACTCGGGGAGGAAACTGCTAAAACTTGACCTGTTATGCCAAAGATTCAATTCACCACGACGGATGGGACCACTGGAGAGTATGAGCTCAATCAAGAGCGCATGAGCGTAGGCCGCGCGGACGATAATCAAATTGTCATCCCCGACGGATCCGTCTCCAGCCATCATGGAGAGTTTACTTTTGACGGGGCGTCCTGGGCGTTCACGGACACCGGCTCCACAAATGGAACCAAGGTCGGTGGTGAGCGGGTGGACTCCATTCCTCTTCAGGCCAGCACGGCTTTTGTCATGGGGTCTGTCGAGTGTGCCTTCATCAGCGATGAAGCGGGGGCTACGGAGGCCCAAGCAAGCTGGGAAGCTGAGGAAAGCCCGCCTTCCCCCGCCGTGTCTTTTTCGGCAAGTTCATCGGGCAACCGTTCGATTAATCGCTCGGCCCGTGTCGGATTTGGTCCTCATAAAAAGGAAAAAGACGGAGGCCGCTCCATGCTGATGCTGCTGGGCGTGGTGGGCTGCCTCGCCTGTTTAGCCGCTATTTTCTTGTCGATGAAGATGGGCGCGTGAGGTCAGACGTAAGAATCTCTCGGGAACTCGGGGCATCGAATCATGTCCGAACGTGTTCCCTTTTAATGAATCAATAAAAAAACCAAGGTGCCGGTATGCAAGGCACCCAGAAACGAAAAAGAAATGTCGAATACGATTGTTGTGGGTGCCCAGTGGGGTGACGAAGGGAAGGGCAAGATTGTCGATTACCTCACGGAGAACATAGACGTGGTGGTGCGGGCGGCGGGCGGAAATAATGCCGGGCACACGGTGATCAACGGGGGAACGAAGTACATCCTCCACCTGATCCCTTCCGGCATCCTTTGGGCTGGCAAGAAATGCGTGATCGGCAATGGCGTGGTGATGGATCCTCTCGGTCTGATCGAAGAGATGAACAAGCTACGCGGCCAAGGCGTCACCATTGACCCCTCAAATCTGATGATCAGTGAGACGGCGCATCTGGTGCTGCCCTACCACAAGGCTCTCGATCTGGCGCGTGAAGCCAGGTTGGGCGATGCAAAGATCGGCACGACCGGCCGCGGTATCGGCCCAGCTTACGCGGACAAAGTGGAGCGCGGTGGATTGCGCGCAGTCTTGCTCACGAAGCCTGAAACCTTGGCCTCTGAACTGAGAGCCCGGATTCAATGGCACAATCAAACTCTCGCCAGTGCAGGCGTCGCCCTCGTGGATGAAGAAGAAACGGTGACGAAGATTCTCGCGGCCGCTGAGATCTTGGCTCCTCATGTGGCAAACACGACCGTGTTTCTCCATGAAGCCGTCCGTGCGGGTAAAAACATGCTTTTTGAGGGTGCTCAGGGCACCTATCTGGATATCGACCATGGAACCTATCCATTCGTGACCTCCTCGAGCACGACTTCCGGCGGTGCTTGCACGGGATCGGGCGTCCCTCCTCGCATGATCGACAAGGTAGTGGCTGTAACAAAAGCCTACACGACCCGCGTGGGATCTGGCCCTTTTGTGACGGAGAATGATGCCATTGGCGACATGCTGCATAACATGGGCCGTGAGTTCGGTGCGACCACGGGCCGTGCGCGGCGTTGCGGCTGGCTGGATACGGTGCTGGTGCGTTATGCTGTGATGATCAATGGCGCGGATGAGCTGGCGATCACGAATTTGGACGGCTTGGATGGTCTCGACACGATCAAGCTTTGCACCTCCTACACGCTCCATGGTAAGCCCCTGAATCATCCGCCCGCTACTGCGACGGATCTGGCGGATTGCGTTCCTGTTTATGAGGAGCACAAAGGCTGGAAGCAAGACCTCAGCGGGATCACCCGCTACGAGGACCTTCCTGCGCTGGCCAAAGCCTATTTGAATCGCGTTTCAGAATTGGCGGGTGCCCGCATCAGTCTCGTAGGCATCGGGCCTTCGCGTGACCAGACGCTGATAGCCTGAGAAGGGTTAGGGTGCGGCTTGGATACGCGCCCAAACTAGAGGCAGCTTGGTCTCGATCAGAGACTTGGCTGACTCTGGGATTCTCGCTGGCGATAGGGGAATGTTCACGGTGTCTTCTTCATCAAGTCGGCGTGGTGCTCGACTATATTTGTATTCTTTCTTCAATCCTCCATCGGGCGAAAGCGGCAGGTCCTTTCGCAATGGGCTGGGCACAGAGAGAAAGAACTGTGAACGTGCCAGAGAAGGTGCGTGGGGAGCCCGGAGCCTCGCCAAGGCGAGTGCTTTGAAGAGCTCACGCGCGGTCCACTCTGCGGGATTCACAAACTGAATCTTTTCGGCAACGATGGATTCATTGCGATCTTGTTGACGCAGCTGGTTGAGGGCGGCTTCGATTTCATTTTGCACCAGGGGGAAGTGGGTGCAGCCGAGCACCACGGTGCTGAGAGCTGTCTTGGCACCGCTTTGGCGATGGGACTCGACCAGCGCGCTCACATCCGCTTGGCACTGCTCTGAGAGGGTGGCCGGAAAGGCGGGATCACCTTCGATGACGCCGGCGAGGCTAGAACTGCCTTGTTGAGTGATGGCTGGGATCGTGCGCCCCGCGAGACCCAAGGTGCGACCGATGACGCGGGGATAGGCTCCGCTGGCGCAGGTGCCCACGGTTGCCAAGACGCCCACTGCTCCCGCTTGATGGATCTCTTGCACACCGCGTGCGCCCGCTTCCACGACGCCAATGACGATGATGGGGAGGTTCCATTTCTTGAGGGCGTCCCGGATGTCTTCTATGCCGTAGGCGGTCGCCGTATTGCAAGCGATGACGATGGCTTTCACCGGAGGTTTGTCATTTCGGAAGGTCTGGCTCTTGGGATCGAACCATCGGGAGCCGAGCAGAAAAATGGCGTCTTTAAGAATGAGCTCCCGCAGGTAATCCGTGCGGCCAACACTGGAGTAGTTTCCGTACGGCATGTTGGCCTGGTCCCCGAAGTAGATGAAGCTTTCGTCCACAAAATCGGGCTTTCCATCTGGGCCGGGTCGGAGGTTTTCATTGTTGAAGGTGTCGAGGCCAAGGATGGCTTCCATGACTGTGAGGCCTCCGATTCCAGAGTCGAAGATTCCGATGGGTAGGCTTTTGAGGTCGCCCTTGTAAGCGCCCGGATCAAAAGTGTAGGCCGTATCGCCGTGGGAGCTGGTTTTGGCATGAGTGACGATGTCCGCATCCGCTGGTCGTTGGCTGAACCACAGGACGACGGTGATCAGGAGAGGTCGCGCATTTAATGCCTTCATGTGGGGAAGGCTGCCGCTCGGTTCAGAATGTTCAAGCTTAAGCTCGCACTACCGCTTTGCGATGGACTGCCGTTTGTAGATGATCGAGTCCATCGCATCCTCGAGCGCCAGTCCGCTCAGGACAGGTTCAAGATCAGGGTGGCCAGCGGTTTGTCCGACTTGAGGCAGTTGGATGAGGCCGGCAAAGTCATGGCGCTCGATGCAGGCGCGCACCTTCGGGTCACGACCCAAGTTTTGAATCCGCTCGTGATTCAGCGCTTCGCTCATTTTGGGATCTTGAGCCAGCCTGCGCCACACGGAACCATCCGGCCAGAGAATGAGAAGTCGCGCGAGGTTGGAAGTGGCGCGCATGTCAAAGGGATCGACCTGCGCGGCGAGTGCTCCGAGGGTGCTCCGATCCATCTGCTTGCTCAGTTTATCCAGCCAAGAAATGGCCTGAGACTGGAGTTGATCGCCTCCTTGTGCGACGGCAGCGGCGCTTTCCATCCCCTGAAAGTCTCCCATGAGTCTCAGACCTGCCGTGGCAGCCCAGAGGAGGAAGCCAGAGGGGAGAGCACTGACGGCGACACCCTTCCAGCCTGCAAGGCCGCCCATGAGCCGCAAAATTCCCAGCCCGGCCAAAAGATGGACCGCCCCCTGGCAGAGAACAAAGGTGAGAAGTCCGGCTCCGGCAGAAATGAGAAGCAAACGGTCTGTCTTCATTTGGGTGCCGATCGAACCGAACACATCCGTCCGATGGGTGAACACGAGCCAAGCTACGAAAATGGCAGCCAGCAAACTGACCATCCGGAGAATCTGCCCCATGACGCCTCGTGCGAAAGCGAGGCCTGCGGCGAAGGCGATAAATCCAGCACCGCCCGCAGTCGCCCACGTTCCAGGAGGGATTTTCTGCAAGAGATCCAGAAGTGAT
Organism: Prosthecobacter debontii; assembly: GCA_945869695.1. Classification (GTDB taxonomy): domain Bacteria; phylum Verrucomicrobiota; class Verrucomicrobiia; order Verrucomicrobiales; family Verrucomicrobiaceae; genus JAIBCL01. Next base: position 12,128 of record CAMBPV010000033.1, read on the forward strand.
TCAAGATGTCTTTCGAAGGGCAAGATAATTCAGTTTGTCTGACTATATAGCTTTTCTGTCAAATTGTCTGCCGGAATTTTTGGGGGTCGCATTGGGGTGCTTGGAACAGAGGAGAAGCTTTATCGATTGTCGGCGAAGATGAACATTAAAAGATCTTTGACTAAATAGGGGCTTGGTCTATATTTAACATATTTTTGATATTTATGAGATGAGATGAAATGGTATGAGACCTCTTCGAGACCGCTCCATTCGCCAGAAGATCATGGCTGTCATCATGCTGGTTGCCGGTGCCGCCCTTTTGGTGGCCTGCACCGTCGTTTTTGCCTTCCAGTCCTGGACGATTGAGAAGCGGTTCGTCAGCGAGCTCGCAGTATCTGGCCAAATGGTGGCGAACAATGTGGCTGTGGCCGCCATGTTAAAAGATGCTGAGAAAGCAAACCAAGTCTTGGACAGTCTCCGTGCACTTCCTCAGATTGTGTTTGCCGGAGTGGTCCTGAATGACGGCATCCGACTAGCCCAGTTTGGCAAAATGGGAGTGCCAGAAATGGAATTGGCGGCTCCCGCGATGTCTGCAGCACGCACCAAGGGACGCCGCTTGTTCATCTCGGAGCCTCTGATGTGGGGAGGCCAAAGACACGGCACCCTTTTCCTACACGCAGATTTTCGCGACTCGTACCTCGAGCTTCTCAAATTGTATGGAAGCATCATCGCCATCGCGCTGGCAGCTTCACTGCTTTTAACCTATCTCTTGTCTGAGCGTCTCCAAAATTGGGTCACGTCGCCCATTCTCCGGTTGGCGAATACAGCGCGCCGGATCGCTGATGAAAACGACTACAGTGTGCGCGCCGAGAAAACCGGTGGCGATGAGGTGGGCACTTTAACAGATGCCTTTAATCAGATGCTCACTCAGATCCACGCACAGGATACAGACTTGCAGAATGCGCAGTCAAAATTACGCGAGCAACTGTCAGAACTGGAACTCGAGGTGTCGGAGAGGAGAGCCGCTGAGGAGGCACTGCGCGAGTCGCAGGAGAAACTGCTGCAAACCTCTCGTCTCGCTGGAATGGCCGAAGTGGCCACGAGCTTGCTTCACAATGTGGGTAACGTGCTGAACAGTGTGAATGTCTCGGGCAATGTCCTCAATGAGCGACTGCGCGGTTCCAAGATAGCGGCTCTCAGTCGGGTGTCGGCGTTGATCAATCAACACCGGACCGATTTTTCAGCCTTCGTGACCCATGACCCGCGGGGAAAAAAAATTCCTGAACTCGTTTCCACACTCAATGATGCTTTGGTGGAAGAGCACGATGACCTACTGGCTGAAGTCGGCGTGATCAGTAAACACATCGGACACATCAAAGAGATCGTGGCCATGCAGCAGAATTACTCCCGAGTGGGCGGACTCATCGAGCGTGTGGCCGTGGAGGATCTCCTCGAAGATGCGCTGCGGATGAACACGGTTTCCATGCTGAGTAAGCAGTTCCAAATCACTCAAGATTATGAGCCTGTGCCTAAAGTCGAAATCGACCGGCATAAAGTGCTGCAGATTCTGGTGAACCTTCTGAACAACGCGAGACACGCGATGGAAAACTCAGGCCGTGCTGACAAGCAGCTGATCCTACGCGTCCGAAAATGTGGCGAACAATTTGTTGAAATCAGCGTCGAGGACAACGGCGTCGGGATTGCTCCTGAAAACCTGACCCGCATCTTCGCACACGGATTCACGACGAAGAAATCAGGCAACGGATATGGGCTTCACTGCGGTGCCCTGGCTGCAAGTGAGATCGGGGGTGCGCTCTGGGTCCATAGCGATGGGATCGGCAAGGGTGCTACCTTTACTCTCAAACTACCCGTGACGGCACTCAGCGGGGTTGCTTTGGCCAACTGATTTTTCTCCCCTCCCGATCATGACCACGAAACAACTTCCCCCCGAGAATAATCGAATTCTCATTATCGATGACAATCCGGCCATTCACTCCGACTTCCGGAAAATTCTCGGCGTTAGCACAGGTGCCGCCGCCGCCTTGGATGATGTGTTGGCCAGCGTCTTTGGGGAGGAGGATAGCAAGGCCGCGAAGACGCATTTTCAGATTGACTCAGCTTATCAGGGCCAAGAGGGGCTCGAAAAAGTGGCGCGCTCCCTCGATGAGGGCCGGCCGTATGCCTTAGCCTTTGTGGACATGCGAATGCCGCCGGGTTGGGACGGGGTGGAGACCATCACCCGAATCTGGGCCAAGGATGCTTCGATCCAAGTCGTCATTTGCACGGCCTATTCAGACTACTCGTGGCGGGAAATCGTCTCCAAGCTGGGTAACTCCGATCAGCTGGTGATTTTGAAAAAACCCTTCGATAGTATCGAGGTCTTGCAGTTGTCCCATGCCATGACCAAAAAATGGCTGGTCACTCTTCACGCCGAACAAAAACTCGAGGACCTGAATCAGCTGGTCTTAGCGCAGAACCTCAAGCTGCAGGCCACCAATGAAAGGCTCACTGCTGAAATGGCGGAACGTGAGTTGGCACGAGAGGAGCTGAAAAGCTCCGAGGAGCGTCTTTCTAAAGCGTTTGATGCCTGCCCCATGCCAATTGCCATTCTGCGCTTTCATGATCACGCCTGCGTGCAGATCAACCGGGCCTTCCTTGAGGCCACGGGACGCAGCGAGATCGAGATCGTCGGGCGCACTCCTTGGAATGCCGGTCTCTGCATTCACACCAAATCACTGCTCGAAATGATGGGTAAGCTTGCCATGGGTGAACCCGTTCTGCGGGGGGAGTGTTCCATCCTATCAGCAGACGGTGAGAATCGCTCGGCTCTGGTTTGGATCGAGCCTTTTGAGTTGGCTACGGGTCAACATCTGCTTGCCATCGTGCAGGATGTCTCTGATCAGGAGAAACTGGAGTCTCAACTTCGGCATGCCCAGAAGGTGGAAGCGATTGGTCATTTAGCCGCGGGTGTCGCTCACGATCTAAACAACCTGCTCACGGTTGTCTTGGGTCATTCCAGCATCCAATTGGCCAAGCCCAACCTTCAAGTCGATCTGCACGAAGCACTCAGTGAAGTGCAGGATGCCGGACAGCGCGCTGCGGCACTGACTCGGCAGCTTCTTGTCTTCAGCCGGAAACAGGTGATGCAAAAGCGAAACGTCTCACTGACCACCGTCGTGGGCAATGTGCAGGCGATGCTCCGAAGATTGATACCTGAGGATTTTCAGCTTCGATTCGAATATGGTGAGGAATTACCAGCCATTCACGCTGATGTTTGCAACGTTGAGCAAATCATCATCAACCTAGTGGTGAATGCTCGCGATGCGATGCCTCGGGGTGGGGCCATCACGGTGCGCTTAACTTTGGCTCACATCGACAGTGAGAGGGCTGCCCAGCATATTGACGCCCGCGCTGGGGATTTCGTCTCCCTTTCGGTCCGCGATGAAGGTGAAGGCATGGATGATCAGACCATTGCGCGGATCTTTGAGCCATTCTTTACAACGAAAGAGGTGGGAAAGGGCACAGGCATGGGTCTGGCGACGGTCTTCGGCATTGTCCATCAGCACGATGGATGGATCGAAGTGCAAAGCCGTCCCGGTGGGGGAAGCACCTTCGAGGTTTTTTTCCCAGTCACCCAAATGCCTGATGAGTCCAAGCCCCGGATCTCAACTCCGGAAGCGGTGTGTGGCGCCAAGGAAGTGGTCATGCTGGTAGAAGATGATGAGCATGTCCGCGCTTTAGCCCGCAGTATTCTTCAGGCTTCAGGTTACCGAGTCTTGGAAGCAGAAGATGGACCCAAGGCGATCTCCACCTGGCGGTCCTTCGAAGGAAGCATTGACCTTTTGTTGACCGATATGGTGATGCCTGGCGGACTCTCGGGTCGAGACGTCGCGGAGCGTTTTTCGGAGGATTGGCCGGATGCCAAGGTGCTCTACAGCAGCGGCTACAGTGTGGATCTTTTCGGCGATGATCTTCGACTTAAAGAAGGTTTGAATTACCTACCGAAACCCTATTTCGCGGAGCAACTCAAGGTTGCAGTTGCGAGGGCTCGCACGGGTTCAAGCAGCCGGACCGCAGACGAGTTGGAAGTAGGCCTACGCTCCTGAACGGAATCTACCCCTGGGTTACGCTCCCACTTGACCGCGCTGTCGGAGCCAGTGATCAACCACTACGAGGTGAACCATGGCTTCGACCATCGGCACGGCTCGTGGAAGCACGCAAGGATCGTGACGACCTCGTGCCGATAGGGTGGTGTCTTGCCCGTCATTGGTGACAGTGTTTTGCTCGATCAAGACCGTGGCCGTGGGTTTGAAGGCGACTCGGAAAACGATGTCTTCTCCGTTGCTGATGCCGCCTTGGATGCCGCCACTGCGATTGGTGCGAGTCCGGACCTTTTGCTGGTCCATGTAAAACTCATCGTTGTGCTCGCGGCCAGAGAGGAGGGTGCCAGCAAAACCGGAACCAATCTCGAATCCTTTCGTGGCAGGCAGGCTGAGCATGGCTTTCGCTAGATCAGCCTCCAGCTTGTCAAAAACGGGCTCACCGAGCCCCGGAGGCACCCCACGAACCACGCATTCGATGATTCCTCCAACGGAATTTCCTTCACCCCGCGCGGCTTCGATCAACTCCACCATCCGGACGGCGGCTTCTGGATCACAGGTGCGCACGATGTTGGACTCGATGACTTCAGCTTGGGGATTTTCGAGGGAGGCTGCGGAGGCTTCGATTCCTTGGATGGTTTTGACGTAGGCCAGGCACTCGTAATCGGGGAGACTGGAGGTCAGAATCTTGCGCGCGATCGCGCCAGCGGCCACTCTGCCGATGGTCTCGCGCGCCGAGGCTCTTCCGCCGCCTGAGACCGCTCGGATCCCGAATTTGGCGTCGTAGGTGTAGTCGGCATGGCTGGGCCGGTAGGCCTGCTGCATTTCCGTATAAGCCGAGGGACGCTGATCGGTGTTCCGGACCAAGATCCCAATGGGGCTCCCAAGGGTGAGCCCATCAACGACACCGGAGAGGATCTCCGCTTTGTCGTCTTCCTTTCGAGGCGTGGTGATCTTGCTTTGACCGGGACGTCTTCGATCCAGCTCAGCTTGGATGTCCTCAACGTTCAAGGGTATGCGAGGAGGGCAGCCATCGATGACCACACCGACGCCAGCCCCGTGGGATTCACCCCATGTGCTGATCCGATAGAGAACTCCCAGACTGCTAGACATTGTGCGCCCACCATGGCGCAGAATTCAGTGAGGTGCAATCAGCGCAGCAGACTTGCTGACATTCTTGAGCTTCTTTTTTGGGGTCTCAAATGTGCTCGTTCCTGAAGTTGTTCTCATCCTTGGTATTAGGATTTGAGAAAAGCTTAGCCTAAACCAATAGCAGTAGTGTTGTGAAAAAGGCCGATAACTTCGTTCCTCGCCCATTGGGCTGGAGTTCCACGCGTTTTGGAACCCCCAACAACTCTGGGCATGAGCTGTGGTGTCGCATGGATAAGTCTCGACTTTGCGAAGTTATTTGGATTTGAGAAAGAGAACGCGCGCATTGTTCACACGTTATACCCACCTTCTTTGGGACGGCTTTTGGCCCTCTGAAGTCGGGCGTGGAGGTCGGGCTGATTCAAGGCGTCTCGGGCGGCTTCGCTCTCTGCTTCTTTTTTGCTTCGGCCGGTGCCGCGTCCGAGTTCGGCGCCTAGCCAGGAGACGAGGGCGATGAAGGATTTCAAATGGTCTGGGCCATCTGAGGAAAGAATGGTGTAAGAGGGTGGCGTGTTGCCGATGCTTTGGATGATCTCTTGCAGTTCTCCTTTGGGATTGAGCTCTAGGGGACTGGTGCGAAGTGTTTCCAGATCTCCTGCAAAGGAACGCAGGACAAAGTTTTGTGCTGCAACCAGACCCCCGTCAAGAAAGATGGCTCCCGTGAGTGCCTCGAACACATCGGCCAAGGTGGATTCTCGATTTCGGCCACCGTTGATTTCCTCCCCGCGACCCATCAGGAGGTAGGCACCTAAGTTTTGCTGTCTGGCAATGCAGGAAAGTGCCTTCGTGGATACAAGCTGGGAGCGAGCTTTGGTCAGCAGACCCTCATCAGCACCTTTCATGCGAAGATAGAGCTCATTGGAAAGGATCAACTGAAGCACGGAATCCCCAAGAAATTCGAGTCTCTGATTGTCGCAGTGGGGGCGTTGAGTTTCGTATGCGAGGCTGGCATGAGTGAGGGCCTCCGTCAGCATCTGCGGATTCCGAAAAGTGTACTCGATGAGAGATTCCAAAGGTTCCATGCGATGTGCAGGACCGGAGCCCATGTCGCAGATTGGGCGTGTAAAATTTGGGGTGACCGACGGGACTCGAACCCGCAACAACCAGAATCACAATCTGGGGCTCTACCGTTGAACTACGGCCACCATCTCCAAGGGGAGGCGACACTTGTAACCGCTACTGGACGATGTGCCAGCGAAAAATAGTCGCCCAAAGCTAGGCGGCGTTCTTCTCCACCTTTTTTCGAATGACGGGCGGGCGCTCTCCCTTCACGGCTGCTTCCGTGATGGTGACAGAGCGGACGTCACGCCGGCTCGGCACGTCATACATCACATCCAGCATGATGCGCTCAAAGATGCTGCGCAAGCCACGGGCTCCTGTGCCGCGTTTGACGGCTTCTTTAGCCATGGCGGAAAGGCCTTCCTTGTTGATTTGGAGATCGACTCCATCCATGCTGAGGAGTTTGGCATACTGCTTGATGAGAGCGTTGCGGGGCTCCGTGAGCACGCGGATGAGTTCTGCTTCGGTGAGAGTCTCTAGGATGGAGATCACCGGGAGCCGACCCACAAATTCAGGGATCATGCCAAAGGCAAGAAGGTCGTGCGGCTCCACCTCTTTTCGCAGATGGAATTGGTCGTCGTCTTTGACCTCGGCAGCCGACCCGAAGCCCATGACCTTGCCGCTTTGCCTGCGTTTCACGATCTGATCGAGACCCACAAAAGCACCGCCGCAGATGAAGAGAATGTTCTCCGTGTTTACCTGAATGTATTCCTGCTGTGGGTGTTTCCGACCTCCTTGAGGGGGGACGTTGCAAACGGTGCCCTCGATGATTTTGAGAAGCGCCTGCTGCACGCCTTCACCCGAGACATCTCGTGTGATGCTGACGTTTTCGGTCTTCCGGCCGATTTTGTCGATCTCGTCGATGTAAATGATACCGATCTCCGCGCGGGCCACGTCGTAATCCGCAGCCTGGAGGAGCCGGAGGATGATGTTTTCTACGTCTTCACCTACGTAACCGGCTTCCGTCAACGTGGTCGCGTCTGCGATGCTGAAGGGCACGTTCAGCACCTTCGCCAGTGTTTTGGCGAGGAGTGTCTTGCCACATCCCGTGGGACCCATGAGGAGGATGTTACTCTTTTCGATCTCGACGTCGTTGGGATCGGGCAGCGCGGTGGGGATCTTCCGTGTATTGGAAGCTTTGGCCGCTTGAGACCTCGAGTGGAGGATCCGTTTGTAGTGATTGTGCACAGCAACGGAGAGGACCTTTTTGGCGTGAGGCTGGCCGATGACGTGGAGATCCAGCATGGCCATGATCTCAGCGGGTCTCGGCACCATCAGCGGCTGCACGGAATCCGTTTCCGTGATGGCCTCGCGGTCGAGGATCGATTTGCAGACGTTGATGCAGGTGTCGCAAATGTAGACTCCTGGCCCTGCAATGAGCTTCTTCACCTCTGCGTGGCTTTTGCCGCAGAAAGAGCAGAGGGTGACGTTGGAAGTGCGGGCCATGTTGTCTGCTGAATGTTAGGTCGCGGCAGGGAGCTGGCGCTTGCTCTCGAGAACCTTGTCTACGAGGCCGTAGGCGCAGGCTTCTTCAGCGCTCATGTAGTTGTCGCGGTCGGCGTCTTTTTCGATCACTTCAGGCGTCTTGCCGCAGTGGAGAGCGAGGATGCGGTTCAAGCGGCGCTTGAGTTTGTACATGAAATCAACGGTCCGCTCCACGTCGCTGGCAGTGCCTCGTGCTCCACCGGAAACTTGATGAATCATGATGTCGCTGTTCGGCAAAGCATAGCGCTTCCCTTTGGTGCCAGCAGCGAGGAGCACTGCGCCCATACTGGCGCACATGCCGATGCAGTAGGTGTTCACATCACAGGTCACGAACTGCATGGTGTCATAAATGGCCATGCCGGCGGTGACGGAACCGCCGGGGCTGTTGATGTAAATGTGGATGTCCTTCTTCGGGTCCTGCATCTGGAGAAAGAGGAGCTGTGCGATGATGATGTTAGCCACCTGATCATCAATGGGTGTGCCGATGAAGATGATGCGGTCCTTCAGCAGTCGGGAGTAAATGTCGTAGGCGCGCTCCATGCGGCCTTCGGTCTCAATGACTGTGGGCACGATGTAGTTGGAGTGAGGAGCGACGAGCGTCGGAAAATCGGAGGGGGTGGAAGACATGGTTGTAATCAAAGGGTGGCGGTCGGTCTTGTCAAATGGGCTGCGCGGTTCCGCTTTACGAATGAGACAAGTTGGGTTTGGGGGTGTTGAGTGATAACGCTACAAAAGAAAGGGCGGATGTTTCCATCCGCCCTTTCGTTAAACTCGATATTCGAGGTTACTTGGAGTGTTCCTCGCAATGCTCGGGCTCAGGTTCCGTCTCTTCAATAGCGGCGTTTTCCTTCAGAAAACCCAATGCATTTTGGAGAAGGAGATCCTCCCGGAGGTTGTTGATCATGCCAGACTTCTGGGCTTGGGCGATGAATTTCTTGAAGGGAACCTTGGACCGATCAGCATACATGGAAAGTGCGCTGGTGAGTTGTTGATCCGAGACGCCGATGTTTTCTTTTTTGGCGATTTCTTCGAGGAGGAAATTGACCTTCACGCTCTGACGGGCCTGTTGGGTGGCGGAGCCGAGGATCTCATCCTGATGCTTCATGAGTTCTTCTTCACCCATGCCATTTTGCATGGCGCGCTGGGCGATATCGTTGGTGCGGCGCTGAGCTTCGCGGTCGATGATTTCCTGCGGAATATCAAACTCGACTCGGTCATGAAGCGCGGCCAGCACTTGATTCGTCAGAGTCGTTTCCCGCGCTTGCTGCTTGCGGCGCATGACGATGGTCTTCATCTCGGCGCGCAGGGTCTCCAGCGTCATTTCCTCGCCTCCCAATGATTTGGCAAAGGTCTCATCGAGCTCAGGAACCTTTTTCTCTTTCACGGCCGAGCATTCGATTGCGAGAGTGATGGTCTTTCCCCGGAGGGTTTCGATGGCGTGGTCTTCTGGGAAGGAGACATCCACGTTTTTTTTGTCACCCAGAGAAACGCCAACGAGGGCGGCGTAGAATCCGGGAAGGAAATCGTCTTCGGTATCGAGAAGGAACCACTGATCCTTGACTTCCTTGAGGTGCTCTGGGAGCTCGGGTTGGGCCTCGGCGAGTGGCTGACCGTCGATCGTGGTGGTGTAGCTAAGGACGACAACGTCTCCGACGACCGCGGTCCGTTGAATGTCTTCAAAGGTTTGCTGGCGTTCGCGCAAGTGGAGGAGGTCGTGGTCGATGTCGGCTTCGGTGACTTCGACGCGGGCGAGCTTCACGGGGATGCCCTTGTATTCGGGCAATTCAAATTTGGGTGCCAGCATCATTTCGACACTGAAGCTAAAGCTCTGATCGGTGTCGTGATGGAGTTGATCATTCACGGCGATGATGTTGAGAGCATCGAGACCCTCATTCTTGATCGCTTGGCGGATGCCCTCGTTGATGAGGCGTTTTTCGAGCTCTCCCTTCACCTCTTCGCTGTAGCGCTTGGCGACGACGGCTTTGGGTGTTTTGCCGGGCCTGTAACCGGGGAGGCGGACTTCCTTGGCAAAGGAGGTCAGGATGGCGTCCTTATGTTTGGAGACTTCATCTCCAGGCACTCGGATGTGAGCGATGGCGCGGCAGTTTGGCTGATGTTCAACGTTGATATTCATGGCGAAAGGAGGCAGAACGATTCAAGCTCCCGCTGATGACAACGAGAGAATGACGCCCCGAAATGGGGGCGGGCAGGGTAAGCGGGTTCCGTGGGCTTGGCAAACGGGAATCCAACGCGTCTCACCAACTGGTGCCAAGGCTCCAGCGGGTGGCGAGGGTGAGGAGATCCTCACGCATTGGCCACTCGTCGGCCTTTGCGTCTTGACCCGCGTGACGCTGACTGGCGCCCTTCAGGGCCATGCAACCGGTGTTGTCACCGAATTGTCGGATTTGCTCCACATCCTCTGGCGTCAGGAGATTGGCCTCCGGCAGGGCAGCGAGCTCGTCAAGTTTGGAATCGATGGTTTTGGCTCCTTCGCCGGCTTCCTGGATGAGGGTAGGCACGACACTTTTGACGGGTGCTTGTGCCAAATTCCACTGACAGGCGAGCTGAAGCATGGTGAGACCGTATTTTTCGGCAATGGGGCGGATCTTTTCCATCTTCTCGTTTCCGTGTTCGACCCAGCCTGCGGGGCGGAAGCTGCGGTGGTCGCCATCCCGGAACTTGTGACCGGGTTTTACGTCATCGTGGAAGAGACCGCCGTAGTCCACAACACGGGCGACGATATCGACTCCGTGTTTCTGAGCGGCTGGAAGCACGTGCTGACCGGGCCAGGGCTCAAGGGGATTCAAAATGATCATGGCCCAGTCAATGAGAGGACCAAATTTTTCAAAGCATTCAATCATGTCCAAGGTGAAACCGTTGGCGGGTCCCGGAGCGATACCGAGTCGCTCTGCAAGTCCGCTTTCCTTAAGCTTGGCCATGGCATCCCAGACGACCTGGCTGGTGTAGCCGACGCTGTCGGGGTTGTGAAGCATGAGGCAATCAAACTTGGAAACGCCACAGCGGGCGAGGGACTTCTCGGTAGCCATTTGGAGGTAGTCCAAATAGCCTTCGGGTCCGCGGAGGCTGGGCTCGGTGAAGCGAGCATAGCCCTTGGCACCCGAGCGCATGCCGCCGTAGAAGTCGTGTCCGACGATGCCGACGAGGGAGTAACTGTCCCGGTCGATGCCTTTCAAGGCTTGACCGAGAATCTCGTCGGCTCTGCCCACGCCATAAACATCAGCGGTGATGAAGGTGCGGACACCTTTGTCATAGGCCTGACGCATCATGCCCATGTAACGCTCATCATCGAGCGCTTCTCCGAAGTGCATGTATTTTCCGCCGCTCCAGGTGCCGTATGCTGTTCTCGTGAGGTTCATGTCGTGAAGTATTTTTGGGGGTTGAATGCATACGCATGGTGACTGTGTTTTCAATGGGGGATGCGAGAGATGTCTCAGGGGGACAAAGGAATGACAAGATCCGCAAAGCAGGTGGAGGTTGTAGCGTTCGGCGTTCGGGTGTAAATCGCTGGCCTCATGAGTTCGATAGTTCGATTGGCTTGGGTTTTGTTTTTGGGCTGCGCAGCGTTTGCGGAGGAAGGCTGGCCGGAGTGGAGAGGCGTCTCCGGTCAGGGGGTTTCGAAGGCGAAGGAACTCCCCGCAGAGTGGAGTGAAACAAAGGGCATCAAATGGAAGGCGGCGCTCCCGGGTCGTGGTTGGTCGACGCCGGTGGTCGAGGGGGATCAGATTTGGGTGACGACGGCGATCGAGAACGCAGCGAGTGCGGAGCAGGCGGAGAAGCGCTTGAAGGAAAACACGGGTGATCAGCCCTTGACGGTCTTGGAATCGGTGAGCCTCCGCGCGATATGCGTCTCCCTGGAGTCGGGTGAGATTTTACAAGATGTGGAGCTCTTAAACGTGAAGGAGCCGCAGTGGGTGCATCAACTCAATAGCTATGCTTCTCCATCGCCCATCGTCAAAGAGTGCCGGCTGTATGCTCATTTCGGCTCTTTTGGCTCTGCCTGCTTAGACACTCGGTCGGGTTCCGTTTTGTGGCGGAATGAGGAACTGCATGTCCAGCACGAGAATGGGCCGGGGAGCACGCCAGTGCTTTGGAAGGATCGCTTGATTGTGCATTTCGATGGCAGTGATGTTCAGTTCATCGCGGCGTTAAGCACAGAGACTGGAAAGGTGCTTTGGAGATCGGAGCGGAGCGGTGAGATGGACCCTCGGCCTCAGCAGAAGAAGGCGTATGGAACACCTTTGCTGGTCGAGACTGCGAGCGGACCGGTGGTTGTGAGTGGTGCTGCTGATTGGGTCTATGGCTATGCTCCCGATTCTGGGAAGGAATTGTGGAAAGTGCCTTATGGAGAGCTCGGTTTTTCGATGTCGGTGAGACCTGTGGCTGATGCAGAAAGGATTTACATCAGCACAAGCTTTGGGAAATCTCAGGTTATCGCACTGAAGTATTCGGGTCTCACCAAGCCCGAGGTGCTTTGGCGGAACAATAAGAACGCGCCAAAGATGTGCTCACCTGTTCTCGCAGGGGGACTTTTGTATTACGTCGATGATGGCGGTATCCTGAGTTGCGTGGATGCGCTGACGGGAGAGGCTGTGTATCGTGAGAGGCTGTCAGGGAAGTTCAGTGCGTCGCTTTTGCTTGCGGATGAGCGCTTGTGGATTTGCAGTCGCGAGGGTGTGACCTTTGTGGTGGCACCTGGGCGTGAGTTCAAGCTGTTGGCGCAAAACTCGCTGGAGGGCCAGATCATGGCGAGTCCGATTGCCCTCGATGGAGCGCTCCTCATCCGCACCGACAAAGCTTTGTATCGGCTGGGAAAATAGAGGGATGCGGCTTGTCCTCAATCACGAGACTTACGATGTGGTGCTAAAGGAAATCGTTCCTTCAGCCACGAGGTTGCTGTGGTTGGTGACTGCGGATTTGAAGGATCTTCATGTGGAAGGTGCGCGGAAGAAGTTCATCCCTTTTTTGGAAGTCTTGGCTGGGAAGATTCGCGATGGCGTGGAGGTGCGTCTCGTGCATGCGAAGGAGCCGGGACCGAGATTTCGTGCGGACTTCGATCGCTTTCCGGAATTGATCGAAGGCGATCTTTTTAATCGGATTCTCTGTCCACGGATGCACATGAAGATCGTGATTGCGGATGGTCGTATTGCTTACGTGGGATCTGCTAATCTAACGGGCGCGGGGTTGGGTGCGAAGAGTGATCACCGGCGAAATTTCGAAGCTGGATTTGTGACAGAGGACCGGAAGATGATCGCGGGTTTGATGGAGTTTCTAGATTCGTTTTATTTGGGTGATCACTGTGTCAAATGTCAGCGTCGGGACGTCTGTCCTGATCCGATTGTTTGACTTCCCTCAAGGGTTGGTCGTAAGGAAAGGAATGGAATCAAAGACAGCGGTGATTACAGGCGGAGCGGGTGATCTAGCCCAGGCAATGGTCCCTCTTCTGGAGGAGCAGGGCTGGAGCGTCTTGGCACCCGGGCGAGATGAATTGGATGTGACTTCGAGTGCCTCCGTGGACGCGTTTTTTGCGCAGCGGGCGAGCGTTGATTTATTGATCAACAACGCCGGCGTCACGGCAGATCGTTTGTTCACCAACATGACCGAGGTGGAGTATGATCGGGTGGTGGATGTGTGTTTGAAGGGAGCTTTTTTGTGCTGCCAAAAGGTCATGTGGCTGATGGCCAAAAAGCGCAGCGGGCACATCATCAATGTGGGCTCCTTCTCGGCGCTCTTTGGCACTGCAGGCCAATCGAATTACGCAGCGGCCAAAGCAGGTTTGATGGGTCTCACGAAGAGCCTAGCCTCTGAATACGGCGGCAAAAATGTGAGATCAAACTGCGTGCTTCCTGGCTTCTTGGAAACGAAAATGACGACGGGACTTCTGAGTGACTCCACGATCCGCACCGCCGTGTTGCAGATGCATTGTCTCAAGCGGCTCAACACGGTCGAGGACGCTGCTCGGTTCATCGTGTTTCTCGACTCGATGAAACACGTTTCCGGACAGGTTTTTCAACTGGATAGTCGCACCAGCCGTTGGTGAAGCCAAAGGGCTAGACCAACATGAGGGCCGGGTTTTCCAAAAGCTTGCGCAGCTCTGCGAGGTAAGCGGCGGCAACGGCCCCATCCACGACGCGATGATCGCCACTGAGGCCAATCCACATGCGCTGACCAGCCACGATGGTGTTCTTTTCACCGACGACCGGAACCGTGCGGATGGAGCCCACCGATAGGATGGCCGCTTGGGGTGGATTGATGATGGCTGAAAATTGGTCGATGCCGTAGGCACCGAGGTTGGAGACGGTGATGGTTCCGCCAGCGAATTCGTCTGGCGTAAGCTTTTTGTTCTTGGCGCGAGCTGCCAGATCTTTGACGGCCGTGCTGAGGTCGACGAGTTTCTTCTTCTCGGCTTCTTTGATGACGGGAGTAACGAGACCATCTTCGACGGCGATGGCGATGCTAAGGCCGACCGATTTGTATTTCACGATGGCGTCTCCGTCCCACGCGGCATTGATGGCGGGCACCGCAGTGGCAGAGCAGATGACGGCTTTGAGAATGAAATCGTTGACGGTGTATTTGTTCCCACCATTCTTCTCCGCTGACGCATTGAGATGCGCGCGGAATTGCATGAGCGGCGCTGCATCGATCTCGATCTGGAGGTAGAAATGAGGGATCTGAGTCTTGGAAGCCAAGAGGCGCTCAGCGATGATGTTCCGCATCGTGGAAGTCGGAACGCGTTCGTCTTCTGGACCAACCGTTGGTCGGATGGTTTGGATTGATTTTGCACTAGGCGTTGATCCTGAACCACTTACGGGCGCATTTTCAACATCAACCCGGACGATTCGGCCTCCTGGGCCTGTGCCGGTGAGTTTTGAAAGATCGATGTTTTTCTCGTCGGCTATTTTCTTGGCCAGGGGTGATGCTTTGACACGGACTCCGTTGGAAGCGGCTGAGGGTCGGCGCACGTGGGAAGGTGCCTGAGGCAGAAGGAGTCCGGGAACAGCCGGTGCCCCTGCTGCGGGTTTACGTCCGGCGGCAGGAGCTTCTTTGACCACGGGTGCAGCACTGGTCTTCGCGGCTGCGATGATTTCATCCAAATTGGCCGGAGCTTCTTCGTCCTCTTCAAGCACGACTGCCATGGGCGCACTGAGCGGAACTTTGTCGCCGGGTTTGACGACGAGACGATGAATTTTTCCGGCAAAGAAGGAGGTCATCTCCATTGTGGCTTTGTCGGTTTCAACGTCGGCGATGCTTTGTCCAACCTTGACGGTATCTCCCTCTTTGACTGACCACTTGGCGAGGGTTCCCTCGGTCATGGTGTCAGAGAGCTTGGGCATTTCGATGATCTTAGGCATGGGAAGAAGAAAAGGGGGGCTTCGAGATGGGGTGCCGGAAGAGATACTTAGCAGATGCTCAGCGCCTTGGCGACGATGACTTCAGGGTAAGGAATCTGGATTTTTTCAAGAGGAGGACTGTAAATAGCCGGTGCGTCGAGTGAGCAGACTCGTTGCACGGGGGCATCGAGTTCATCAAAGACTCGGTTTTGAATCATGTAAGCGATCTGGGCTCCGACACCGCAGAAAGGTTTCCCTTCCTCCACATAAATGGCGCGGTGAGTTTTGGTGACAGAGTCGAGGATCGTATCTTCGTCAAGGGGACGCACGGTCCGGATATCGACGACCTCCGCATGGATGCCGTGCTCGGCTTCAAGGATTTCGGCAGCCTTCAGGCAGGTGATGACGGCGCGACCATGGGCGATGAGAGTGATGTCGGTACCGACACGTTTGATGTCGGCGACGCCAAACGGAATGATGAGCTCTCCGCCGGGAATTTCGTCATTGGATGGGACGTCCCAAAGTTCGCCGTAAAGTGCAGTGCTCTCCATGAACATGACAGGGTCATTGTCACGGATGGCTGTTTTCATGAGGCCTTTGGCGTCGTAAGCGGTCGAGGGGCAGACCACCTTCATGCCCGGAAATCCAGCCATGATGTTTTCAGGTGTGTGGGAATGGGTGGCACCCACTCCGGTTCCGCCATTGGCAGGTCCACGGACAACGATGGGGCAGTGAATTTTTCCACCGCTCATGTAGCGGACCATCCCGCCGTTGTTGATGATTTGATCCCAAGCAACGGTGTAAAAGCTCCAGAACATCAGCTCCATCACCGGCCGCACGCCGAGCATGGAGGCACCAACGCCCATGCCGATGAAGCCAGCTTCACTGATCGGGGTATCGACGATGCGCTTATCTCCCCACTTTTCCCAAAGGCCTTCGGTCACCTTGTAGGCACCATTGTATTGAGCCACCTCTTCGCCCATCAGCACCACCATCGGGTCGCGGGCTAACTCTTCATCAAAGGCTTCTCGGAGAGCGTGACGGTAGGAAAGCTGACGTGGCATAATGGGCAAATGGGGCTTTGGCTTGGAATCGAATGTGTGTGGTGCGACGAGCGGGAGATTTAGTCGTTGAAGAAATGGCGACCCGAACTGCCGGATTCGGTCTTGTTATCGACCTCCCAATAGACATCTTCAAAGATGGACTCAGGTGTGGGGTAAGGGCTGTTCTTGGCAAATTCGGCTGAATCTTCGGCTTCTTTCCAGGCCTCTTTGTCGATGGCCTTCAGCTCGGCTTCGGTAGCTGCACCCTCTTGAAGCAGGTTCCGTTTCCAAACTTGGATGGGGTCGTGCTCGGCCTGATACCGCTCCACTTCCTCCTTTGTACGATACTTCATTTTATTGGCATCGGCTACCGAATGTCCTTCCCAGCGGTAGGTGGCGATTTCCAGAACAGACGGACGACTCTCATTGTGCGCACGCTCGATGGCGACTTGAGTCCGCGCCCGGACTTCGTAAATGTCCTCGCCATTGAATTGCTCCCAGTCGATGTTGTAACCTTCAGCACGTTCAGCGAGGCAGGACTTGTAAGCCGACGATCGCCGCTGGCTGGTGCCCATGGAGTAGCCATTGTTCTCGATGATGTAAATGACGGGCAGATTCCAAAGGGAGGCAAGATTCAAGGATTCATGGAAGGCTCCTTGATTGACCGCACCATCACCAAGGTAGCAAAGCGCACAGCCTTTTTTGTCTTGATATTTGAGGCCGTAGGCGAGACCCAAACCGAGAGGAGTCTGGCCGGCAACGATGCCGTGACCACCCCAGTAATTCTTATCGGGCGCGAAGTAGTGCATCGAGCCCCCCTTCCCTTTGGAGCAACCGGTGGCTTTTCCAAAGAGTTCCGCCATGCACTCATTCATGTTCATGCCCGAAGCCAGAGCGTGGCCGTGATCGCGATAAGCGGTGATGACATGGTCGTTTTCGCCGAGAAGAGAAATGGTTCCAACCGCGACGGATTCCTGGCCGATGTAAAGGTGAAGGAAGCCGCCCATCTTTCCTCCTTGATAATGCTGAATCGAGAGCTGCTCAAAAGCCCGGATCCTGACCATTTGCCGATGGAGGGCGACCTTATCGCTGGGCGTCAGTTTTTGGTTGATCGGAGCGTCAGCGTGTTTAGCAGAAGGGGCGGTCAAGGTGGCCATAAAAAGAGGGCGGAAGATAGGCAGATTGTTCGGGTATGCAAGTCAGCAGAGCGCTGATCCGCGGGCTTTGAAGCTTCATACGATGTGCGTGTTCCACATGGAACAATTCAAATATGGAATCGATGTTGGAAGCGCTGGAGCGAGATGCTACAGTATCCCCTGCCCCCATGTCTGCCTCGCTCTACACCTATCCAAAGCACTATGATGTCATCGTTTGCGGGGCTGGCCACGCCGGGGTCGAGGCAGCGCTTGCCGCCGCGCGACTCGGCTGCCAAGCGGCCATCCTGACGCAGAATCTCGATACCATCAGCCAGATGTCCTGCAATCCTGCCATCGGGGGATTGGCCAAAGGCCACCTGGTCCGGGAGATCGATGCCCTGGGTGGGATCATGGGCCGGAACACGGATGCCACCGGGATTCAGTTTCGAATGCTCAATGCCAGGAAGGGTCCGAGCGTCCAGGCTCCGAGGGCTCAGTGCGACAAAAAAGCCTACCAGTTCCGCATGAAGTGGATCTTGGAGAATCAGATCAATTTGGATCTGCATCAAGGAAACGCAGCCGAGATTCTGGTGGAAGATGATCAGGTGGTGGGTGTCCGGACGAGCCTTGGGATGGTTTACCGAGCTCAGGCCGTGGTTGTTTCTGCGGGTACTTTCATGCGCGGACTCCTCCATGTCGGCCTCCAAAATCAGGCGGGCGGCCGCATGGGAGACTCAATATCCACCCTCTCCGACTCGCTGCTTCACTTGGGTTTTGAGGTCAAAAGGTTCAAGACCGGCACCCCTTGCCGTGTCAATGGACGGTCCATCGACTTCTCGAAGACCGAGATTCAAGCTGGCGACGATCCCGCCCCGCGGTTCTCCTTTCTCTCGGGACACCTGCCCGAGGACGCGGATGAGACTTCCCCAGCGGGTGAGGAGGACTCAGCCCAGTCACTCTTCACGCTCAATTCCTGGCGGCCGGACAAGTTCCACGTGGAACAAAAGCCATGCTGGATCACTTACACCAGCCCCCAAACCCACGACATCATCCGCGCAAATCTCGACAAGTCGCCAATGTACTGCGGCCGGATTGAAGGTGTGGGTCCTCGCTATTGTCCATCGATCGAGGATAAAGTGGTCCGATTTGCCGAGAAGGATCGGCACCAAATCTTCCTCGAGCCCGAGGGCCGACACACCCAGGAATTCTACGTCAATGGGGTCTCCACCTCCCTGCCCTTCGATGTGCAGTACGACTTTATCCGCTCCATTTCAGGTCTTGAAAAAGCCGAAATCATCCGCCCCGGATACGCCGTGGAGTATGATTATTGCCCGCCCACCCAACTCCAGAATACGCTCGAGACCAAGAAAATCGCTGGCCTCTACTTCGCCGGACAGATCAACGGAACCTCCGGATACGAGGAGGCCGCTGGCCAAGGCCTTATCGCCGGAGCCAACGCAGCCCTCAAAATTCAGGGAAACCCGCCCTTCGTCGTGGGTCGCGCAGAGGGCTATCTCGGCGTGATGGTCGATGACCTCATCACCAAAGGCACCACCGAGCCCTACCGTCTCTTCACCTCCCGGGCCGAGTATCGTCTCCTCCTCCGGCAAGACAATTGCGATCTTCGGCTCACACCTCGGGCCATTGAAGCCGGCCTCGTGGCTGGGGTTCGCGCGACCCTGCTCGACCAAAAGGCCGCCGCCCTCGCCGCCGCGAAGGACTTTGTGGCCACCACCATTCATGAGGGCATCCAACTGGATCGCTGGATCCGCAGACCCGAAAACACCCCCGCCCTTCTCCCAGAAGAGATGCGGAATCGATTCACCGCAGAGGTCTGGAGCCTGCTCGAAAATGACGTCAAATACGCGGGTTACATCACCCGGCAGGAGGACATGCTCCAGCGCACCATCGGTATGGAGGCCAGGAGCATCCCCGATTCTTTGGATTACAGCACCATTCAGGGGCTCAAAAAAGAAG
>CAMBPV010000034.1 GCA_945869695.1 Prosthecobacter debontii
CCCGACTCGATGCGGCAGGCATCGCGAGCTATTACGCAAGCCAGACACTGCCTGCTGGATGGGTGCCTGCCTCTGCAGATGCCAGCTTTGGGCTGAATCCTCCGCTTTTTAGAGCCACGAGTGGTAACACCCGAGTGACGATCTTTGAAGGTGGACACGAGATCGTGCATCAGGCCGCGCTGAACTGGCTGGCGAAGCAGCGCAAAGGCCAGCCGCCCGTTTGGGAGGTGGGGGACTTCATCCCCATCTCCTCTGAACGCAGCGCGAGCGGCAAGTGATGCCTTCTCAGGCCAGGATCGGCTTGATCACCTTGGCCGGATCGACGCCCGTGAGGCGGAAATCGAGTCCCTGAGAGCGGACAGTGAGTCTCTCATGGTCGAGACCGAGTTGGTGCAGGATCGTGGCGTGGATGTCGTGGACGTGGACGGGGTTTTCGACGGCTCCGAAACCGAACTCGTCGGTCTGGCCATAGGTGACGCCGCCTTTGAAGCCACCACCGGCAAACCACATGGTGAAGGCGTCGATGTGATGATTGCGTCCGGTGGACTCACGCACCTCACCCATCGGTGTGCGGCCAAATTCACCGCCCCAGATGACGATGGTGTCATCGAGCAGGCCGCGCTGTTTCAGATCTTTGAAGAGCGCCGCGCAGGCTTGGTCGATATCCTGGCACTTCAGCGGCATGTGTTTCTCTAAATTCTCCGTGGGGCCGCCGTGATGGTCCCAGTTCGTGTCATAGAGCTGCACAAAGCGCACGCCACGCTCCACAAGCCGACGTGCGAGCAGGCAGTTCCGCGCAAAGCTGGTCTCTTTGGCGTCTTTGATGCCATACATGTCCAGCGTAGCCTGGGATTCGCCTGCGGTGTCCATTAGCTCGGGGGCGCTGGTTTGCATTCGATAGGCCATCTCGTAGGCGTTGATGCGGGTGGTGATTTCATCATCGCCCGTCTCGACGAGGCGCTTCATGTTCAGCTCCCGCACCGCATTCACGACCTGGCGCTGCTGAGCGACGCTGATTTCCTTCGGCGTGGAGAGATTCACGATGGGATCACCCTGATTGCGCAGAGGCACGCCTTGATACGTGGTGGGCAAAACGCCGCTGCCCCACAAAACGGCACCGCCACGCGGCCCACGCGGCCCACTTTGCAGCACCACGAAGCCGGGCAGGTTATCACACTCGCTGCCGAGGCCGTAGGTCACCCATGCGCCCATGCTGGGCCGACCAAACAAACCGCTGCCGGTGTTCATGTAGAGCTTGGCCGGGGCATGATTAAAGAGGTCCGTTTTGCAGGTGGTGACGAGGCTGATGTCATCGACGATTTTGGCCGTGTGCGGCAGGTAATCACTCACCCAGGCACCTGACTGGCCATGCTGTTTGAAGGCGATTTTCGGCCCGAGCAGATCGCTGCGATGACTGCTGTCCATGAAGGCGAATCGCTTTCCCTTCGTGTAGCTTTCGGGAATGGGTTTGCCGTTGAGCTTGGTGAGCAGCGGCTTGTGCTCAAAGGTCTCCAACTGCGACGGGCCGCCCGCCATGAAGAGGAAAATGACGTTTTTTGCCTTGGCAGGAAAGTGCGTCTTCTTCGGAGCCAGAGCTGCATCACGGGCCATGAGCGACCCGAGCGCCATGGAGCCAACGCCGATACCGCAGCGGCTGAAAAAGTGGCGGCGAGTTTGGGAAAGGAGGTCGTTCATGGCGGTTATTCGCGGGTCACGGTTTCGTCGAGATTCAGCAGCGTGCGGGCGGCATTGAGGGAATCGAGTTTTTTGAGCACGGCGAGTTCGTCGGGCTTGGGTGAGCGGGCTGTGCAGCGCTGAAAGGCAGCTTCGAGGCCGTCTTTTTGGATGATCTTCTCCAGGGACGTGGCGAACTCGAAAAAGCCGTTGTCGTTCATCAAAGTGAGCGCCTGAAGTGGCGTGTTGCTGCGGATGCGGCGGGTGCAGGTGCTGAAGCCTTCGGGGGCGTCGAAAACGGTGAGCGAGGGCGGCGGTGAGGCGCGGTAGATGAAGGTGTAGAGGCCACGGCGGTATTTGTCGGCTCCTTTGCTGACGCTCCACACACGCTTCACCTGACCCTGGCCCATGACGCCGTCGGGGATGGGCGGATAGACGGGTGGGCCGCCGAGTTTCGGTGAAAGCAGGCCGCTGGCAGTCAGGCAGACATCGCGCACAACTTCGGCGTCGAGGCGCAAGCGTGTCTGGCGGGCGAGCAGGTAGTTCTGCGGGTCTTTTTCGATCAAGTCAGGTCGATTGGCGGAGTTTTGACGGTAGGTTTTGGAGGTGACGATGAGCTTGTGCAGTTCTTTGAGGCTCCACTTTTTCGCCATGAGTTCGGTGGCGAGCCAGTCGAGCAACTCGGGATGTGATGGCGCTGTGCCTTGCATGCCGAAGTCGTTTTCAGTCTCCACGATGCCACGGCCAAAATACTGCTGCCAGACGCGGTTCACGATGACGCGAGCCGTGAGCGGGTTTTGCGGACTGACGATCCATTTGGCGAGATCGAGGCGATTCGGGAGCGTTTGGGGCTTTTGGAAGGCGTGGAGCACTTTGGGCGTGCCGGGTGTCACTTCGACATCGGGGCGAGTGAAGTCACCTTTGATGAAGACGGTGGTTTTGCGCGGTGTGGGAAGTTCCTTCAGCACTAGGGTCGTGGTGCCCTTGTTGATCTGGGTGTCGAGTTCTGCGTATCGATCTTTCAAGATGTAGAGTGGATCGTTTCTTGGCACGAAGACGGCAAACAATTCGAGATTGTCGGCGAGCGAGCGTTTCGCCACAGGCTTGGCCAGCGCTTTCTTCACAGGTGCCGTGAGTTTGTCACGGAAGCCTTTGGCCATGTCGCTCTCCCATTTGGTGACCTCAGCGTAGCGCTGCTGCATCATCGTTTTCAGCTTGGATTCAACGTCTTTGAAATCTGCGTTGATCGCTTTCACGTCCACCTTGGGATCATAGACCTTCAACTCCGGTTCGTCCTGGTTGTTGAAGAAGGCGAAGAGGCTGTAATATTCCTTTTGTTCGATGGGATCGAACTTGTGATCGTGGCACTGGGCACAGCCGATGCTGAGTCCGAGCCAAACGGTGCCGGTGGTGGCCACGCGGTCAAAGACGCTGTCGATGCGGAACTGCTCTTTATCGATGCCGCCTTCTTGGTTGATCTGCGTGTTGCGATGGAAACCGGTGGCGATCTTTTGCGCTTCGGAGGCCTTTGGCAGCAGGTCACCCGCGAGTTGCTCGATGGTGAAACGATCAAAGGGCATGTCGGCATTGAGGGCATCGATCACCCAGTCGCGGAATTTCCAAATCTGGCGTGGCGCGTCGATGGAGTAGCCATTCGAGTCAGCGTAGCGGGCCTGATCGAGCCACCATCGGCCCCAGCGCTCGCCGTAGTGTTGGCTCTTGAGCAGACGATCCACGAGAGCTTCGTATTTTTTATCCGACCAGTCGGAAAGGTCTGCCAAGTAAGCCGGAGTCGGCGGTAGGCCGGTGAGATCCAGGAAAACACGGCGGACGAGCGTGGTGGGATCGGCTTCGGGGGAGGGTTTCAGGTTTTCTTCCGCC
Source organism: Prosthecobacter debontii (assembly GCA_945869695.1). GTDB lineage: Bacteria > Verrucomicrobiota > Verrucomicrobiia > Verrucomicrobiales > Verrucomicrobiaceae > JAIBCL01. The sequence continues at coordinate 3,556 of CAMBPV010000034.1, forward strand.
AGACGCTGCTGGATGAGGCGGTCGATGCTGCCTCCGGGCTGTGCTTTCGGTGGCTCAAAGGACCAGTGGCGCTCATACTTCGCGCCTTGCTCGATCCAGGTCTTCAATATCTCCCGCTGCCTCGCGGTGAGCGGCGTCTTGTGGGACTTCGGCGGCGGCATGACCTCGTCTTTGTCCTCGCTGATGATACGCTGCCAGGCGTCTGACTTGCTCAGATCACCAGGCACGATGCCGCGTGCGCCATCGCGGTCCTGGGTGGCGCCGTCAAAGGTATCAAGCCGCAGATCGCCTTCGCGATGCTTGGGGTCAAAGCCATGGCAGGCATAGCAATTTTCCGACAAAATGGGCCGCACATCGCGATTGAACTCGATCTTTCCCAAGGGCGCTGCTTGGCTGGCGTGGAGTGAGATGATCGCGGAGGCAGAAAGGAGGAGGGCAGACTTCATGAGACGTGCCAGTAGTTACGCGTGAGAGGAGTCGATTCTGGCCGTAAAACGAGGTCACCTCAAAGGGCGGGCGACGAGGATGCCGGCGTGCGACTTGTAACGCTCGAGGTAACTGCTGAGGCGGGAATCGATCACGACTTTCCCGTAATTTCGGGGGGCGCTGGCATGCATAAAATGGAGAGTGCTGCCTTTTCGCAGGGCGATCCCGACATGCGACGTTCCGTAGGCAGGGCCGTCTTTGCTGATGATGCCGATGATGTCTCCGTTCTGAAGTTTGGACTCGATGCTGGGCACTTTGGATTTGGGAATCATGCAAAGGGGCTCTTTCCGAAGGTCGGCCTCGAGTCGCGCGATTGCGGCCCGGTTCGAGGGGCTGTTGACCATGTATCGGTAGCCTTCCGCATTTTGGGTCATCTCGCGCGCGGCGTTTCGAACTCCGATGCCACCCAGCTTACGGGTGAGATCTTCGACCAGTCCGCGCTGATCATTATCCTGAGCCCAATGCTCGAGGTAATGGAGTCGGGAGAGGTAGCTGCCCGTGCACTTACCTTTCCAGTAGCGGTCTTGCTCGATCAATGACAGCATCACCGAGGGGGTCCAGCGGTCGGTGGGCAGATCACACATGCGCCCGAGGGCGAGGGCGGTTTCGAAAAACGTCCAGCAGTCGAGACCGTTGAGATTGCACGAGGCGGCTTCGATTCGGTCATCGATCTCCAGGGTAAATCCTTTGTAGGGAGTGCCGACAAGCATCTGTCCAAACCAGGCCGTGCGCTCTCCGATGGGCAGAGCGCTAAGGGTTGGAAGTTGGGGGTGGGCGCGTGCGACAATGGCCAGGAAGCGATCCTGGCCTTTAAAAACGACATCGAAAGGCAGACAATCCGCCGCAGACAAAGCAGTGGTGAGTGAGATGATGACTCCGAGAAATCTGAACTTCATGGCGATAACGATGACAGAATCGGTCCTGGTTTCATGGAAAAAAACGGAAGATGACCCACTGCTTGCTCCCCGAGTGTTTCTGGCCAACGTGAACCCCTTCGCATGACTGGAGCGAGCCAACCCATCACGTTCTTCAATCGTCACACCGGCAACTTCGAAACGGAGGCTGTCTATGGTGAGGCTTTTTTGCGTTTCGTGTATCAAACCAGGATAGGGGCGCTGCCTCTACATGCCTTGGTCAAACGTGGATTCTTCTCCCGGTGGTATGGATGGAGGATGGATCAGGCGGCCAGCCGCTCTCGCATTCCCCCGTTCATTGAGCGGTATGGAGTGAATCCGATGGAATTTGAAAAATCGGCAGGTGAGTTTCAGAGTTTCAACGATTTTTTTTCAAGGAAGCTCAATGCGGCGGCCAGACCGATTTCTCATGAATCGGATGGAGTGGTGTTTCCTGCGGATGGACGTCACTTGGCCATTCCAGATGCTTCGGTGGGCGGAGATTTTTTTGTGAAGGGTGTGTCTTTTGACGTTGGGTCCCTTCTGGGGGATTCCCGGTTGGCTACTCAATTTGCGAAGGGCAGCGTGCTGATCTCCCGGCTCTGCCCAGTGGACTATCACCGCTTTCATTTTCCTTGTGCGGGCACTCCAAGTGCTGCCCGTTTGATCAACGGACCGCTTTACTCCGTGAGCCCCATCGCGCTGAGACGCCGGCCGACGATTCTTTGGGAAAACAAACGACTCGTGACCGTGCTGGAGACGGAAACTCTGGGTCGCGTGCTTTTGCTCGAGATCGGTGCCACTTGTGTGGGTGCGGTCACCCAAACGTATGCGGCAGGAACGAGTGTGAAGAAGGGTGATGAAAAAGGCTATTTCAGTTTTGGGGGCTCCTCCACCATCACGCTTTTCGAGCCCGGTAAAGTCCGCTTTTCGGAAGATCTTCTTCATCACTCTGCCGAGGGAAGAGAACTCTATGCCCGAATGGGTCAGCCTGCTGGAACGGTGACATCATGAGTGAGACTGAGACCCCGGCCACGCGCATTCATGATGCGCGAGAAGCGCTGAGAAAATACTTTGGATTTCGCGAGTTCCTGGATGGGCAGGAGACGGTGATGGCCAATCTGCTCTCCGGCCGTGACACAATGGTGATCATGCCCACGGGCGGTGGCAAATCCCTTTGTTACCAGCTGCCGGCCATGGTGATGGAAGGTGTGACAGTCGTGGTGAGCCCACTCATCGCGCTGATGAAAGATCAGGTGGATGCTCTGGAGCGTCGCGGCATTCCGGCCACGGTGATCAACAGCACGCTTTCTCTGGCCGAGCAGACGCAGAGGATCGATGCACTGAGGCGCGGCGAGTACAAGCTGGTTTATGTGGCCCCCGAGCGCTTCCGTAGCCGGATGTTCATCAACACGATGAAGCAGGTGGAGATCGCACTTTTTGCGGTCGATGAAGCACACTGCCTCTCTCAGTGGGGACACGATTTTAGACCCGACTACTTTCGGTTAGGCGAGGCGCTGGAGCAGTTAGGGCGTCCGCAAGTCGTGGCGCTCACCGCGACCGCGACGCCTGAGGTGCGGAGTGATATCTTGCGCGTTTTGGAGCTGCGAGATCCTTTCATTACGATCCGCGGATTCCAGCGACCAAATCTCAGCCTCAACATCACCCACACGAAAAACAACGATGAGAAGTATCAGCGGCTGAAAAAGGTCATCGAGCAATTCAAAACGGGGATCATCTACTGCTCGACGCGAAAAAAGGTCGAGGAAGTGGGTGAGCAACTGAAGGAGTGGAGGATGAAGTCCATCGAGTATCACGGTGGGCTCGATGATAAGGAGCGCGAGGACCGGCAGAATAAGTTCATTTCCCGCAGACACGATGTCGCCGTGGCGACGAATGCTTTTGGCATGGGCATTGACCGCTCGGATGTCCGCTTTGTGGTTCACTTCGATGTGCCCGGCAGCGTGGAGGCCTACTATCAGGAGGCTGGTCGCGCAGGGCGTGATGGTGAGCCATCGCATTGCGAGCTTTTCTTTAATTTTGCGGATACGCGGACGCAGGAGTTTTTCATTGAGGGAAACAATCCCTCAGCGGAGACCATCATGAGCGTTTATCAGACGCTTCTAAACTGGGCCAATGAGCAGCATGAGGTGGAGGCCAGCATTGATGATCTTACCGAACGTGCGGGAGCAAAGAACAGCATGGCCATCGGTGCCTCGCTCGGGCATCTCGGGCGCGCAGGTTACATCGAGCGTTTTGACATTCCCGGTAAACGCATCCGAGGCACACGACTGCTTCAGCCGAAAGTCTTGACTCGTGATTTGAAGCTCGACGTCGCTGCCATCCGAGAAAAGGACAAACGAGACCGCGCAAAGCTGAAGGCCATGACGGACCTTTGTTATGCAGACCGGTGCCGACAAGGAATGATCCTTTCCTACTTCGGTGAGTCAGATCCGCCTGCCTGCGGCACCTGTGATGTTTGCCGAAAAGACGGTGAGCAGCCCGTCCGGGCGGGCACTGCCGAGGAGATCACCCGAGTGCGCCAGGTGCTGAGTGGCATCGCGCGGATGTCCACGAAACGGCCTGATGGTGAATGGGAAGGCCGATTTGGAAAGGGTCGCATCGTTCAAATGCTCGTCGGCAGCCGGTCCAAGGAAATCGTGGATGCCGGGCTTGATCAACTCACCACTTACGGGATGCTGAAGGACGTCGGAAGTCAGGCGCTGCATCCTATTTTCACTGAGTTGGAGCAGCAGGGCTTCATCCAAACCAGCACGGGTGAGTATCCCTTGGTTTGCCTCACGACGAAGGGGGCCGACTTTATGAGGAGCGGTGGCACGATCAAAATGCGCTGGCCCGCCGCTGGAAAAGCAGGCGAGGCAGCTGCGGTTCCCCGACCTCAAAAGGCTGAAGTGTCAGTGAGTGAGCTCGGATTTGACGAGGTGCTCTTCGAGAAATTGAAGCGGCTGCGGAATGCTCTAGCGCAGAGTGAGGGAGTGCCCGCTTACCGTATCTTTAACAATCAGACGCTTGAGTTCATCACCCGCTTGAAGCCAACCACGCTTTCGGCGGGATTGAAAATCCGGGGTGTTGGAGAGGTCAAGGCCCGTGAGTTCATGCCTGATTTTATTGCGGCGGTGAAGTTGCACGTCAGCGGCGGACGTTGATCTTCAAGGGAGCCGAAGCACGGCTGACGGGGATTTTGAAAAAATTGTTTCAACTTCCAATGAAACATACCGTCTTATCTGTATGCGGCGTTTATACTTTGGCGAGATGCCAAAAACAAACCGCTGTTAAAATGACAACCATGAAAAAAACCTCGTTACTCAACACCGCTGTGCTCATCGCCGGATTGGCTGCCGGAGGACTCGCGCACGGCGTCGAACCGCCGAAGCTCACCATCGAACAATTCCGCGCCAAGCTGAAGAAGGATGACAGTCCATTGCCAGCAGGGGGCCAGATGCAGATGAGTTATGCGGGTGTGGTGGAGAAAATCCTGCCTTCCGTAGTGACCATCACCTCGTCTGGACAACCGAAGGGGCGCGGAGGCTTCCCAAACATGGACCAAGTTCCGCCAGGCATGGAGGATTTCTTCCGTCGTTGGTTTGGCGCGCCCGGAGAGGGTGAGAACGAAGGGGAATCAAATCCGTTTGATCAGCAGGAAGATCGTCAGCCTCCCCGGAAACGCCCGGGGCAGAAGCAGGAACCCGAGGAAAGAGCACCCAAGGACCAGCCGCCCCAGAGGCTTGGAGTTGGCTCTGGCATGATCATTTCTTCAGATGGCTATATCTTGACCAATAACCATGTGATCGAGGGCTCGGATAAGCTGGAGGTGGCCGTGGACATGCCGGATGGATCTTCCAAGACTCATCAGGCTAAAGTGATCGGAACCGATCCACTGACGGATGTGGCTTTGATCAAAATCGAAGTGAATAACCTGCCCTCCGCCATCCTGAGCGACAGCGCGAAGCTTCGCGTCGGCGACGTGGTCCTGGCAGCGGGTGCTCCGATGGAACTGGCACACTCGGTGACCATGGGGATCGTCAGTGCGATTGGGCGCAAGGACATCGGCATCGTGCGGGGCGAAGGCCGGAACCGTGGTTTTGAAGATTTCATCCAAACGGATGCATCGATCAATCCGGGCAACTCTGGTGGACCTCTCGTCGATGCCATGGGCCGCGTGGTCGGTATCAACACGGCCATTTTTTCTCGCTCTGGCATGAATGCGGGCATCGGCTTTGCCATCCCGATCAAGATGGCACTCACCGTCGTGGAGGATCTGCTCGATGATGGCAAGGTGTCTCGCGGCTACCTCGGAGTGCAAATCAAGGACCTCGACCTCGATACGGCCAAAGACCTTGGCCTAACCGAGCAAGGGGGTGCCGTGGTCATCATGGTCGGCAGTGACTCGCCTGCGGAGAAAGCGGGCGTGGAGGTCGGTGACGTCATCGTTTCGGTCGCTGGTCAGCGCGTCAATGATAGCTCCAGTCTCCGACTCATCGTGAGTGGAAACAAGCCGGGCGCGCAGATCCCGCTCGAAGTCATGAGGGACAACAAAAAGGTCGTGCTCAATGCCTTACTCGAAGCGCTGCCTGAGGAAGCTCTAGCCGCGGGTGGATCCTCTGTGCCGCGCGGCGGGAGTGCCACCAGTGAGCTTATTGATGGCGTGACTGCTCAGGACATTGATGATGGATTGGCGAAGCGTTTTAAACTCGATGATGAAGTGGACGGAGTCGTCGTGACCAAAGTCGATCCCGAGAGCAGCGCTGCTGAAGTCGGCCTCCAAGAGGGAGACGTTATCATGGCCATCAACCGCCAACCCGTTTCCAGTCTTGATGAAGCCAAAGCTGAGGTGAAGGGCAAAAAGGCGACCATCGTCCTCAAGGTTCGCCGCAAGGGCGATACCATGTTGGTCGTGGTTCGTGACTGATTGCGCCTGAACAACAGCCGAGTCGCCGCGCTTCAGATCCTCTGGAGCGCGGCGTTCTTTTTTCCCCAAACTTATGGAACTCGATCTCACTGGCCCACATCGCGAAGATGCCTACATGATCCTCGCGGGGCTCGTCACACCTCGCCCCATCGCTTTGACCACAACGGTGGATCGGGAGGGAAGAGTCAATGCGGCACCCTTCAGTTTCTTCAACCTACTCGGAGACAGTCCGCCCATCGTCGGGCTTTGCCCCGGGGATCGCTCTCCGGGCGTGCCCAAGGACACAGCGCGGAACGTTCGGCTCACGCATGAATTCGTCGTGAACTTGGTCGATGAAGATCTCGCGGAAAAGATGAACCTTTGTGCGGCAGGGTTACCACCCGGTGAAAACGAGCTTCTTCACGCCGGGCTCACCGCCATCCCTTCCAGCGTCGTCGCGCCTCCGCGCATCGCCGAGGCCCCAGCCAGTCTCGAGTGCAGGAGTCACAGCATCGTCGAGATCGGTGACAATCGACTCATCATCGGAGAGGTCCTCCGCGTGCATGTGCGAGAGGGGATCTTGGATCCCCAGACTTGGCTCATCAGGTCAGGAGCTTATCTTCCGATTGGCAGAATGCAGTCTCCGCATTGGTACTGCCGCACCCGTGACATTTTTGAAATGCAGCGCCCGAAAGCGTGAAACGCGATGGGAGCATTAGAGCGGCTCCATTCTGAAATCAGCATTCAGAATCTGCTGAAGACCTTCCATGGCTTCTCTGAGATTCTCATGTGCGCTCTCGAATGCCATCACCTGATCATAACGCTCTGAGAGCGGCAGGTGCAGAGATTCATTGCCAGCCTCCAACAGAAGAGTTTTGACATTCTCCACAGCGCTCTTCGCGGACTCGATGACTCGAGCTATTTCTTCCTCTGATGCCTCTCGGTTTTCTAGGCGGTGGAGCTGCCGGCATTCAAACAAACGGCAGCGCATCGGTCTGGACTCATAAATGGAGCAAGTGCATTCAATCAGCTTCTCACAGGGCTGCCGAAAGTACGGCGCGCTTTTTTTTCGACTCAGCTTCAGTCCGAGGGATTCAAGCTCCCGAACCGAGTCTCCGGGTTGCAGGCGCACGATCTGGAACAGCACACCATTGCAGCACATGCCACAGTCGAGGCAGAGACGGGCGGCGGCGGCGGCGGCAATTTCAGAGGGTTTCATCAGGGCGGTCAATCAAAAGGGAGCGCTCGACTACCTACCTCGCATTCGCTTCGGGTAAACTCGCGCCTCGGATAAACTCACCTTCATGCTGACGGTGGAGATCATCTTCAGTCCACATTTCCCGGTCAGGGCCCGCGCTGCGAAGATCGATCCTGGTGGAATCTCGCACATGGAAAAAAAGCGCCGTGCCCCATCGGTCGATGAGCTGGCCTTGATCATTCAAGCTAGCATGTGGGCTGGTCAAAAAGACTTCTTTTGCCGCATTCTTACCCAGCAGGGCCGCTGCAAACTCTTCATTTGCGCCCATCCGAAACGGAGCGTCGCCTTTGACCAGCAGCCGAAGAATAGAAAGCACATGCGCCATCGCCTGAAGATCATCTTCAGGTCGTGTGGAGGCCGAGGCGTAGGTTTTGAGGATCTGCTCACCCGGCGGCTTTTCGATGGGTTTAGGAATCAATCCCGATGGAATCGTGGTCGTAGCCTTCTTTGTCTCTCTGATTTCTTTTCGATCCATCTCCCGCCAGCAGAGAAGACCGAGGATGAGAGCCCCCAAAACAACCGCTTTCCATTTCATGTCCTTCGCTTGAAACATGAAACTTTAGACCCAGCTCCCCGCACGCAAAAATCCGACCGGAAGGCTGGAAGAGTTCACGTTGTAGAAATTCCCGATGTTCGGTAAAACCGTGCTCATGCTGCCCGCAGGAACGCCGAACCAGCGCAGCATCTCGGCAAAAAAGGAGTCCACACTTGTTGTCGGGATCATGCGGCCGCCGTAGCCGGTGTCGTCTGCGCTTTCGAGCGTTTGATTTGGGAAGGTGCCGTAGATGCGCCCGCCCTGCACGGGACCACCCATCATGAGCGCGTTTCCACCCCAGGCGTGATCAGTGCCGCGTCCGTTGCTGCGGAGCGTGCGGCCAAAATCAGAGGCGGTGTAGGTGATGACGCTATCTTGAAGCCCCAGCTGATCCAAGGCACGCTGAAAGGCCGTCAGCGCGGCGCTCATCGTCGTCAACATGCCAGCCTGCGTGTTCAGCAACTCACCGTGGTGATCCCAACCGCCAAAGCCGATGAAAATCGTCTGCCGATGCAGGCCCAGCGCTTGCCGCAGCGCGATCATTTTAGCCGCTGCGCGGAACTGCTGCGCGATGTAGTTTCCCGTCGGGAAGAGGGGAGCCACTGCGCTGTCATCATGATTATTGTATTGCTGCAAAAAGAACTCCTGCAGTTCGATACTGCTCTTCGTGAGCTGGCCGTAACTCTGCTGCAAGAGGTTTGAATAGTTCTGCTGAATGATGCTGCGATGCGCCGTGTTTTTGAGCTTCATCGCATGCAGTGGATCGGTGATCTCGCTGCCGGTGAAAGTCAGGGCTCCGCGGTCCGTCACCACGAATTGCGTCGTTGCATTTCCCACCTGCCACAGGCTGTTCCCGGCCAGTGAGATGTTCATGGCAATGCTGTTTGCCTCATTCACCGTGTCATGCAGCACATCTGCCGCGCGTCCCGCCCATCCACTGAGTTGCGTCATGCCCTGAGGCACGGAGGTCTGCCATTGATCGATCTGATCGCTGTGTGAATACAGGGCCCTCGGCAGTGCCACGCTCTCCGCCAGATACTGCGCCTTCGTCACGGGTTGGACCAGCGTGCCGACATTGGACATTAGCGCCGCACGCCGCTTTCCTGAGAAGTTTCCGGTGCCGTTAAACATCTCTTGAAGCCCTGCACAGCTCGGATGAATGCCATAGAGCTGCCCGTCGCCCCCGTCTTGATCCAAATTCAGCAATTGCCCCGTCGTCAGCGCCAAGTTCCCGCGGGTTGTCGTGTAAATCCCATGCCTCGCCGGGTCACGAGGCACCAGCCAGTTGAATGAGTCCATTCCGCCATTCAGGAATAAACACACGAGCGTCCGGTGATCCGTGGGTCCCCCCTGCCCGGCCACACGCTGGGCGAGCTTGAGATTCACGAGTGTGTTCAGGACCGGCATGCTGCTCATTGCCGCGCATGCGCTTTTGCCAAAGAACTGGCGGCGTTGGAGGAGGGGTATCATATTTTTCCGAATGGATTTTTCGAGTCAGCGCATCACTGCACCTTCGGGGCAGGTGAGTGCGAGATAGGCTGCCACGCGCACGCGAGCGGCCGTTTGATCAGCGGGGATTTGGTTCAGCGTCGTCAGGATGTGGCTGCGCGTGCTCGCTTTCATTTGGCCGGCGCAGAAAAGGAGATTGAGATGATCCATCAGGCGTTCTGGCGATGCGGAGAGTTCACTCTCGCGGCCCATATTGAGTGGGAAGCGATACGCGTCGTAGAGGCTGAAGCCCTCCTCCAGCATGCGCCAGAGGCGGTTTGGAAAGCTGATCGAGCTGTAGCTGTCGGTGATCTGGAAGACGGGTGTGGCGAGATTGTTCTGCGTCGGCACACCGGGGGCGCGATATTCTGGGCGGTAGAAATTGAAGACGCTCGGAGAGTTTGTCGGTGCCTGACGACTTTCATTGTAGAAGTCACTCCAGTCCCACCACAGCAGATCCGGCACCTGCTTCAGGCCAAATACACGTGCCATCGACATCGCGCGGATGACGGGCTCTTTCAGTCGACCAAATCCCGGTGCTTGAGTGCCGATCGGGCCACGCGCCTCTTCATCGAGCAAAATCGCCCGCACCACCGCCCCAAGATCGCCACGCACGCCGCTGCCGTTATTTACAAACACGGCGTTGATGCGTTGCACATAACCGGGACTTGGATTGTCGGTGACAAGGAATTGAATGAGCTGTTTGCCAATGAAGATGCCAGTGTTCGGATGCTCGAAAAGGTGATGAATCGCATCCCTCACATCGCGCTGCGCATTCTCCTCCGTGGCGGCGCGTGCGGGTATGACAAATCCGTTCAGTAAAGTCTTGGCGCCGAAATCATGACGGTCTGCGTGCAGCCTCATGGGGGTGGCATAGTCCTGCTCCGTCCATCCGCCACCGCCCCAGGTATCTCCTCCGAACCAAAAGCCCGTCAACACGCGGGCGAGCTGTGTGATTTCTGCATTCGAATAGGTCGGCACGGGTTGGTCGCTCACGAGCACTCGTGAGCCATCTGTATTCAGCTCCCACAGTCCGAGAGTGAAGAGTTGCATCACCTCACGGGCATAGTTTTCATCGGGATAACGATTGATCGTGGGATCGGCTTTTTGATTCCCAACATGACTGAGGTAGCGGCCCATCACCGGATGCATCGTCACCTCCATCAGGATGTCCTCGTAATTTCCGAAAGCATGACGCACAAAGATGTCATAGAAGTCAGCCATGCCGAGGCAGCGATTCTCTAGATTTGCATCCCGGCGTGAGGCCACGAGGATTTGGCTCAGCGCGAAAGCTACACGCTGCCTGAGCTGATCACTTCCCTGAATCGCAGCACGGGCAAAAGCGGTCTGCATGTTGTTACCAAACAAAAACGGATCACTGTCACCCCCTCCGCGGCTGTAGTTCTCGGTTTGACGCTGCGAGGTCATGTTCTGGTAGATGCTCTGGATGTAGTCCGAGTGCTTCGTGGAAGGAAGGCTCATCTGTTCCGTGATCCAGGCGCTGAAGCCGAGCGTCTGCACATGCTGGATGTCCTCCAGTGTTGGTCCGAAGCCCGCATGCATGAGAAAACGGGCTGCGTTCACCCGTGAAATGCCTGCCACGGATGTTCCATTCGTCGTCGTTCCCTGAAGCTGCTCGACCATTGCCGCATAATCTCCGCTCACGCCCGCTTCCGCTGTTCCGTCGCCATTCACATCGATGCTCACGGGGCTGCGGCTGCTGTTGGCAGCATTCATGGTCGTGCCCGTTACCATTGTCTCGGCCCAATCGCTCACGCCGTCAGCGTCTGCATCCAGATTGCTGATCTGAGCGCGGTAAAACTTCATCGCGCCCCCGAGTTGGAAGCTTTGCTCATACTCATTTCCCACCCTCACTGGCGTTCCAGTGGCAAGACTCCATGAGCTCAATTGGCTGCTTTCGAGCACCTGATGCCGTTTCCAGAGTAAGGCTGGCCAACGGAACGTCAGAGATCCTCCGGATGAGATCGCCTCGCTCCACATTCGGGACTTTGGATCGAGCGCATTCGTGCCAGCAATGGCTTCGGCTCCATTTGTCATGCCATCGCCATCGGCATCGCTCCCGGCTAGGAGGCTGAAATTTCCGATCCACTGCTCCCAGGCATCAGAAAGGCTGTTGCCATTCAAATCCTCGCCATTCGTGCCCGCAGGCAGTCCACGATAAAACGGCGGCAAACTCGCTGCCAGAATCGGAGTGCTACCACTGTCCACTTCGAGGCCATCTCTCGCGGCGTCATCATCGCTATCGGCATCCGTGGGCGATGTTCCGGTCAGATACTCTTTCACGTTCGACAATCCATCGACATCCCCATCGAGCGACGCATCAGCCGCGCTGTTTTTGTTCAATCCGTTGGCATCCTCCCACGCATCGGGCATCCCGTCCTCATCCGTGTCTTTCCACGCAGCAAAGGCAGCCGTATTCTCGAGGGGCGTGGCATTGAAGAAAACACGCACGCCATCATGCGCCCATGTTTCCAATCGATTGAGAGCAGGCGGATCACTGCGGTCCTGCCAGGTCGCGCTGCCATCGTGCGCACTCGGCGCGAGGGCGCAGTTATTAAACGTCCGAGTGACCACAGTGGTGTTGGTATCCTGATTGGTGATGCTGAAAGTAAAATTCCACGCGGTCCGACTCCCGGCGCTGCTGCCCTGAATGCGGAATCGCATGCGGTCACTGATGTCCACCGCGCCGCGACCGCTGAAGCCTAAGGCAGCCTTGAGATCCGTTGGAAAATCCTGCCAGTCCGCTTCCCAAATATCCCATCCATCGTCGTCCGGATGACTGAACCCGCCGCGGTGACCGGAGAAAAGAAAGTATGAGAGACGGCCGCTCTTCACTCGGATGGCAAGGTTGAAGGCATCATCACCCGGGCTGGCCGAGTTCACGATCTGGAAGTTCATCAGCGAGTGATCACCCCATTCCTGTTCCGTCACTCCCCCGCGTGTGTGATCCCACACGACCTGCACATTTTCCACGTTCCAGACCAGCGTGCGCGGGTTGGTGCTCACCACAGGAACCAGCGACTGCGCTGCCAGCGGGTTTGTCCATCCACGCACTTCTTCGGCGTCACCAATACCGTCGTCATCGCTGTCGGGATCATTTGGATTTGTGGCCGATGGAGAAAGGGCCAACTCCGCGCCATCGGAAAGCCCATCGCCGTCAGAGTCTGCGATGAGAGGATCCGTCGTGGTTTCTGCAGCGTCGCCTAACCCATCGCCATCGGTGTCTGCCGCACGCGGGTTCGTCTTTGCCGTCATCTCGGCCACGTTTGACACTCCATCGCCATCCGCATCCAGCGTCGCGTCGGCGATCAATGCTTTAAACCCATGCTCCCACTCAAAGGCATCGGTCATGCCGTCGGAATCACTGTCGAGCACCGAATCAACAATCTGAATGCCGTGGATTCCTGTCTCATACCAACTCGTGCGCGCGATCTTCACATTCAAGCTTGTGCCGGTTACGTTCCGGTAGCGGATGGCATTGGCCCGCCAGGGCTTCACCGCATCCGACTTCACCAACTCGACCAATTGGGATTGGGGCAACGTGCTGGCGCTCGTGAACCAGCGATCGGTCCCTGCGTCGTCATTCAATCGCGTGTGGCCGACGGCACCGTCGTAGCTCGCTCCGACATAGACGATCACGTCATACGTTGCAAAGGGGATGCCACTCAGGGTTAGGCTGCCTGGAGTGTCCGTGTTCACATTGAGAAATCCATCCAACAACTTTCCGGTCGGGCTGCTTCCTTGGCTGTTCGCCCAAAGGCCGCCGGGGAAGTCCCACGACATCGTGACGGGCGTGACGGCTCCAGCGCTGTTCACGATCACATCCATCGTCGGTGAGATGATGTCCCCCTGCGTGCCTGTTTGATTTCTCCAACTCGTGAGAGGCCAGCTGTTGTTCCAAAAACGCTGCGGGACCAAACCGGTCGGCTCATGGTTGGCGATCGTGCTGTCGGGATTCAGGTCCATCACAAAGTTGATGCCGATCATTCCGCTTTGCCCGGGGGGTGTGTTCGCGGCTGATGCGGCCACATAACCCGTGCGGAGTTCCCACGCATCGCCCGCGCCATCACCGTCTGTATCTGCCAGCAGAGGATTTGAGGTTGTCTCTTCACCATCTGCGAGCGAGTCGCCATCCGTGTCTACTTTGAGCGGATTTGTGCCTGCGGAAAACTCAGCTCCATCGCTGAGACCATCGCCATCCGTATCCTTTCGGGTTGGTAAAGTGCCCGCCGTAAACTCCTGCATGTTCGTGCGTCCATCGGCATCCGCATCTAGATCCGCATTGGCCACCGCATCGCTGAATCCCTGATCCAGCTCCCACCAGCGCGGCAATCCATCACTGTCGAGATCCTGCACGGCAATGGGATCCAGTTCCAGTGACAGGGCGTCAAACTGGACCCACCCATCCGGGGAGGAAGCGGGTGCCGGAGTCCGACGAATCTCGATCACGTTTGCTCCAGCCACAGGGTTGAATGTCGATGCATTGGCTTCGACGATCAGCGTGTCCGCTTTCGTGTGAGTGGCGGTTTTGAGCAGTGTTCCATTCCAAAGAATCTCAAACTGATGCCGGCCGTAGCCCTCGGCGTAATTGTCGATCGCGGGGTTCCACCATCCGCCCCAGACCTGGTGCATGTTCAGCCGAATGCGAGCCGTGCTCGTGGCCTGCGAGGGCGATAGATTGAAATGCAGACGCACCGAAAGGTTTCCACCATCTAGCTGGGGTTCAAAGTTCGACGCCGGTTCACTCGCTACCGTTCCGATGGGTGCCGGGTAGGTGCCCGCAAAGTAAAAATCATTGTCGAGTTCCGTCGCACTGCCAGGTGCCGCATTGTATTGCCAGGTCGAGCTTCCGTATTCGTTCTGCGGATCGCCATCCCAAATGCCGAGAGACCAGATCGTCTGGAACTCCGCCCGCAATGGCGAAGTCAACAGTCCAAGAAGGCAGGGGAGAACAGCCAAGCGCATCCGGGAATGTAATCCTTTTGCGTAAGGCTGTCCATTCCATCGTCACATCCCCTTTCGCTCTCGCTGCCTCGCGCGGAACTCCGCCGGACCACAGCCGACCTCGCGGGAAAACATGCGACTCAGGTAGTGGCGGTTTGGAAAACCTGCCTCAATGGCGATTTGGTCGATCGTCTTGTCCGTAAGCGCCAAAGCTTCTCCAGCCAAGCGGATGCGCGTCGCGAGGACATAGGCGGCGGGCGTTTGACCAATGTGCTCGCGGAAACTGCGGATAAAGCGCTCCACGCTCAAGCCAACTCTCTCGGCGAGAAAGTGGTTCGTGAGCTTGGTGTGCGGAGATCGATTGATGAGCGCCAGAACTTCAGAAAGGCGCTCCGGTAGCATTGGCGTGGGCGAATCGAGTTTGGAGAAGACGACATGGAGCAGAGCATTCGCAAGATGCAGGAGGCTGTGGCCTTCGGGTTCCTTCTGATGTTTGTCCATCAGTTGGGAAAGAAGCCCTCGCATGGTGTCATCGACAGGTAGAAGCATCGGCTCAGCAGGAAAGGACACACCGGGACGGTGGGTAGTGAAGTGCAGCCAGCAGTGGCAGGCACGCACGGAGCCGACGCAGTCGAAAACCGTGTCGGCAGGAATCAAAACGGCGTTTTTCGGCTCCAGCGGGATTTTGCGGCCTTTGAAGACGAGGTGGCAGCCTGGCTTGGGATTGTAGTAGAAACGCCAGAAGGGCGAATCGACGCCTTGGTGGTTCCAATTCTCCAAAGCTGGCTGGTAGCCGCTTTCGTGAATCAAAAACGGTGTCCAGCCTGCCGTGGCCAGGCGGGCTAGGTCCACGCCCCACGGCGTGGTGTAGTTGAGGTATTTGCGCTTGGCGGCCATGATCGGACACAACTACGACAGAAAAGGGCATGCTCGTCCAGCGTATAGTTCGGTGATGCGATTCCTGTTTTTATTCCTCACGACCTCTGCTCTCGCTTTGCCGCCGGATCATGCGAAGCGCATGGAGCGCGGCCTGAAGCTCTTCGACAGCGAGGTGGCGGCGATTCTGAAACAGAACTGCCTCAAGTGCCACGGCGGCGAAAAAGTGAAGAGCGACTTCGACATGGCGACTCGCGAGGATTTGCTGCGAGGTGGCTCCCATGGCTCGGTCGTGGTGCCTTTCGAGGCGAAGAGCAGTTTGTTGGTGTCTTTGATCAACCATGCCAAAGAACCGAACATGCCAGACAGCAGCCCGAAGCTGCCAGAGGCGGTCATTTCGAAGATCGCGGCGTGGATCGACGATGGTGCGCCCTACTCCGCACCACTGATTGCCGGAAAGAAGCCGAAGAAGGATAGCGGCGTAGTGACCGATGAGGATCGGCAATGGTGGGCCTTTCAGCCGCTGAAGAAAGTGCAGGCGAAAAGCATAGATGAGCTGCTTTTGAAGAACGCAAAGGGCATGACCTTTGCACCGGCTGCGGAGAAGGAGGTGCTGGTGCGGCGGCTGCATCTCGATTTGACCGGTTTACCACCTGATCTGTCTGAACCGACCGATCTGTCCGTTCTGACGGATCGTTTGCTGGAATCTCCGCGCTACGGCGAACGCTGGGCACGCCACTGGTTGGATGTGGCCCGCTTCGCGGAAAGCACGGGCTTTGAGCAGGACTATGACCGGCCCTTTGCGTTTCACTACCGCGACTTTGTGATCAAGGCGCTAAACTCGGACATGCCGTATGACCAGTTCGTAAGGTGGCAGCTCGCGGGCGATGAATATGAGCCGCAAAATCCGCTGGCGCTGGCGGCAACGGGGTTCCTCGGCGCGGGCGTGTTTCCTTCCCAGATCACCGCGAACGAGGTCGAAAGCTCGCGCTACGATGCGATGGACGACATGCTAGGCACGACGGCGAGCGGAATGCTTGGTCTCACGCTGAGCTGTGCGCGCTGCCACGATCACAAGTTCGATCCGCTGCCCACACGCGACTATTACGCGATGCTGAGCACCTTCACGACGACGACGCGCATGAACGTGGACGTGTTTCCCGATGGCAAAGTGACCTCCGCCGTGACGACGATGAATGCGAAAAAGAACACGCCAGCCTTCCAAGGTGCCACGCGCATGATGATCTGCGCCGAGGGCTACGATCCCATCGTGATGCACACGCAGGGCGGGCCGTTCTTTGACAAAACGCATGTGCTGAAGCGCGGAAATCCACTCATGAAGGACGGCGAGGCCACGCAGGGCTTCCTGCAGGTGCTGAGCAAGCCCGGCGACACGAAACGCTGGCAATGGCAGCCGCCTGCCGGAGCGAAATCTACCGGCAAACGTCGCTCACTATCGAACTGGATCACGGATGTGGACGGCGGTGCAGGTGCGTTGCTGGCTCGCGTGATCGTGAATCGCCTGTGGCAGCATCATTTCGGCATCGGCTTGGTGCCCACGCCGAATGACTTCGGCAAAACCGGCACGCCTTGCACGCAGCCGGAGTTGCTCGACTGGCTGGCTGCGAAACTCATCGAGAACGGCTGGAAGCTGAAACCGATGCACAAACTCATCCTTAGCAGCCGCGTGTGGCAGCAAAGCAGTGCCCGTGATGCAAAAAAGGAGGCCGCTGATCCGGCGAACGGCCTTTTCATGCGCTTCGTGCCTTATCGCCTCGAAGGCGAAGCGATCCGTGACTCGATGCTGGCCGTGAGCGGTGTGCTCGACCCGACGATGCACGGCCCCGGCACTCGCGATGAGAACAGCAAGCGCCGCAGCATCTACTTCAACATCAAGCGCAGCCAGCTCATCGGCAGCATGGTGGCCTTTGATCAGCCCGAGCCGCTCGTGAGCCAAGGCGCACGCCCCACGACGACCGTGGCACCTCAGGCGCTCATCCTGATGAACAGCCCTCAAGCCCGCCATTGGGCTGAAGGACTCGCGAAACGCGTTTCCAGTGCCGGCGATGCCGCGAAGCAGATCGCGATGACGTATCGGCTTTGCTTCCACCGCGATCCCAAACCAGCCGAACTGGCCACCGGGCTCGATTTCCTCAAAAGCGGTGCCTCGCTGGCGGATTACTGCCAGGTGGTGATGAGCTTGAATGAATTTGTTTACGTGAACTGATATGAACACTCCCACTTATTCTCGTCGTGACATGCTCGCCCGCGCGGGCGGTGGTTTTGGCATGCTGGCCTTTGCTTCGATGCTGGAGGCGGCGAAGAATCCCTTCTCGCCCAAGGTGCCGATGCAGGTCGGTGGCAAGGCGAAGTCGATTATCTGGATCTTCACGAATGGTGGACCGTCGCAGGTCGATACTTGGGACTACAAGCCGGAGCTGGCGAAGCGTGACGGGCAAACACTGGAGGGTTTTGATCCGAAAACGGGCTTCTTTCCCGGCTCCGTGGGCGGTTTGATGAAGTCGCCCTTCGGCTTCAAGCAACACGGCGCCAGCGGGACTTGGTGCAGCGACCTCTTTCCCAAAACGGCCATGCATGTCGATAAGATGTGCTTCATCCACAGTTGCTGGACGGGCTCGAACAATCACTCGCCCGCGCTTTTCATGATGAACACCGGCGCGACACGCATGGGCTACCCTTGCGTGGGTTCGTGGGTGAATTACGGCCTCGGGAGCGAGAGCGATTCGCTGCCCAGTTTTGTCGTGATGAGCGATCCGCTGAATCGCGGCCTGCCCAAAGGCAGCGCGGCGAACTGGGGCGCGGGCTTTTTGCCGAGTGTGTATCAAGGCACGTGGTTGAAGCCGACTGGCGCGCCGATCGACAACCTCGCGGTGCCTGCATCGCTCACGCCGCAGCGCCAACGGTCGCAGCTCGACCTCATGGCGCGGCTGAATCGGCAATCGCTCGCTGGATCGGCCATCGAGAGCGAACTGAACGCACGCATCGAGAGCTTTGAGCTGGCCTATCGCATGCAAACCGCCGCACCGGAGGCTTTTGCGCTCCAAGACGAGCCGGAGCACATCCAGAAGCTCTACGGCGTAAATGAGAAGCACTGCGGCCACTTTGCGAAGCAGTGCCTCACCGCGCGACGCATGGTGGAGCGCGGCGTGCGCTTCATCCAGATCTACAGCGGCGGCATGGAGAACCAGCAGAGCTGGGACGGCCACAAGGACATCCTCGGCAACCATCGCGGCTTCGCGAATGAGAGCGACCAGCCGGTGGCGGCGCTGATCAGTGATCTGGAGCAGCGCGGGTTGCTCGATCAGACGCTCATCATCTGGGGCGGCGAGTTTGGCCGCCTGCCCATCGCGCAAAAAGGCGCGCAGCCGGGTCGCGACCACAATCCGCACGCCTTCACCGTCTGGATGTGCGGCGGTGGTGTGAAGGGCGGCTACCATCATGGTGAGACCGACGAAATCGGCTTCAAAGCCGCCATCGACAAAGTCAGCGTGCACGATTTGCATGCCACGATCCTCGCCGCGGCCGGACTCGATCACGAACGACTCACCTTCAAATTCCAAGGCCTCGATCAGCGTCTGACCGGCGTGGAGAATCCGAAAGTGGTGAAGCAGGTGTTTGCGTGAAGAGCTTCACAGCCCCTTCGGCATCCAAGCCTCCAGCTTGCTCACCTCGGCCTTCGCGGACGAGCTCACAGGGATGCCCCAGAAGTCGAAGAAGGGACCGAGGTTCTTGTTGGCGATCTTGGAGTAGCGGATGAGGAACTGGTCGCGTGCCTCGTCGTCGCCTTTGGGTTCGGGGCCGTATTCGGTGCCGTCGAAGCTGTGCAGGTATTTGCGCCAGCTTTCCCAGCCGAATTCTTGAATGAGCTGGATGTAGGTGGTGAGAGCGAGGAAGGGATCGCTCTTCCACGTCTGCCATTTGTCCTTTGCTGCTTTGATTTTCTTGATGTGATCTTTGCGCGATTCCTCGGTGATACCGCCGTGGCCGATGAGCCAGTCTTTCTTCAAAACAGCCTCGTAGCAATACATGCCGATGACGTTGTTCGTGACCTCGCCGGTGCCGTCGAAGGTAAAGGTGCGGCGCTGGTGGTTGTGGCCGATCTCGTGGTAGAAACCCCAGCCAGGGAACTTCAGACGCGTGAGCGTGGTCATCTCCGGTCCAGCGCTCGTCGGGATCATAATGGGATAGCCGCTGTGCATGTAACCGGCGCTGATCTGCGCATCGGCGACGATGCGCTCGGGCCGTGTGCGTTCGGCGGCTTGATTGGTGATCTCGTCCTGAGCCTCGACGACGGCTTTCCAAAACTGCATGAGTTCGGTGGGATTGTTGATGGCCTGTCCGACCTCGCGTGGGAAGCTGATGATTATCTTGTCGCAGGCCATTTCAGCCCATGGGGCAGGGCGCTGGCGGATTTCTTTCCACTTCGCATCATCGTCAACACCCAACACGAAAAGCGGGGCAGGCACTCCGTTTTGAATCGTGGCGGTAAAAGTCGCGTCGTCTTTGGCTCGGCTGGGAACCTCGATGTAGATGAGACCGCCGAAGGCAGAAGACATTTCGGTCGTGGATGTGGTCAAGGGCACGCTGCGTGTGATGTCGGGGGCACGTTCCCATTTATCCAGATGATAGAGCGTATCGCTATGGCAGCCGATGCGCAACGCGTAGCCTTTGTCAGCGAGGTTCTCCGGTAAGGTGACGGTGATCGTTTCGCCGGCGGCGGCATAGAGGCCAGTGCTGGTCCAGCCGTTGATGCCGGGTATCACTTTGACTTCGCTGGTGATTCGCTCCGCATCGGCGGGGACTTTGCCGGGGAAGACTTCGTGGGCGGGATGGGGGGCAATGCCTTCGCCGGAAGAGAGACGCAGCACGCGCGTCTCCATGCCCAGTCGCAAGCGTTGGGTCGCGTGTTTGTCTAACGTCAGTGGGGCTTGTTTGGTGGGGATTGCTGAATCGGCACCTGCATTTCCCAGTGCGGCGAGCACGGCTGTTTGGAGATTGTTTCGTCCAGGAGGCTGTGAGGCCATGGCCAATTGAATGGCGTTTGTGCCTTGTTTCATCGCCGCCGCATCGAGTGTGGGTCCGCCTTCGCGCTGCTTTTTGATCGAAGCGATGGCGTCAGAGGCATTCATCATCTGCGGCAATTCGAAGCGCGCCTCAAAGCGACGGAGATTGTCAAAGGCACTCATGTCGGTGATGGCCACGCCAGCTGCCATGATTGCTTGATTGAGCCCATGAGACACCGCTAAGTCTTTGCCGCCGCTCGTCTGATCAAAGGCCCAACCCGTCATGCCACCGATGAATCCGCCGCCGCCTTTGACAAACTCGGCCACCGCCGCGCCTTCCTCATTACTGACAACACCCTGCATGTTGACGATGACGACATCGTATTCATTGAGTTGTTTGGGCGTGAGTTCCGTTACGCTCTCCGCATCGAAGCCCTGTTGTTTGTAAAAGGCGATGGCGTTGGAGCCCTTCAATCCGACACGGGGCTTCTCCTTGTTGCCTGCCCATTTGACGCAGTTCTTCATGAGTTGTGCATGATCGCCACCGATGCCGCCATCCAGGAAGCTGTTATGGCCAAACAGGATGATGCGTCCTTTTGCATAACCTGCGGCTGCTGCCACAGCCATCTCGACCCCGTCTTTGTCGGGCGCCGACAAGATCGGAAACGCGATGTTTCCCCAGATGCCGATCGGACCTGGTGCACCGGATTTCGGCACGGACTGAACACCTTCGAGAATTTTAGCGCGCTCAGCGTTTACGAGCGCCGGCGGCATCTGCGCGTGAAGAGCAAAAGTGGCGATAAAAAGGAGAATGACGGATTGGTTCATGGTTGGCTAGCGGTAAATGACGACCAGGAAGACGAGGGCATCTGCTTTGCCTGTGTTGACGATAGCATGGGGCACGTCGGCGCGGTAAGTGCCGGAGTCGCCCTTGGTGAGGTCGTCTTTATCTTGATCGGATTCGATCCGAACGCTGCCCTCTTCGACGGTCAGAAACTCGCGCGTGCCTTCGAAATGGGCCTGACTGCGCAGGGCACCGCCCGGGCGGAGACTGACCTCGTAAAACTCGACGTCCTTCTCCAGATTGATCGGCGAGAGGGTGCGGATCTCGCACTGCTTATCGCTGCGGTAAACTTGTGCGCGATCGCTGGCACGGATGACTTGGATTTTGGATGCGCTGGCCTCTGCGCTCTCGATGAGCTCCTGCAAGGTGAGCCCAAAAGCACGCGCGATGCGAAAAGTCACGGTGAGCGTCGGATTGGCTTTTTCACGCTCGATCTCGCTGAGCATCGAGCGACTCACGCCACTGGCTGTTGCCAGATCCTCGAGCGACCAACCACGATCACCCCGCAGCTTCTTCACCCGCTTGCCTAAGTTTTCATTGAGAGCTTCGGGGCTGGTTTCTGGGATGCGGGTCTTGGCTTTCGTGGGCATTGTCGGCCAATATAACGCATGATGCTCTTGTAAATTAGAAAGTTTTATTTGCCAGTATATCGGATCATCATCCAACATGTCGCCATACTCATGAAAGCACTCGTTAAATCCAAATCCGAACGCGGTCTCTGGCTGCAGGACGTGCCCGAACCCGAAGTCGGCATCAATGACGTCCTGATCAAGGTCCATAAAACCGGCATTTGTGGCACCGACTTGCATATCTACAAGTGGGACGCCTGGGCGCAGAAGACCATTCCGGTGCCGATGGTGGTGGGACATGAGTTCGTTGGGGAGGTCGTGGCCGTGGGTAGCAATGTGAATGACTTCCATGCTGGCGAAATCGTGAGTGCGGAGGGCCATGTGGTCTGCGGGCGCTGCCGCAACTGCCTCGCCGGACGTCGTCATTTGTGCAAAGACACCGTCGGAATCGGGGTGAACCGCACGGGAGCCTTTGCTGAATACATCAGCGTGCCCATGACCAACGTCTGGCATCACCGCGAAGGTGTGGACGAGGAAGTGGCCAGCATTTTTGATCCCTTCGGAAATGCGGTTCACACCGCTCTCGCATTCGAATGCTTGGGCGAAGACGTCTTGATCACCGGTGCCGGCCCGATCGGAATCATGGCCATCCCGGTGGTGAAACACGCGGGAGCGCGACACGTCGTCATCACGGATGTGAACGAGTATCGACTGGACCTCGCGCGGCAAATGGGTGCCACCCGAGCTGTGAACGTGAAGAGAGAAAACATCGCCAATGTTCAACGGCAGCTCGGCATGAAAGAAGGCTTCGATGTCGGCCTCGAGATGAGCGGGAACGCAGCTGCCTTCCGCGACATGATCGATAACATGTGCCACGGCGGTAAGATCGCCATGCTAGGCATCCCGAGTGAGCAGATCGCCATCGACTGGAACAAGGTCATCTTTAACATGCTCACCATCCACGGCATCTATGGTCGTCAGATGTACGAAACTTGGTACCAGATGAGTGTCATGCTCGAAAGCGGCGTGAACATCAAACCGGTCATCACCCACAGATTCCACTACACTGACTTCGAACAAGGCTTTGCCGCCATGGAAAGCGGCAACTGTGGCAAAGTCGTGCTCGACTGGAGCAATTGATTTATGAAACGATATCGACTTATCGCCTGGGTGACGCTTACCGCACTCATATTGGCAGGAGCATTTCAACTCAGTCTAGAACATGCAAGACACACAGCTACAAACGCATTGGCTGATTATGTAACCAAAGAAGACCTTTCAATCAGCGCTTTTCCCGATACTCGGGAATCGTGGGAATTTGGTAGCTGGGTGTTTGACTACACATCTACAACCAAGCCGTTACACTCTGTGCGCATCTATATTGATCCAATCGGCAACTCAGAATTACACCGTCTCATTGAGCCATGATCCCTGCTTTTCAAAACCATCTCACCGCCCAGCTCGAATCCATTCGTGCCGCAGGCACTTACAAGCGCGAGCGTGTGCTTAGCACGCCTCAGGGCACGCTGGTGCGGGCGAATGGCGGTGCGGAAGTGCTCAACATGTGCGCGAACAATTACCTCGGACTCGCGCAACATCCGAAGGTGCGACAGGCGGCACATGATGCGCTGGAACAGTGGGGTTACGGGTTGGCGAGCGTGCGCTTTATCTGCGGCACACAGGGCGTTCACAAAGAGCTGGAGGCTTCGCTGACGGACTTTCTCGGCACGGAGGACACGATTCTTTATGGATCGTGCTTTGATGCGAATGGCGGCTTGTTTGAAACGATTCTTGGCGCACAGGACGCGATCATCAGCGATGAACTGAACCACGCATCGATCATCGATGGCGTTCGTTTGTGCAAAGCGCAGCGCTATCGCTACAAGAACTGCGACATGGCCGATCTGGAGGCCCAATTGATCGCTGCGGATGCGAACGGGGCTCGTTTTAAGCTGATCGCGACGGATGGCGTTTTTTCGATGGATGGCTACATCGCGCCGCTGAAGGCGATTTGCGATTTGGCGGATAAACACAACGCGCTGGTGATGGTGGATGACTCCCACGCTGTCGGCTTCATGGGAGCGCAGGGACGCGGAACGCATGAGCATTGCGGTGTGATGGGTCGAATCGACATTTTGACCGGAACGCTCGGCAAAGCGCTCGGTGGCGCCAGCGGCGGCTATACGAGTGGGAAGAAGGAGATCATCGAGCTCCTGCGTCAGCGTTCGCGGCCGTATTTGTTCTCGAATACGCTTTGTCCGAGCATCGCGGGGGCGTCCATCGCGGCGCTGAATTTGTTAAAGCGGTCCACCAAGCTGCGCGACATCCTGGAGACGAATACGCGCTTCTTCCGCAACGAAATGACCGCCACGGGCTTTGACATCGTGCCTGGCGAGCATCCCATCGTGCCCGTGATGCTCGGCGATGCCGCGTTGGCCTCGAAGTTTGCCGATGCCATGCTGGAGCACGGTATCTATGTTATCGGCTTCAGCTTCCCCGTCGTGCCGCAGGGCAAAGCTCGCATCCGCACCCAGATCAGTGCGGCACACACGCGTGAGGATTTGGAAAGGGCGGTCAAAGGTTTCGTCGAGGTCAAGAATCAGCTTGGAGTGTAATCGGGTATGAAATTTCGCTTCCTGCTGATCTTGTTTGCCTCCACGAGCTTCGCGGAGCAGTCACGCACTGTGACGAAGATCAGCTCGAACCAAGTCACAGCGTTGGTGGACACGAATGATGCGGTTGATTTGAAGGAGTGGGGAAGCCAAGCAGGGACACTTTGTGTGGAGTGGTGTCCGAAAATCGCCGCGTTGCTTTCTTCCGAAGGCTTTCTATTTCCCAAAGAGGTGACGTTGTATTTTGATCCGGCCATGAAGGGCGTTGCGCATGCGGCGGATGGCAAGATTACGATCTCGGCGGCATACGTGCGCGCCCATCCAGATGACAGGGGCATGGTGGCACATGAACTGACACATGTGGTGCAGTCGTATCCAGCGGGTGGTCCGGGATGGCTGGTGGAGGGCATCGCGGACTGGGTACGCATCGTGCATTTTGAGCCACAGGCTGCGAGGCCGAAGCTTACACGACTCGCAAGCTACAAGGACGCCTACAAGACGACAGCGATGTTTCTCGAATGGTGTGAGAAGCAACATGGAGCCGGTTTGGTGGTGAACCTGAACGCAGCGCTCCGTGTGGGGAAGTATCGCGATGAGTTGTGGAAAGAGATCACTGGGAAGTCAGTGGATAATTTGTGGGCTGATTTCACAAAAACCTTTTCGAATTGAGTATGGACACACTATCCGGCATTCGGTTGGTCAGGGTAGCTGTGCAGGTATTTTTGAATGGAATTAAACATTATCTGAACCGCTGACTCATGCCCGCTTGGATCGAATACTTTGCCGTCGCGGTGTGTGCGATCTCCGCTGTGCTGGCGGCGGAGGGGAAGCGGATGGATTTATTTGGTGTGATGGTGCTTGCGCTGTTGACGGCGGTGGGTGGCGGAACGATTCGTGATTTGTGCCTGGGTGTGCGTCCGGTGTTCTGGATTGAGCAGCCGCAGGCTGTGTGGACGGCGCTGATTGCGGCGGCAGTGACTTTTGTGGCGGCGCGTTTTGTCCACGCGCCACCAAGGATGCTGGATGTTGCCGATGCATTTGGATTGGCGCTGTTTGGCATCGCTGGGACGGAAAAGGCGCTCGCCTTCGGAACGCCCGGTATCGTGGCTATTCTGCTGGGCATCGTCACCGGCGTCGCGGGCGGCATTTTACGCGATGTCCTGCGTGGAGAACTGCCGCTGGTGTTTCAACCTGACGTAAATTTGTATGCGACGGCGGTGTTTGCTGGAGCGCTGACCTTCGTCTTCTTGCGAGAGTCACTACCTGCTTCAGATGTGCATCGTTATCTCGGAATGGCAGTGATTTTGATCCTGCGTCTCGTAGCGATGCGGTGGAAACTGCGGTTGCCAACTTTTCGATCCCGAAATGGCGACAGATTACCATGAAATGACGGCTAAAAATGGTGCACCCAAGAGGATTCGAACCTCTAACCTTCTGATCCGTAGTCAGATGCTCTAATCCGTTGAGCTATGGATGCGTGACGCGTAGCGGCGGCTTTGGACGCTTGCTGCGGGTTGGTAGATTAGGCCGGATGGTTCTCTTGTCAATCGTTCGGATCAAATTTGTCCGTTCTTCAGTTCAGGTCTTCGGGTTGGGGACGAGTCGCTCAGATTTTTTGTTTACGGTGAGGAGGAGAGCGGCACCGACCAAAAGCAGTAAGCCGTCGCGGATGTAGAGTTCAAGGTAGTTCGAGACGCCCTGACTCGCTCCAAAGCAGCCACATTTGATGTCGAGGCCCCGGAACTGTGCATAGGCGATCGCCCCGAAAAACATGACAAGGGACAGATTCAATACCAGGAGCCCCCCGGAGCGGAATAGGCCCGAGATCACGGCTAAACCACAGATGATTTCGACCCAAGGCAAAAGAAGAGCCAGCCAGGCGGCGAATGGATCTGGCAGCATGTCAAAGCCCCGGATGTCGACAAGGAACAGACCGGGATCCCCTAGTTTCATGATCCCCGAGTAACCAAAGATTCCTCCAAAAAGAAGGCAGAGAAGTCTTTTGAGCCATTGCATCAGGGTAGGCAGCTCCCGGCGTTCGAGGTCTGAGCGCTACTCGACTTTCATCACTCCGTTCATCATGATGCCATGACCCGGGAAGGTGCAGATGTAGGGGTAATCTCCGGAAGCAGGAGCGACGAACTCAATGGTCTCACTCGTGTTGGGTTGGAGAAGTTTCGTGTGCTGGAGCACATCGGGTGATTCTGGGATGTAACCCTTCTCAAGGCCTCTCGGGTCCGTCATGACGGCCATAGCGGCGGCGAGAAGCTTGTCTTTGGTCCCGACTTTACCGAGGACCCAGTTATGCGGTTGGGGGACGGCGGGGTGTGTATTGTTGAAGGTCAGTTTCACGGTCTGGCCCGTTTTGACGGTAAAGGTTTTCGTGTCGTACATCAGCGGGTTACCCAAATCTGGCTTGATTGTGACCTCGGTGACACCCGCGGTTGAAGGTGCTGCGGGAGTCGCGGCGGCTTCGGTCTTGGCGGCAGGAGTTGCTGCTGGCGCTGGGGCCGCAGTTTCAGCCTGCACGGGGGCTGGTGCTGGAGCACGGAGCTTCTGCGAGGCTTTGATTCCGCCGAGAACCAGGTTTGCACCCCAGTAGAGAGCAAAAATCGCGAAAAAGCCCCCGAGTCCGATGTTGGCGAGGAACCAGAAGCCATTCTGGGATGAGGGTGTTGATTTGGTTTCAGCGTTCATTTTGTGAGGGTGAGAGTGAAGCATGCAGGAGGGCGAAATCAACTTCGATTCGCCGGGAGCTATCGACTCTTGATACGACTTCAATTCGCGATTCCGCCGAAGTCACTCAGCTTTTTCCGCTGGGTAGTTCGCCAGCCGAATCGGGGGCTGGTGATTCAGTGGTTTCTTTGCTCACCGGCTCAAGGTAGACCCATTCATCTTTGGCATCTTCATCCATCCGCCATTGACTCAATGCGAGGACGACGCAGATGCCGATCAAAACGAGGGATGACTCGAGAATAAAGGGTGATGTGATCACTTGGAAGGTGGTCAGAGCTGCCCCCCCGATCACCTCTCTCGCGGTGGGATTAAAGTAAAGGAGCGCGGATAAGCCCAAGACTGAACTGAGCGTCCAGAATATTGGCCAAATGAAAGCTCGTTTAGGTTTACTCAAAGTGATGGATTTCAATTCCGAGGAAAATATCCCCGGTTTATTCGATGATTTCGGCACGCCTGACAGGCGTGTCTGGCGTGTCTGGACTGTCGGGAGCAGGGAGGGAACTGGGAATCA
>CAMBPV010000035.1 GCA_945869695.1 Prosthecobacter debontii
TCCACCTCGAGCTTGCTTTCTTCATCGAGTTTGAAGCCCACCGGACCACGCACGAGCGTGTTTTTGAAGATGCCCTGGCGGACGAGGAGATGCTTCTCCACGGCGAGAAAACCATCCAGACTCGTCTGCATCGAAATGAGCGCCGCCAGTGGCCCGTGGATGCGGTCTGCTCTTTCGGCATCCCCGGCTTCGAGCGCTTTCCAAAGCTGCACCAAGCCACGAACAAGATCTGCCCCAGGCATGGTGCCGACGACGCCACGCTTGAAGGAATCGATGAGTGCGATGCCGCCAGTACCTTCAAAGACACGAGCGCGACCTTTCGTCGCATTGCGGAGTTCGCTCAACTTTGGCCCGATGGGAGATGCCTCGGGTTTGGACTGCACGCGCTCGGGACCAAACTCGTCGAGCAATGTCGCCTGCATCTCGATCGGCATTGGTTTACCGACATAACCACTCGCGTCCTGCACGATGACGGGAATGCGGACCGCGCGGATGATTCGTGTGTAATAGCCCAGCAGTTCACTCTGGCCAATACCGATGGAGACCGGCGGAATAGCCATCACCGCATCCGCACCAACGCTCTCAGCGTGCTTGGCATAGCGCTCGGCCACTTTGGAGGATTCAGCACCCACGCTGATGACAACCACGCCTCGGTCATGACCCAGGCGGCAGGCAGCGGCGGCGAGTTGCTCACGTTCCTCACTATCGAGGCGCAGGGTTTCAGAGACCATCGCCATCACGATGCCATTGGCCCCGCAGTCGTAGAGCCAGGAGATCTCACGCTCGAGTGTTTCGAGGTCAAGGGTCTCATCATCGTGCCACGGCGTCTGAAAAACAGGCAGAACACCGCGGAGTTCGTTTTTGGGAGGGGCCATGGATTGAATGAAGTTCACCATAGAAGCTTACCACCATCAATGACGAGCACACTGCCCGTCATGTAGCTGCTGGCATCACTGGCGAGGTAAAGGGCGAGTGGGGCGATCTCTTCCGGACTGCCCCAGCGTCCCATGGGGATGCTACTGGCGAATTCGCCTTCGAATTCCGGCTTCTCATCGATCCACCTTTGGTTCGCCTCCGTGAGAAAAGGCCCCGGCGCGATGGCATTCACCGTGATGCCATGCACAGCCCAGTCAGCAGCGGTGGCCTTCGTGAACATCGTCAACGCGCCTTTGGCTGCCTCGTAGCTGCGCCCGCGCATCGCTTTGCCGGGCCAGAGGGCATTGATGGAGGAGATATTGATGATGCGTCCCCACTTTCGCGGAATCATTGCACCACCGAGGCGTTTCGTGAGGATGAAAGCCTGCGTGAGATTTAAATCAAGAATGCGCTGCCAGTCTTCGAGCGCTAGGTCCTCGGTCGGTGTGTTGATGCGCCGTCCGCCAACGTTGTTGATGAGGATGTCGATAGGAGCATGATCACGCAGCACGACATCGCAGAGTCGCTCAGCTTCCTCGGGCTTTGAGAGATCAGCCTGGATGGAGGTGACATGGAGATCTTCGCTGCACAATTCCTCGCAGGCTTTGTGCAGATGCTCCGCACTCGATCCGGCAATGATGACTTGAGCTCCAGCTTCACCGAGGGCGCGTGCCATTTCCAAACCGAGGCCCCGCGAGCCTCCGGTGATCAATGCACAGCGTCCGGTGAGATTGAATCGGTCGAGAATTGGCATGGATCACTTGGCTTTCAATCGAGTGAGCACGCGGTAGCCGTGCTCATTCAGCATAGCAATGGCGCCACGGTCGCCGGAGTCGCGGGCGGCATCGGCATACGAGTTGAGCGCGTTGTAGAGAGACTCGACGGCGGCAATCAAGGACTCCGAACGCGCAGCGGAGTCATGGGCTTTGTAGAGGTTCTCGACGCAAGTGACAAAGTGGAACGTGAACTCCAGTCGCTTCGCGTGATAGAGCGTGAGGCTGCGAGAGCCCTCACGAGCGCGCGTGTTGGCGCGGTACATCTCATTCATGGCATTGAGGTAGTGGGTCTTTACCTGCGTGAGCCAGTCGGGGAGCGTTTCTTTGGAATCGAGATGCCGTGTGAGCATGTCAGGTGTCGGGATGCCGAGTCTCGGATCGTGCTCCGCGATGAGTTGGTTCGCTTTGCCGATTTCCTGGAAGCCCAGCCACATGCGTTCCGCGACGCCTTCCCCGCACATCGGGGTGACCAGATCACTGAGGGATTTTTCGTCGCTGAATTCCAGGTGCGGCAGCACGGAGGCTTGGGCAGGCTTCGCCTCAACAATCTCGAAGCCAAGCTTGGTGGCCTTTTCACGAAGCCGGGCGGTGATGGCCACCACATCGGCGTTCTCAAAGGTTCTGGCTCCGCCAAAGGCTTTGCGACCTGCCGTGTCACCATCCACCCGGATGGGGGCAAAAGGTGTGATCGTGGTCGGAATGGCGAGGGCTGTGAAGTTGAGCTTCTTGAGTTGTTCGAGGCGTTGATCGAGCTCAGGGTCGCTCCATGATTCTTGGCCCATTGCGTTGCCGGTATAGCCATTCCAGATACGGGAACCACTCACAGGACGGGAGACGATTTCGAGGCTTTGTGCCGTGCCGCCTGTAGTAGCCAAAGCTGGACCCGAAGCTCCGGTGGCGATGCAAAAGAGATTTTCGCGCGTCCGAATGAAAAGACGGCCATCGGCGATGCTCGGCGTGGCGATAATTTCTTCGCTGATGTCGTTTTTGCCAAGAACCTTCAACTCAGGGCCGTCTTCGAGCACAACCACAAAGCCGTTCTTTCCTGCGACATACACTTTGCCATCGGCAGCGACTGGCGATGCAAAATGGTCTCCGAAGTTGCCAATGCGACTACGGTCCCAGAGGATCTTTCCATCCCTCGCGTCGTAGCAGCTGGACATTCCGCCGCTCTTCACGAGGTAAAGACGGTTGTTGTAAAACAAGGGAGAGGAGAGATTAGAAGGCGTCTTGTGATCCAAGTTCCAGAGCAAATGCGTCGTTGTCACATCACCACTGCCACCCCCTTTAATGGCCTGAATGATGTTTCCACCCGCAGCCATGTTGTCGGGTGATTGGAAGGCAGTATCGATCTCGTCTGGGCCGATGAGCTTGTCTTTGTTTTTGTCTGACTCATCAAATCGCTCGTGGAATTCCTTCGGTGTCTCGTCACGGGAGAGGATCTTGTCTTGGTTCGTATCCAGCCACTCCAGCAGCGCATGCTTCAGTGTGCGTGTGGAGTCTCCGTAGCTCTGCACGGCGATGTAAATGATGCCGTCATTCACCACGGGAGAAGTCATGATGGTGCGGAGGAGCGTGTTGCAGGTCCAGAGTTCCTTGCCCGTGGAGGGATCGTAGCCTTTCAATTTACCGCTGCCTGCGATGACGAGATCGGTGCGGCCATTTGCCTCACACAGCACCGGCAGCGCATATCCGGCCAGCATGTCTTTGCGCAGCGTTTTCCATTTCTCCTGCCCCGTCTTTGCATCTACCGCGACGACGAAGGGTGCAAGATCATCGTCCTGGCAAAAGATGACCAGGCCCTCGTGCACGATGGGCGAGGACGCCGCGCCCCAGTCCATGAGGTAAGCCGGACGCGGCATGGAGTAGCGCCAGACTTCCTTGCCCGTGGCAGAATCAAAAGCAAGTAATCCGAGAGTGCTAAAATGCACATACACCCGCTCGCCATCCGTGGCTGGCGTCGAGGATGCATGGCTGTTCGGAGGAGTGATGCGCGGGAGCGTGCCGGTTTCAAACTCGGCCCGCCAAAACTGCTTCCCGCTGGCGGCATCGAGGCAATAAACAACGGCCTTCGAGTCGCCGGCCATCGCCGTCACAAAGACGCGTTTGTTCTTGATAATCGCGGAGCCGATACCTTCTCCGAGCTTGGCTTTCCACGCGATGTTGTTATCGATTGAGAACTCGATCGGCAGACCTTTGGAAGAGGATACACCGCTCGCATTACCTCCGCGGAATTGCGGCCAGTCTTCGGCATGAAGGAAGAGCGGGACGAGTAACAAGGACGCGATGAGGGAGCGATGCATAATAGAGGAGAACTCGATTAGCCAAACAGCTCGGTCAGCGGTTTGCCCTCATCGAGGAGGTTGTAGACACGGCCGAGTTTGTCCTTGGCCTCTAGGTCTTGGATGCCCATGGCGTAATAGACTGTCTTCGTGATGTCTTCGGGGTAGATGGGGCGGTCTTTTGGAAACTCGGCGCGTGCGTCGGTCTCGCCGACGACCTGCCCGCCCTGAATGCCAGCGCCTGCCATCAGCACGCTCATGCACGCTGTCCAATGGTCACGGCCTGCGCCAGTCACACCGCCCGAGCGGCGATCTCCCACCTTCGGCATACGCCCCATCTCACTGGTGACGAGCACCAGCGTTTCATCAAGCAGACCACACGAGGACAGATCTTCGAGGAAGGCGGAGAAGGCGCGGTCGAATTTCGGCAGGAGGTATTGGCGCAAGCAGTTAAAGTTATCGCCGTGAGTATCCCAGCCACCCGCGCTTTTGCACTGCTTGGCGGTGCTTTCATCCTCTTTCCAAAATACCGTGACGAAGGGCACCCCCGCTTCGACCATGCGCCGCGCCATGAGAAGGCTCATGCCATTGATGTCATGGCCGTAACGATCGCGCAATTTGTCGGGCTCAGCTTTGATGTCAAAGGCGTTGGCCGTGCCAGTTGATGACAGGAGATCAAACGCGCGCTCTTGCTGGCGGAGGTAGCTCTGGACCTGCATCTCATGATCCAATTCCCGTCGAGTCTGATTCAGCGCGTGTAACAGTGCCTGCCGATCCTGCATGCGTGCAGCCGTCATTCCGCCGCCCATGGTAATCGTCGGTGCATCAAATTGAAGCGGCTCATCAAAGCTGCCTGTCAGATAAAACGGATCATGCTCCATGCCGATGCGTCCCGCAAACTGCCCGGGGCGGGTGTAGGGGAGTTTGCTCGGCTTGTGGGGCAGCGAGACGATCTGTGGCAAGCGCGGGTGCTTGGGCCTTTTCATGCCGACAACACTGCCCATGTAGGGCCAGTCGTCCGCGTACGGCCGACGATCATTGCCTTGCTGCTTGAAGGTGGGGTCTGGTGCGTGGCCGGTAAGATTGTAGTAGTAGCCGGCATGATGATCCCCCGTGGCGCGGCCAGCATCGGTAATGCCGTGAACCAACGCGAAGTGATGCGCCTGTTTTGACAAAAGGGGTAGATGCTCACAGAGCTGGATGTCTGCACCCGTCGTGCGCATGGGTTTGAATTCACCTCGATACTCCATCGGTGCCTCGGGCTTCATATCCCACATGTCGATGTGGGAGGCTCCGCCACAGAGGAAAAAGAGCACCGTTGACTTTGCCGGTTTGGCCAAGGTGGCCGCCGGCAGTGCGGGTCCGGTGGAGGCGCTCACTCCACGCGCAAACCGAAGGGAACTCAGTCCCAAAGTCGAGGCCGTCAGGAAATCCCGACGATCCATGGAGGAGCGGAAGAGAGGGGTGTTCATCGTTCGTGGTGCAAGACTACGGACGATAAAGTCAGACCTTGTCATCAGAACCCAACATTATGATGCCGTCGATGAATGGCCGGGTGATACATGGGATCTTCTCCCAGAAATCGGTTTGAATCCGCAATCCGTTCTTGCCAACAACCCCCTCTGTCGCTGTGATGGGCACTCATGGCATCGCAGATTGAATTCCTCCGCTTAGCACTTCTGCACTCGCCTGAGAATGTGCCCCTCCACCTGCTCTAAGCCAAAGCGTGTGCAGATGAGTTTCAACTAACGGATGTGCGGACGGCCTACTTGAGCGTGGTCCGGCTGGATGTGCATTGTGCGGAAGCAAAACTGGGGCTGGCCCAAGTGGCCATGTTAGAAGGAAAAAACTTCCGAGGCCATTGTGCGTGCAGAACAACTGGCAGAGGAACAACCCAACTGCGCGAGCGCATTCGCTTTTCTGAGTCGTCTCGTCGCCGGCGAGGGTGATCTGACTCGAGCACGCACCCTTTTTGAACGCGCCAAAAATTTGGACCCAAGCCTGTCGGATGAAGGGCTGGAGAAAACTCTCGCCACTGACCGTTCGTCGGAAAGCAAACCCAAAAAAGGAGGTATCAGTTCCGGCGGAGATTTCGTGGAGTCGGTGAATGACGATGACGGCT
Source organism: Prosthecobacter debontii (assembly GCA_945869695.1). GTDB lineage: Bacteria > Verrucomicrobiota > Verrucomicrobiia > Verrucomicrobiales > Verrucomicrobiaceae > JAIBCL01. The sequence continues at coordinate 6,096 of CAMBPV010000035.1, forward strand.
ACCCTCGCGGCGGTGCAGCCTTTGATTTGGGCTTGGCCGATTTTAGAAAACCCAAACTCGCCTTCAAAAACATCGGCGGCACGGACGCGCTGAAGGAAGAGATCCGAATGAAAATCATCTATCCATTGCAACATGCGGAATTATTCAAAGCCTACGACAAGAAGGTGGGAGGTGGTGTGCTTCTTTACGGACCTCCGGGCTGCGGCAAGACGCTGATCAGCAAAGCCACGGCAGGTGAAATCCAAGCCAATTTTATCAGTCTCGGGCTGCATCAAATCATTGATATGTGGATCGGAAAATCCGAGAAAAACATGCATGAAGTGTTCTAGCAGGCGCGGAAGAACGCGCCATGCATTCTCTTCTTTGATGAAGTGGATGCCCTCGCTTCCGATCGAAAAGATCTGCGACAAAGCGCTGGACGGAACTTGATCAATCAGTTCCTCAGCGAAATGGATGGAGCCGAATCTGAAAATGAAGGAGTGCTCATCATCGGTGCCACCAATGCACCGTGGCACATCGACCCTGCCTTCCTGCGCCCAGGTCGTTTTGATCGTTCACTCTTTGTGCCGCCGCCTGACGAGGGTGCGCGCAGTTCCATCATCGAGGTCATGTCTGCGAAAAAACCCATCGGTGAACTCGACCCAAGGGCCTTGGCCAAAAAGACCGATGGATTCAGCGGAGCCGATCTCAAGGCAGTCTTTGATCTCGCCACAGAGGACGTGCTCAACTAAGCCATGAAGACCGGCAAGGTCATTCCTTTGAGCAAAAAGGATCTGAATAAATCTGCCGCCCGACACAAACCCACGACCCGCGCGTGGTTTGAGAGCGCTAAAAACTATGCCCTTTATGCCAATCAAAGCGGCTTTTATGACGATGTCCTGAATCACTTGGGAATCAAAAATAGAGCGCGCTGGTGATGAACTCAGACGAGGAAATGCCCGATTATGAAGCCTGCATGTCACGCGGGCGTTCCCTCATGGGGCGGAGTCGCTACGCAGATGCGGCAGAATGGTTCACGCAGGCAATTCGGATCGTGCCCAGCGAGGACACCACCTACGCGCTCCTTGCCATTTGCCGGATCAGCACCGAAGGCCAGGAAGCCAAAGCTGTCGACACTGCAGCCCGAGCGGTGAGCCACTCCCCCGAAGATTCCTTCAATCGCAGCATCTACTCCCTCGCCATCGGGGCCTCCGCCAAAGAGGGGCAGGATGCGCCGTTCAGACAAGCTCTGCTCGAAGCGACTGAGGCCATCCGACTTGATCCTGAAAGCGGACTTGCACACACCGCTCTGGCCCGAACCCAAGTCCGACTCAAAAGATGGGCCGCTGCCGAGACCTCTGCACGGAAGGCTCTGGAGTTTGATCCGGATGACACCGTCGCGGCTGAACTCCTCTCTGCTGCACTTCTCCAACAGGGGAAACACGAGGATCACGATCACCTCGTCCGTTACCAACTGGAGAACCATGCCGAGGATGACAGTGCCCACTCAAGCGCTGGCTGGAATGCTCTGCGTAAAGGAGACACGGCCAAAGCCAATCAACACTTTCGCGAAGCCCTCCGGCTCAACCCCAATCACGAAGGTGCACGGCTTGGACTCGTCGAGAGTTATCGCGCTCGGTCCTGGATCTACCGCAGCCTTCCTCAATTTGACGCTTTCATCAACAAGCTCACCGGAGGAAGACAGACCGCCTTTTGGATCGGCGGTTACCTCGTTTACCGATGGACGAGTAATCTGCTCAAGGAAACGGCGCCTTGGGCAGCTTCCCTCCTCGTGGGTGCTTGGCTCTTGCTCGTCTTCTGGTCCAGTCTGGCGCGAGGACTCAGCTCCCTTTTTATGCTCGCAGACCGGTATGCCCGGCTCAGTCTAAAAACCCGGGAAAAATGGGAAGGTATCGTGGTCGGTGGAATGGCCCTCCTTTCTGTGATCGCACTCGGCATTTCATTCTTCTCCAGCGAGCCCCTCTTCAAGATCACCGCCCTTTGCCTCTTGTTCGGGTCCCTGCCTGCGGCATCGGCCTTTACCAACGATCATTATATCGGAAAATGGGTCTACTGGGCCATTGCCGTTTTTTGCATCGGCTGTGCTTTCTATCCCATCCTTGGCCTCCTCCTCGTTTACACAACGGGTATCAAACTGCCGCTCATTCTCTCCGTCATGAATTGGGGCATCATTACCGCCGTCGGCTTTTCTCTCGTCCGCGCCTTCGGCATTGGCTATCGTTAGGTCGGGCTCAGAGCGCAAGAGAGCTCGGTTTGTCCACGTATTAGGCGTCCCAACCTCTTTCGCCCTATGCACCGTCGCTCGATCTCATCCTTCCTCGCCCCCGCCCTTTTCTCGTTTTTGGGCTCTACCGTCCTTTCTCACGCGGCACCTCCGAAAAAAGAGGAAGTGATCGACCCCAGCAAGCCGGTCTCCTTTTACAAACACATTCGCCCCATCTTTCAGGCGCAGTGCAACGGTTGCCATCAGCCCGCGAAAAAAAAGGGTGACTACATCATGACCGACTTCGCTGCCCTCCTGAAGGGTGGCGAGGAAGGGAATGCCGTCGTCACGGGTAAACCGGAAGAGTCTAATCTGCTGAAGCTCATCCGGCCCAATGCGGAAGGAAAAGTGGAAATGCCCCAGAAAGCCGATCCTTTGCACGAGAGCCAAGTCGCGCTGATCAGCCGTTGGATCTCCGAGGGCGCTAAGGACGACACGCCGGCTTCGGCCAAAGCACAGTGGGATATGGAGCACCCGCCGGTCTACGTCACGCCGCCGGCCATCACATCCATCGACTATTCACCGGATGGTCAGTTCATCGCAGTCGCAGGATATCATGAAGTGCTCGTGCACAAATCAGACGGCAGTGGCATTGCGGCACGTTTCGTGGGTCTCTCAGAGCGCATTCAGAAAGTCGCATGGTCGCCCGATGGAAAAAAAATCGCCGTCAGTGGCGGCAGCCCCGCGCGAATGGGTGAACTTCAGGTTTGGGATGTCGAAAAGAAGAAGCTGGAACTCTCCAAGAGTGAAACTTTTGACACCATCTACGGTGCCAGCTGGTCACCCGATGGTAAACAGATCGCCTTCGGTGCCTCAGATAACGCCATGCGTGCAGTGGACGCCACCACGGGGAAACAAACGGCCTTCCTGCTCTCGCACAGTGATTGGGTGCTCGATACGGTCTGGGGCTTGGGTGGTCAGTTTGTCGCCACCGCCGGTCGTGACATGAGTGTCAAACTCACGGAGGTCGCCACGCAACGTTTTGTGGACAACATCACCTCCATCACGCCTGGGGCGTTGAAGGGCGGTGTGCACGCGCTGGCGCGGCATCCGACGCGGAATGAGATTCTCATCGGTGGCACGGACGGTGTCCCACAGATCTACCGCATGGAGCGCATCACGAAGCGCGTGATTGGTGACAACGCCAACCTCATCCGCAAATTCCCAGCCATGAAGGGCCGCATCTTCGGTGTGGACTTCTCCCCTGATGGAAAACGGATCGTGGCGGGCTCCAGCTACAACGCGAGTGGCACCGTGAACATCTACAGTTCTGAGTACGACAGCGCACTTCCCGATGAAGTGAAAAAAATCGTCGAGACCCCCAATCACAAGGCTGACACCGACCCCACGATTCAGGCCTACGTCACCAAAGATGTGAAGCAACTCGCATCCCTTCAGATCAACACGGGGGGCATTTATGCGGTAACCTTCAGTCCAGATGGCAAGACCGTCGCGGCGGCGGGTCAGGATGGCAAAATCCGGCTCATCAACACGGAGTCAGGCGCCATCGCCAAGGAGTTTCTGAGTGTGCCCCTCGTCGAGAAAAAGCAGCTTGCCGCTAGTGACGTTATTGCCGATGACACCGTGCGTATCGCACTCGATAAAGAAGACAAACCCGAGGCGCTGCCGGCTGGAGCCGCCATCGCCGAGATGAAGGTCGAGCCCAGCCAGATCAAGCTTTCGAAGCCAAACGAATATGCACAGATGATCATCACCGCGAAGCTTGCAGACGGCACCTTGGCCGATGTCACGCGGATGGCCAAATTCTCGTTCAAGGGTGGTGAAATTCTGAGCACCAGCAATCGTGGACTCGTGCGCCCGTCAGACGATGGCCAGGGAGTGCTGCAGATTGCCTTCATGGGGAAGACGGCCGACGTGCCTGTTGAGATCTCCGGCATGAAGCAACCACTGAAACCTGACTATGTGAGAGACGTCATGCCGGTGCTCTCGAAGTTGGGCTGTAACATGGGCACCTGCCATGGAGCTAAGGATGGCAAAGCTGGATTCAAACTCTCCCTCCGCGGTTACGACCCTCTGTTTGACGTCCCTGCCTTCAGTGATGAACTCGCCTCCCGCAGGGCCAATGTGGCCTCGCCCGAGCACTCCTTGATGCTTCTGAAAGCCAGTGGTGCCGTGCCTCATGAAGGCGGACAGCTCACCGTGCCAGGCGAGCTCTACTATGAGACGATCAAAGCCTGGATCAGTCAAGGCACTCACCTCGACTTGGCCACTCCAAAGGTTCAACGCATCGAGATCTTCCCCAAAAATCCCGTGGTGGAAAAAATAGGTGCCAAGCAGCAAATGCGGATCGTGGCCACTTATGCAGGCGGCTACACGAAAGACGTCACCGCAGAAGCCTACCTCGACAGCGGAAACATGGACGTCGTGGAGACTGACAAAAAAGCGCTCGTGACCACTTTGCGCCGAGGGGAAGCTCCGGTGCTCGCCCGCTTTGAGGGCTCCTATGCCGCGACCACTGTCACAGTCATGGGGGACCGCACAGGCTTCGTTTGGAAGCAGCCCGAAACCTGGAACAAGATCGACGAACTCGTCGCTGGAAAATGGCAACGCATGAAAATCGAGCCCTCCGGAGTCTGCAGTGATTCCGATTTCATCCGTCGCCTCTTCATTGATCTCACCGGCCTGCCGCCGAAGCCAGAAATCGTGCGTGAATTCCTCAGCGACTCCCGCGACTCACGGGCGAAGCGCGAGGAGCTCATCAGCAAGCTCATTGGCAGCCCCGAGTTTGTGGATCACTGGACTAACAAGTGGGCTGACATGCTCCAGGTGAACAGCAAATTTCTCGGAACCGAAGGAGCCATGGGGCTGCGTGAGTGGATCAAAAAACAAGTCGCTGACAACACGCCATATGATCGCATGGCGCACCAGATCATCACCGCTTCGGGTTCCACCAAGGACAATCCCGCAGCCGCTTATTTTAAAGTGGTTCGCACGCCTGAGGAATTGGTCGAAAACACCACGCACCTCTTTCTGGCCACCCGATTCAATTGCAACAAGTGCCATGATCATCCCTTCGAAAAGTGGACCATGGATAACTACTACGAGACCGCTGCCTTCTTCTCCCAGATCAACTTGGCTGCTGACCCAGCCAGCGCAGGCAGAACCATTGGTGGCTCTGCCGTCGAGGGCGCAAAGCCACTCTATGAGAAGGTGACCGACAAAAAAGAGGGTGAAGTCATTCATCTCCGTACCAATGCGCCCGCCACGGTCAAGGTTCCTTTCGATGCTGAACTCGTGTCCAAGGAAGCGACGACGCGGCGGGAGCAGTTTGCCTCCTGGCTCACCTCTGCGGACAATGACTATTTTGCCATGAGCTACGCCAACCGCATTTGGGGTTACCTGACGGGCACTGGCGTCATCGAGCCGATCGATGACATCCGTGCTGGCAATCCGCCCTCCAATCCTGAACTTCTTCAATACCTCACCAACGAATTCATCCAGAGTGGATTTAATGTTCGCCACCTGATGAAGATCATCGTCAGCAGCCGCACTTACCAGCTCTCCCTTTCCACCAATAAATGGAACGAGGACGACACCGTGAACTACTCCCACGCAAAGGCCCGCAGGCTCAGTGCGGAGACCCTTTTTGATGCAGTCTATGCCGTTACCGGCTCGACAGCCAAAATTCCCGGCGTGGCACCGGGCACCCGCGCCGCCCAGTTGGCAGATGCGCAGATCAAACTGCCCGACGGATTCCTCACAAACTTCGGAAGGCCCGCCCGTGAGAGCGTTTGCGAGTGTGAGCGCAGCAACGAGGTTAACCTCGGCCCCGTCATGGCGCTCATGTCAGGACCCACCGTGGGAGACGCCATTAGCGATCCGCAAAATGCGATCGCAAAACTCACCACCTCGACCCCGGATGACCGCAAATTGGCCGAGGAAATTTTCATGCGAATCCTCAATCGACCACCTGTGGAAAAGGAAATCCAAGCCGCACTCGGCGTGCTATCCAGCATGGACACTGACAATAAATCGCTGCTCGCTGCTTGGCAGGCAGAAGAAGAAAAACAAAAGCCCGTCATTGCGAAAGCGGAAGCTGAACGCGCCGCCCTTATTGCCAGCACCAAGGCTGAACTCGACGCCCATGTCACCAAGACCGCGCCTGACAATGCCAAAAAAGAGGCTGCGCGACTCGCGAGCATTAAGGCAGCCGAAACCACGACACAGAACATCGCCAAAGCCTCACCACCCTTCCAGTCCAGGTGGGAGAGCTACATCGACGTTAGCACCACCTGGGTGCCGTTGGATTTGAATGTCGTCCGCGCCGTGGGCGTGTCGAAGCTCGAGAAGCAACCGGATGGTTCATTGCTCGCCACGCCCCTGCCGGAAGGTCAGGCACAACCCGGCAACTACCAACTCACCGCCAAAACCCAACTCAGCGGCATCACCGGCTTCAAGCTCGAGGTGCTCCCCGACGAGCGCCTCCCGAGTAACGGCCCTGGCCTCGCACCTGACGGAAATTTTGTGCTGGGAGAATTTACGGTTCAACAGGCCGCCATCGATGCGAAACGGGCGAAAGGTAAAGCGGGGCTGCTCACTCTCAAAGAACCAAAAGCTGACTTCAGTCAGACCAACTTTGATGTGAGCGAGGCGCTGAAAAAAGGCAATCGGGACAAAGGATGGGCGGTTTCCCCAGAGGGCGGATACCGACATGAAGCTACATTTGAGCCATCTGAACCTGCGGGAGCAGAGGGCGGCAGCACCTTCACCTTCCAATTGGTGCAGACTTTTCAGGGAGGTAAGTACAACCTCGGACGCTTCCGCATTTGGGTCACCACGAGTCCGCTCGTTCGCTTTGGCGCCGCTCAAAGCGTGGCCGATGCGCTTAAGACTCCCATGGCCAAACGGTCAAAAGAGCAGACGGCCATTTTGAATGAGCATTTCCTCAATCAATACCGTGAGTTTCAGTCAGCCAAAAAGGTTTTGGCATCGGCCAAAAAGCCTCTTCCCATCGATCCGCAAAAGGTCGCGCTGGAGCAGAAGCACCTGAGTGCCCAGAAACCAATCGTGATCGATCCGAAGCTGGTTCAGCTCCGCCGAGACAGTTCATTGAGCAAGGATCAACTCGTGAACAAACGACTGACGGCTGCCCAAGATCTCGCTTGGGCGCTTATCAACTCACCCTCCTTCCTTTTTAACCACTGATTGGTGGTTGGGAGGTAGGCCGAAAAAAACCCGCATTCGCTCACTGCGGAATGCGGGTTTATAGGGGTGGGGGTCTTCTCGAAATTAGACAGAGGCCTTCAGAGCTGCTGACGGGACAAACCGAACGGTCTTCGAAGCCTTGATTTTCATGGGCGCTTCGGTCGCTGGGTTTCTTCCGATGCGCGCTTTGCGGCTCACTACTTTGAAGGTGCCAAAACCAACGAGTTGCACGTTGCTCTTTTTAACTCCCTTAAAAATGGCGGAGAGAACAGCTTCGACGGCGTCGCCTGCGGCTCTTTTAGATGTGTCGCCACCAAGGTTTTTTTGTACGGCTTCAATGAGATCTGCTTTGTTCATACTGGAATGTATCTATCGGGTCGATTTGAGGGTGAAAAACTCATCCGGAGTGAGGCGGATGATTGGGGAGCGATTTAATGCCGCCGGAGTGTTCTGCGTCAAACAAAAAGCGCGGATTTCTTCCGGCCCTCAGCCCGTCAGAAACTTCATGCGAAATTGAAAGAATTTCTCGGTTCGTCCGCGCATTTCCCAATCACTTCAAACTGATGTGGAGGAATCCTCTTCCCTTTCGCCCGTCTCCCAACGACTCTGTCGCATGGAGTTATCAGACGTGATTGCGTATTGCCTAAGCTTGCCAGAAGCTGAAGAGACTACGCCCTTCGGGCCTGATGTTTTAGTCTATAAAGTGGGCGGAAAGATGTTTGCACTGGCCGCTCCTGATGACTTCCCGGCGAGGGTCAATTTGAAGTGCAATCCTGATCGATCATTGGAAATGAGAGATCGCTACGCCGCCATTCAACCCGGCTGGCACATGAACAAAAAGCATTGGAACACCCTGGTTTTAGACGGCACCCTTCCCCCTGAGTTGATCCAAGAGCTCATCGCGCACTCCTACCAACTCGTCTTTGAGTCACTTTCCCCGAAAAAGAAGTCCCCTCAGAAGAAGTGAGAGGAAACGTCACTAAAACACTGTCAATCAGGACATAATTGCTGCTGTTTTTCTTAGCAGATCTTAATCACATAACCGAAAATCGACTCGCAGTTTTGCGAATTGAAACGAGACGCTGGACAACTCGATCAGATTATTGCTAGCCTCACATAAATCCGCATTAATTCCCTGTTAATTCGAAATTATGGCTAAAAAATCAACCGCCAAAAAACCGGCAGCTAAAAAACCAGCTGCGAAATCGAAACCCGTTGCAAAAAAAGCCGTGGCCAAAACGCCCGCGCCAAAAGCCGCACCGGTGAAAGCAAAAACCGCTGCAAAGGCTGTCCCGGCTCCCAATAAGGTCGCGGCACCTGCGCCGAAGGCCCCGGCGGTTGAGGTCAAAAAGGCTGCACCTTCCGCGCCTGAAAAGTCATCGGGAGGTGTCACTGCACTCACGGTGAATGCTCAGGGTTCGGGTGGGAATGCGGCTTCGGGCAATACACATCCGGCCAACGTTCTAGTCGTCGTCTCTCAATTCGGAGTCCCGGTGACCGAGCTTCAGCAGAGCAATTTTACGGTGATGGAGCACTTCACCGTCCCTGGCCAGCAGTATCCTTTCAGCAATAACATCATCACTTTCCGCAATGTGGGCTCTGGTGCTTATCTGTTGCAGGTGAAACCGATTAACAATGCGCCTTGGTCCTCGGGGCACCATCTGGCTCAGATCATCGTATCTTCCAAAAACCAGCAAGGTATCACGGCGACGAAGATCATCGTGCGCTGAGCGAAAAAAGTAGAAGAGTCGGCACAAGAGTGTCCTGTTCCGGCTCGTTCTCATCTCATGAATCGCCGCACCTTTCTCCGCTCGACTGCCGGAGCACTCACTGCTCATTCCCTTTCGACATCCGCCGCACCTACGGGCACCAAGCCCATGATTGGGTTGGATCATTTCGCCGTGAGAGGCGCGGGCTGGAAGGCTCCCCAACTCATTGAGTATGCAGCCTCGCTCAAACTGGATGTTCTTTTCCTATCCGAGTTGGGTCCCTTTGAGAGTTATGAAGACGATTACCTCAAGAAGCTGAAAGCTCAGGCCGATGGTGTGGGGCTGAAGCTCTACACCGGCGGCATGAGCATCTGCAAAACCTCCCGACGATACAAACCTGAGCAGGGAGACCCCGAGGAATATCTCGCAATGCTGATCCGCATGGCCAAAACCTGCGGTTCACCCGTTGCAAGGTGCGTGCTCGGAGATGCTTCAGACCGCACCTCCGAGGGTGGCATCGAAAAAAACATTGAGGAGTGCATCAAAGTTTTAAAAGCAGTGAAGTCACGCTGCGAAACCGAAGGGGTGAAGATATCGATCGAAAATCACGCGGGTGACATGCGCTCCGAGGAGCTGAAAATGCTCATCGAAGCCGCGGGCAAGGGTCACGTCGGTGCCAATATTGATCCCGGTAACGCTGTCTGGGCATTGGAAGATCCGCTCCAACACCTCGAAGTTCTCGGCCCTTACGTGAATTGCAGCAGCGTGCGGGATTCTATGATCTGGGAAGATGAAAAAGGTGCGGTTGTCCAGTGGACCGCCATTGGTGAAGGCCTCGTGGACTTCAAGCAATACGCCAGAAGGTTTGCGGAACTCGCTCCCGGAGTGCCTTTGAACATTGAGACCATCTCTGGTTTCAACAAGCCCATCTCCTTCCTTACTCCCGAGACGATGAAGGTATTCCCCAAGGTGACTGAGTCCGACCTAACGGGATTCAAGGCGCTGGCAAAAAAGGGCCACGCGCTCCCTGTCTTCAAAGCTCCTGACGGTCCTGGAAAAAAAGACGCCGAGGTCGCCTATCAGAAAGAGCAGGTCGAGAAGAGCGTGAAGTGGCTGCGGGAAAACGTCTAGTTACCACTTCCGCCAACCCGAGATTCTACGTCCGGGCGAGCAGCCGAAAGACGACCCACCAGATCAAGATCACGACGGGAATCACGAAGCGGGCATCGGAGAGAAAAAGAAAGGACGACTTCATCCACGCAGGTCGAGGTGAGCTGAAGCGGACCTCGTGACGGACAGGCTTGGGGGAGCCTCTCCTAACCGAGGCACCGGGGTTCCGATGACGATTTAACTCTCCGTCATAGGCGTCGCGCTTCCATCTGTCGGAGAGGACATCATGCGCCTCGTTGATCCGTTGCATCTGACGCATAGCTTGGGGATTCCCGTTTGTGCGATCGGGATGGTACTTGAGCGAGAGAGCCCGATACGCCGCGCGAATGACTTCCGGCGGTGCATCCTCGGTGACTTTGAGGCTTTCGTAGTGGGTGCCCATTTCCAAATAACAACGGCTCTATTGAAACACATTCTGGCTATTTTGTCAGCGAAACTCTTTAATATATCTAAAGTATTCAGAGTTCGACGATTTCAGGCTCCCTCATTCCATTGTTCGTATGGTGAATGAACTCATTCACTCTGAGCGTAGGTTTGCCACTATGAATCGACCCATTCATGCCCGTGCCTCTCGGTGGCTAGTCGCAGGTGCCCTCGCTTTCACTTCGCTTTCGGCGGAGGAAAAGAGGCCCCTGAATTTTTCAAACGACATCGCACCCATCCTGACGAAGGCCTCCTGTAACTCCGGCGGCTGTCATGGGAAAGCCAGCGGGCAAAACGGATTTAAGCTTTCGCTGCTTGGTTTCGAGCCTCAGGAAGATTACGAGCACATCGTTAAAGAGGCGCGTGGACGCCGCGTTTTCCCCGCTGCCCCCGAGCAGAGTCTCCTATTGTTAAAAGGCATCAACGCCGTGCCCCATGGCGGAGGGAAAAAGCTGGATCCGAAATCACAAGACTATCAGGTGCTGACGGATTGGATCTCCCAGGGCATGCCCTACGGGAAGGACACCGATCCCAAACTCACCTCCATTGAAGTGTTGCCAAAACAGAACGTCATGAAGTTGAAAAGCCAGCAGCAACTCCAGGTGCTGGCTCGGTACTCGGATGGATATGTTCGGGACGTGACTCGGAGCGCCCTTTATGAACCCAATGAAAAAGCCATGGCAGAGGCTTCAGAGGAAGGTCTCGTAAAACTGTTCGACATCCCGGGGGATGTCGCCGTCATGGTGCGCTATCAGGGTAAGGTCGCCGTCTATCGCGCCTCACTCCCCCTCGGTGCACCCGTTGAGAATCTTCCCGCGCCTCGCAACTTCATCGACGAGTTGGTCTTTGCGAAACTCAAACGCATCGGAATGCCGCCATCCGCGATCTGTGATGACTCGACCTTTCTGCGCCGTGTCACGCTCGATATCGCCGGCCGCTTGCCCACGATTTCAGAGACCCGCGCTTTCGCTTCTGCCAAAGAAGCAGACAAGCGCGACCGAGTCGTAGAGACCCTCCTGAGTGGACAGGACTATGCTGACTATTTTGCCAACAAATGGGCAGCCCTCCTGAGAAACAAGCGCGAGGACAAGCGAGACATCACCGCCAACTTTGCATTCCACTCCTGGGTGCGTGACGGCCTTCTCGAAAACAAGCCCTATGACCAAATGGTGCGCGAGCTACTGGCGGCGACCGGCGATGTGCTCGAAAACCCACCTGTCGCTTGGTACAAGCGCGTCAAGGAGCCCCAGCAACAGCTCGAAGACGTGGCTCAGCTCTTTCTGGGTGTGCGCATGCAGTGTGCCCAATGCCACCATCATCCCTTCGAGAAATGGAGCCAGCAGGACTACTACAGCTTTGCCGCATTCTTCAGTCAGGTGGGGCGAAAGCCAACCGCGATCAAGGGAGAAGAAGTCATCTACCACAAGCGGGGTCTGGCCCAGACTGTGAACAAAAAAACCCGCCAGCCTGTGAAACCCGCGGGACTGGGGGAGGAGACTTTTGACATCGCCGTGGACGAAGATCCACGCCTTCGATTGGCTTCGTGGATGAGTGACCCCACCAATCCCTTTTTTGCCAAATCACTCGTGAATCGTTACTGGAAGCACTTCTTCAATCGCGGTTTGGTTGAGCCCGAGGACGACATGCGTGAAACCAATCCGCCGGCCAATCCTGAGTTGCTTGATGCCTTGGCCAAACATTTCGTCGAAACCAAGTTCGACCTCAAAGCCATCATCCGTGCCATCACCCGCTCACACACTTACCAACTCAGCGCCGTGCCCAATGAGTACAATGGGGTGGATCGCCAAAACTTCTCCCGCTACTACCCCAAGAGACTTCCGGCGGAATCCCTCTTCGATGCCGTGAACCAACTCACCGGCTCGCGCAGTGCGTTTGCGGGCCTGCCATCGGGCACTCGTGCTGTGTCGCTTCCAGACAACAGCTACAATCAGGGTTCCTATTTCCTCACCGTCTTTGGTCGGCCTGAGGGTTCCAGCGCCTGCGAGTGCGAGCGCACTCAAGAGGCCAGCCTTGCTCAAAGTCTGCACCTTCTAAATGCTCAGGATATCCAGGTGAAACTCACAGCCAACGACGGACGCGCTTCCACCATGGCGAAGGATGCAAAAGCCGACCCCGAAAAACTGCGTGAACTCTACCTAGCCGCTTTTTCCCGTGATCCGAGGCCCGAGGAAATCAAGCTCGGCGAGATTCACCTCGCCAAACCCCGAGTCGATGGAGAAGGAAAGCCTCTCGATTCTGCGCAAGCCAAACGCCAGGGTTTTGAGGACATCCTTTGGGCCATCATCAACACCAAGGAATTTCTCTTCAACCACTAAAGTCACATGCCCAGCCATCCCGCCGTCAGAACCTTCGTCGGGCTCGCGTCGCTCGGTTGCACCCTCGCCACGGCCCAACTCGCCGGACTGCCGGCATCCAAGTTGCTGACTGTTATGCCCATGGGTGGACAGGCAGGTGCCACTCTGGATGTTACCATCACGGGCACGGATCTGGATGAACCCAGCGAGCTTCGTTTCTCCAGCCCACGCATCACGGCAAAGGCGAAAACCGGTGAAAACGGAAAGCCTGAGCAGAACAAGTTTATCGTTTCGATCGCCGCGGACACGCCCCTGGGGCTTCACGAGGTGAGGGCCGTTACACGGCTTGGCATTTCCACCCCGCGGGCCTTCGTGGTGGGCTCACAAACAGAAATCACCCGAGCCAAGGCCAATAACTCTGCTGAGACGGCGCTGGAGTTACCTCTCAACAGCGTCTGCAATGCCGCAGTCACCCCCGCAGCCGAAGACTTCTATTTTTTCAGAGCCAAGAAGGGCCAAAAGTTCGTCATCGACTGCACCTCCACTGCCATTGACTCCAAGCTCAATCGCGTGCTGATCATTGCCGATGAATCGGGGCGAGACCTCGCCGTCAGCCGCCGTGGAGGCTCGGTAGACTTCGTCGCACCAGAGGAGGGGAACTACCGGATCAAAGTCCACAGCCTCACCTTCGAAGGCGGCCCCGAGCACTTCTACCGCCTGGCCCTATTGGACAAAGCGCCGGCCCAACTGACCAAGGCCCGAAGCGTCAGCTCCTTTTCATGGACACAAACCGATGCGGCACCCGCGGCCGAGAAGGATCCCAATGACAAAGGTAGCGAAGCTCAAAAAGTGACGCTCCCCTGCGATATCAGTGGCAAGTTTTTCCCGGCAGCCGATGTGGATACCTTTGAGTTTGAGGCCAAGAAAGGGGAGGTGTGGTGGATTGAGCTTGCCTCTCACCGGCTCGGTTTATCCACTGATCCATTCGGGGTCGTGCAACGAGTCACTCAGGACAAAACAGGGGAGAAACTGACGGATGTCGCAGAGCTCAATGACATCGCCAACCCGGCTGTCGGCACCCCTTACGACGCGGGCTCCTCCGACATTCTCGGGAAAATCGAAATCAAGGATGACGGCACCTACCGTCTCCAATTGCGTGACCTCTTCGGTGGAACTCGAAACCAGGAAGGAAACGTCTATCGACTCATCATTCGCAAGGCAGCGCCTGACTTTGCGTTGGTCGCATGGGCCTTTGATGCCCCCAACGGACCCAATTACGCCCAAGCACCTGCAAAACCGCTGGCTCTGCGCGGCGGAGGCACGCAGGCCTTTCAGGTGGCGGTCCAGCGCCGAGACGGTTTTGATGGTGAGATCCACCTTTCCGCCAATGGACTCCCGGCGGGCGTAACGGCCACAGGGCTCAAGATACCAGCCGGAAAATCGACCGGACTCGTGCTTCTCTCGGCGGCCGAAAACGCAGCGCGTTCATTGGCTCTCATCAACCTTTCGGGCAAGGCCAAAGTCGGAAACGCTGAAGTCACTCGCACTTGTCAAATTGCTTCCGTCGTGTGGCCCGTGCTCAATACCGCGCAAGAAATTCCGCGCGCGCGCCTTCACGCAGATCTTCCCGTTTCAGTTTGTGGCTTCGAGACCTCTCCGCTGACGATCAGCCCCAAAGAAACCAAAACGTATGAGGCCAAAGTGGCCGAGAAATTGACGATTCCCCTCAAGCTGATTTGGCGCGGTGAAGCCAACAGCGCGATCAAGCTCAAGGCCGTCGGCGCGGGGTTTGAGGCGATGAAGGAAATCGATGTGGCTTTAAAGGCTGCTGCCTCGGACGTGCTGGTCGATCTCGCCGCACTCAAGACTCCCGTGGGAGCCCACACGTTGGCTTTTCACACGATCGCAAAGGGCAAGTATCGCCGTGAACCGGAAGCGCTGAAAAAAGCGGAAGCTGCGCAAAAGCAGGCGGACCAAGCCGCAGTCGTCGCTGCAGCGGAAGTCAAAAAACTCAGTGAGGCGGCCAAATCCGCGCCCGCAGACAAAAAACCCGCAGCGGACGCCGCAGCCAAAACGGCTGTCGAAAATCAAAAAGCGGCAGACCTAGCAAAAGCCGATGCAGCGAAGTTGGTGAAGGAGATCACCGCCAAATCACAACCCAAAGACTACGCCGAGATCGTCTTTTCGGAGCCGATTCAAATCTTGGTCAAAGAAGCCGAGAAGAAATAACCAGTGGCTAGGGGCGCAGAGCCTTTTCGATTTCCGTGGCCACCTTCTCAGCCAGATACTGAGAGCCCGCTGGGGTGAAATGCACATTGGCGGGCAGTTGAACCTCCGTCAGTTTGGCTTTCGCGTGGGAATGCAGATCATTGGTCGGAACAGAAGCAGCCTTCATCACTTTCGCCGCCACTTCATTGAATAGGATGGATTCATCAGGCACGCGTCCCTTGGTTCCCACTGGCACGGGAGTGGTGCTGCACCAGATGACCTTGGCTCCTGTGGCTCTCAGTTGGGCCACGATCCGGGTCAGGTTCTTCTCATAGTCGGTGAGCGAGACCTGATGGTGACTGCCTTCGCTCTTCGGATCCACGAGGCGTTCACCCTTGGGTCCCATGTAAACCAGATCATGGAGTCCAAAATTGAAATGGACCACATCCCATTTTGATTCTCCCAGCCAAGCCTTCAGATTCGCGACACCATTTGAGCTCGGGCCACCATTCGTTGGGATGCGATGCACGTTCGCCTTCCTTTTCAAAAGATCCCGCACGCCCAGAGTGTAGCCGATGGAAATGGAATCCCCGATCAGCAGCACCCGAGGCAGTCCCGCAACATCCTCCACAGGAGCAAAGGCCGGATTGGGAGTGCGCTTGGCCGGTTTCGTTTCTGCGTGAACGAAACTCGCTGCGACAATGCTGATGACAAACAGAGAAGAGAGGATGCGGTTGAACATGCCCTCTCAAACAGCGCCGACCGCATCGATATTGCGCGAGTTTTCAGATCTCTCTTAAGCCTGCCAGATGAATGTCACAGGCTTATCAATGTCGGGGTGCACGCTGTGATGAACCGGACAACCCAAGGCGGTGGCTTCCAGCAGCTTTCTCTCGGGATGATCGGGAGAAAGCGGGATTTTGATGGTGATGGGCAGGCCGGCGATCCGACGTGGCGAATCCGCACTCATGTGCTTTTCCACACTCACGCTCATGCCTGTGACATCGAGTTCTTTCTGTTGGGCCTTGATGCCGATCACCGTGGCCATGCACGTCGCCAGCGCCGTCGCCACCAGATCAGTGGGAGAAAACGACTCGCCTTTTCCGTGATTGTCCACGGGGGCGTCGGTGATGATTTGGCCTTCGGAAGGACCGTGGGTGGCGCGGCAGCGGAGGCCGCCTTCGTAGGTGACAGAAATGGGAACCATAGTAGCGCCAAGGGTGCTCAGGCTCCAGGTCAGCGCAATCTATTTTAGCTCTGCAAAAATAAGACGTCCTGCGCTCGTGGGTAGGATGCCCGAGATCACCACGGGCACCGTTTCTCCGATCTTATTCGCTGCGCGGTTTACGACGATCATCGATCCATCCGCCAGGTAGCCCACGGCCTGACCCTTGTCTTTGCCGGGCTTGATGAGGCTGAGTTCCATCTCATCCCCAGCGGCGACCTCGGGATGCAGCGCCAGGGCCAACTCATTAAAACTCAGCACCATCACTCCGCGCAGGCGCGCCACTTTGATAAGGTTTTCATCATTGGTCAAAAGGCGCGCGTTAAGGCTGCGGGCAAGATTCGCCAGGCGCGTGTCGACGGGGCTTTCGGGTGAGGCTACGTCCTCGTGGATCGTGACGTCCAGATCTCGAATCTCACGCAGTTTCTCCAGTCCATCGAGCCCCCGTTTTCCGCGCTCCATTTTGATCAAATCGTTCGAATCCGCAAGGCGCTGAAGTTCATCCAAAACAAACCGGGGAATCAGCAGCGTTCCCGTGAGAAATCCGGATTTGGCCACACGACCGATGCGGCCATCGATGATCACATTCGTATCCAACAAAATGGGCTCGCCTTCCGAGGCATCACGTCTGAATCGCACGTAGGGTATAAGCAGTGCGAATTGGTCTCGATGACTCCGCAGCGCAAAGGTCACGCCAAAAAATGCCAGAGCCGCATAGGTGCAGAGTCGAGCCACATTGCTCACGGCCTCACCGTCGGGCATTGACTGTAACCAGGGCAGTTCAAACAAGCCGATGCGCGTGATCAGCCAGGCGCAAAAGACTCCGATTAGCAGGCCAAAGGTGGCATGAGAAAAGTCCCGCATTGAGAAGCGTGCGAAGGCGAGATCAAGCAGCAGCAGCAACCCCATGAACCCAGCTCCAGCCAGACCGCCCAGCCAGCCCGGACTCTGGAATCCAGACGCCACAGCGGCACCCACGACGACGGAGATCACGAGGAAGATCAAGCGGACGACTTGGATGGCGATTGGAGATTTCATAGGCGGGAGGGAACGTTGGGCGGGAAGCTTAGCATCTTAAGGCGTGCCAGCTGTCGGTTTTCGCTTTTGCTCAAAAATCCAGGTGTGCAGTTCAGGCTTCGCATAGACCACGCCCGTGATCCCATGCCCTTCACCGGCCAGTTCTGAATACTTGGCCTTTTCACCCCCGGCATCTTGGATCGTTTTAAAAATCACGCGTGAACGCTCCACGGGCACCATGTCGTCCTTGTCTCCATGAAAAATCCACATCGGCACGGGTTTGAGAGACTCCGCGGTTTTAGGATCACCTCCTCCGCAGAGGGGAACCGCAGCGGCGAAGACATTGGGATACTTGGCCGCCAGATTGAAGGTGCCAAATCCGCCCATGGACGAGCCCGTGAGGTAAATTCGTGTTTCATCGATCGGCAGCCGATCCATCAGATCAGCGATCAGCGCCATGAGGTTGTTGGCCACTTCATTGTTCCATCCCATATCCGCCGAAGGACATTGCGGAGCGATCATGAAACAGGGGCGTTCCTGCTGATTCTCCTCCGTCGTGAACACACGCGTCGCCCCGCCCATTTGTGCTTCATTATCAGAACCACTTTGACCTGAGCCATGCAGCCAGATCAGAATAGGATAACGCTTTTTGCCTTCCCATTTGGGGTTCCCATAGAGTTGGTAGTTCAGTCCTTGCTTCGACGTGACCTTTTCAAACTTGCCAGTGATCTTCTCCGCGTAAGGTCCGGTCTGGAGTCCCACATCCCGCCATTGTTCCCGCACGATACCCATCACAAATTTTTGATCGTCCGAGGAAAGTCTCTCCAGCGGCAGCTTGAAGATTTTAAAGTCTCCTGCCCGCCGGATCTTCACTTCTTTTTCAGTCGCTTCCAGTAGATCGCCCTGAAGAGCCTTGCCGTCACTGGACATCCAAGTGCGTGTGGCAGCTGCGCGAGCAGGGCCTATCGAAAGTGAAAAAAGAGAGACCAGAGCAAAGCAGGCGACGATCCATTGAGAGCGGGTGAACATGGTCCGCAATGTACTCGGCGAAGACCCAAAGCCGCAAGAGAATTTCATTCGACTCCGGTTTTCCGCGCTCCGAGGGTAGGGGTGCCCACACGATCATTCCACCGTCCCATGACCAACCTCATCTTGGCACTTTTCATCTTTCTGTCCGCCGCTCAGTCATCGTCAACAAGTGGAACCCAAGCGCATGCAAATGAGGTCACCCAATTGAAAACGAGATTCTCCCAACTGGAGCGCAGAGTCGATAAACTGGATGACACAGCCCTCGTCTTATTTCTGTTCGGCGTCTTTTGTGCGCTCTGGGCTCAGAACACTGGAAGGAGCGCATGGCTCTGGTTTTTCCTCGGGCTCTTCGGAAGTGCGATCACCGTGATCGTGCTGTTAAACAAAAACTCCAATGATCGGTTTCGTGAATCGCTTCGTGTCAAACTCGACGACTGAACAATCCCGCTCCAAGAATTCCTCACCAGCAACGCCGAGGTGCGCAGTAGCCGCCGCCCCAATTGCCGCCCCTCCAACCGCCACCGCCCCATCCACCCCAGCCGCCGCCTCCGAATGCATAGACTGGAGAAATGCAGGGCTGGTGGACAATGACCGGAGCGGGTCGGTAGTAATTCCGATAAACCACAGGAGCGGGTTCATAATAAGCACGAGGTGGACCATACACGATTTGATCCTGTGCATTGCCGACAACAGAGCCTGCTACAGCGCCAAGCAAACCACCGATGGCCGCACCTTCCAGTGAGCGACCGCTCTGATTCCCGATCACAGCGCCCGCGAGGGCCCCAGCTCCGGCTCCGACCACACCTCCCACTCCTTGATTTGGCCCGGCGTAACCGTAGTAGGGGCTGACGCAGGAGACCATGGACGAGGAAAGCAATAGACCAGTGGCGACGATAAGTAGAGGATGACGCGGAGTGCTCATAGTTTTCGATGTGAGGGTCAGTTTGAAATACGGAAGCGAACTCATTTCGGCTTCTGCAATCGGTTTGACGCTCGCACGGCCTAGGTATTCAAACAAAAATCAGAAAATTGAATCGATCAGTTTTTCGCCCCGGTGAGTAGATTTTCGATGTTCACCCAATTCATATGGAAACCAAGCTTCAAACCTCGCTCAGTTTCGGCACCACAAACGGCGCTCGATATTCGCGAGTGAGCGGCGCGTTCGCGGCGGCGTTGTCGAGGAAGGATTCTTTGTCGCCATCGACGCGGAGATGCTGGCCGACGGTGAGTTGCGTCTTGTCGAGATCAACTCCGACTTCGGTGAGGTAGTGCTTCGTGCGCTCCAGCGTGTCCTGCACGTCTTCGTGGACCTGGATGTCGTGGAGTGCTTCGAGATGTCGTTCAACGAGGTCCTCTGGCCGAGGCGATACGAAATGTTCGCGATGTGGCAGAGTGCGGTGCTTTGGTGCCCTTCCTCGATGTCGGCGGCGAGGTCGGTGTGCTTGCGGCTGCGCATGGCGCGGTGGAAGTTGGCGAAGTGGTTGATCGCCGCTTTGATTTTCTCATTCGCCGAAACCGCCGCCGTCTCGGCCCCCAGTGGTGTTTTCGGCAAAGCGATCGCCGCAGCGGGTCTCATCGAGTTCGAAGAGTCGGATGATTTGCTCAATGCAAAAGCCCTCCCACGATGCTCCGAGTGCTGGGTGACTCATCACGCTCGCGAAATCCTTCAATCCGAGAAGCGCATGCAGCAGTCCTGTGTCTCGATAGTAGTAGCGCGGAGCCTTGCGCGGAGGCTTAGAGACGTCCGCCTGGTAGGGCGGCATCTCGCGGATGATGAACGCTGCTTTGAGCAGTTCCATGTGCCGGTGCACGGTTTTGCTGGTGATCCCGAGGACGTCGGCTACGGATGAATGGTTCCACGCCTGCCATTGAGGGTGTGCGATGATGATGAGGAGCAGCTGACGCAACTGATCGCTGGTCCGCTTGGTTTCTGCCGGCTCGTGCAAATCGCGTTCGGCGAGCGCTCGAAGGTAGTCCATGCGCCGCCGATAGGACAAGTGGGCGTTGGTTTGCAGGAAGGCTCTGGGCAAGCTTCCAACGGTCCAGAGACGCCCCCAGCTTTGATCGATCTCGTCGCACGGGAGTTCACCGATGTGAAAGCCTGCCATGTCGATGAATGTGACACGGCCTGCCAGTGACTCGGATGACTCGTCCATCGGGGACGCTACTCGATCAGCTTCGCTGCCTCCCTCTTGGCCTGGGCGAGCACACCGGCCAACGCCACGGTTTTGCCCCCTGACGGAGGCTTTCGTCGGCGGCTTCCATGAAGGTGAAGATTTCGAGGGTCTCGGCTTCGCTCACGGGTGCGGTGCCGGTGCGAAAGAGGGTGCCGATCTGGCGGCAAAGGGCTTCGTAGCTGATGGTCTTGGCTCCCTGACGGACACCGGGCGCTGCCGAAGACGAGCGCACCGAACTCCGACTTGCCTTTGACGATGCCGCGATAGGTGCCGACGCGGCCGTCTTTCCACACGCCGGTGACTTGATCGGTCACAGGGCCTTTGGTGCGCGAAACCGTCTAGCCTTTGTCGAAGAGCTTCGTGAAAGCGGGGACGTGAGAGGTATCGAGCCCGATAATGCCCGCACGCAGCGGTTTGAGGTCGTTTTGAGCGAAAGCGGTGCTGACGACGAGCAGGGAGAGGAGGATGCATTTCATCGTTATCTCTTCAAGAGGTCCGAGAGGGTCTGTTTGATCACTTTTTCGGAGTTTGGAGCCGCGTAGGCTTGAGAGGGCTCGTAGCCGCCTTCGACGAAGGATTGCTCGAGCGGGATGTAGCCGGTGACGCCGTCGCCGTAGCTCGCGGTGCAGGTGAAGCCACCGGGACGCTGCTGCTGTGCAAAGAGCTGATACTCGACAAAGCTCTCGCCTGGCAAGTGCACGAGGCACACCTCCTCACCGAGATGCAGGCTGGTGAAGGGGATCGGCTCGCGGTGGCGGATGAAACCTATGCGAAGGGCCGCCGCGATGCGTGTGGCGGGCGCGGTGGCGGTGTTTTGCATCACCTTGAGCATGCGATCCTCGGGGAACTCAGGATCGGGCTGCAAGACGACGGGCACATGCTTCCACGCGAGCTTGTTGAGTGGCAGACGTTTCGCGTTTTGCTCCGACTCGACCATGGCGGCATGGATGCGGCCCGCGAGCAGTGGACGCATCGCGGGACTGCCGTCGTTGTATTTGCCTGCGCCGATGTTTCCGCCGCAGCCGGTGAAGTAGATGTGCGGCACGCCGTCCTCCTGCGTGCGCTTTTCACGGGCGATGCCGGCGAAGTCGTGACTTATGATGCCGTCGCCGTAGTAGCTCATCGGGTGCGTGGCGTAGTAGTGGAGCGCGGCGAGCTTCTTCTCGCCGTCCCAAAAACTCACGGTCTTCAAAAATGGGTCGATGAGGCCTTCCGGCAGCGCACGCAGAACCGGGTCTTTGCTGCCGCTGCCGCGCATCTTGCCCACTTTGCCGTCGATGACTTGCACGCGACGGTTTCCAGCCACTTCGAGAACTTTGGCTTCGCCCGTCGAGATGTGTGTCACGGTCTGCGGAGCCTTCAAAGCGGCCTCAATGCTCGCGGCGATGCTTGCGAGGGCTTTATCGGTCGCAGCGGCATCGAGAATGCCGATTTCCGGCAGGAGCTTTTGCGCCGCGTTATCCACGAGCGGCGCGTTGTGCTGATGCAGCGAGTGCAGAGCGACGCGTTCGGCTGATGTGCCAGCGGCCTTTGCCAAAACCTCTCGCCAATGGATGTGATCCGCGCCGCGAATCTCGCAGAAGTCGATGGCGCAGAGCACGACAGGCTTTTCATCGCTCAGGAGCACGACTCCCAGAGCGAGCAGCGGCTCGCTGACTCCGACTGCGGGTTTGACGAGACCACCACACAACGGTGCACCAATCGGTGGAGTGACATCGGCACGAAAGGGCGCGATTTGAACTGCGAGGGCGGAGACGGAGGTGAGAAGGAAAAGCAGCAGCGCTTTCATTTCATCAATACGCTGCGAATCGCCGGAACGAGCAATTCAGCGACAAGTTCGTGGCCGAGGTCGCCGGGGTGCATGCCGTCGGGGAGCATGTCGGTGATGAAGGTCTTCTTTTTCGCGGCGAAGCCAGGATAGGCGGCGTGGACATCGACGAGGGGCAGGCTCAGCTCCTTCGCGAGGGCGCGGAGGGCGTCGTTGTAGGCGAGCAGGGTGGGGGACTCGAAGCCGCCCTCGGCATCGGGCTTGTAGGGAGGCTTGCCGTAGAGTTCGCGGGTCTTCGAGTGCCAGCGGAGCGGGTTGGTGGTCATGAGAATGACCTTGGCACCGGCTTTTTGCGTGGCGGCGATCATGCGGCGGTAGTTGGCGATGAAGGCTTCCTTGCTCACGCGAGGTTCGGTGGCGGGTGGTTTCTTCCAGACGTCGATGGCGCTGTCGTTGATGCCGAACTGCATGACGACGATGCGCGGCTTGTAGGCGAGCACGTCGGTTTGCAGGCGTTTCATGGCCTGGGCGGTGGTGTTGCTGGGGACACCGGCATTGTAAACGCTGAGGCTGGAGCCGATGCTTTGGAGCATCGTGTTCACGCGGTCGGCATACACTTTCACGCTGCCGCGAGGTGCGGTGGTGCTGTCGCCAAACATGAAGATGCCGCCGGGCTTCGGCACGGACTTCGGCGGTGGCACGAAGATGGGAATCTCACCTGCGGCGAGGTCGGCGGTGTTCACTTTCATGCGTAGGCCGCCCTGCATGGTGGTGATCCACAGCTCGCCGGGCTTTCGTTCATACAAATAGGGATACGAGACGCGGCCGGCGGGCGCGTAGTTGGCGGCCACGATGATGGGCTGGCTCCAGGAAGCGGTTTCATCGCCGGAAAAGGCGAGCGAGAGTTCGGCGCGGCTGCTGCCATTGCCCGGATTGTGGCGTGGTGGGGCGTTCCAAAGCAGCGCGATGCGTCCATCGGCGAGGCGGGCCATTTGCGGGCAGCAGGTGACGGATTGGATCGCGGTTTGCTTGAGGCCGGTCCATCTGAGTCCGTCTTTGGAGTTCGCTTCCCACAAGTAGCCGGACTCGGTGCGCAGCAGGAGGTAGAGCGAACCATCGGCACGCTCGATGACGCTGCCCTCGATGCTGCCGGCGTGGTCGTGGGTGCCGATGCCGTAATCGAGCACATCGCCGCGCTGCCAGGATTTGCCGAGATCATCGGAAACCCATATGACGGTGGCGTGACGCCACTGCGGGATGATTTCCTGGCCGACGAGCACAAGGCGGCCGCTTTTCATCTGAATGAGCGAATGGATGCAGCCGCACCATGGATCACTGAGCTTCACGGGCGTTTCCCACGTTTTGCCATCATCGATGCTGCGGCAGGTGTAGGTGGGTAGAATGAAATCGGACCACTTCGCACTCGACTCGCCCCAGTGCCAGCCGTTGGGGGCTTTGCGCTCCGCGCCGTTCATCCATGCGGAAATGATGATGCCTTCTTTGCTGCGGAGTAGAGCGCGTTCGTTGCTGACGGAGAACTTCGCCGGATCGGCAAACAGTGGCGAAGTCGTCCAGGTGCGGCCTTCATCGGTGCTGCGGAGGGCGTTTTTGTTATCGATGCACAGCACACCGCCATCCGCGGTGGTCACGAAGGGCCCTTGATGGGTGTGCGGGAGAGACGAGGCCCTCGGGTGGAGCGTGGGAGCATCGGCGGCGAAGACGGCGCTGCTGACGATGGCTAGCAAGAGGATGGTTTTCATCTGGCAAACAAACGTGGCGAAGCATCGTTTTGAGTCAGCATGTCGCGTTTCCTCGTTTTCTTTATCCTGATGACTCTATCGTCCTTCGCTCAAGGCTGGCCAACCAAGGTTACGCGAGTGGAGATCCCGGCCAGTGATGGTGTGGTGCAAAAAGCGATGTGGTTTGCTCCAGCCTCGACGGAGAAAAAGCCGCTGCTGGTGGGCCTGCATACCTGGAGCAGCCATTTTGCCTCAGCTGGTGGCGATGCGGTGTATGCGGAGTGGTGCATCGCGCAGGGCTGGGCCTTTGTGCATCCTGATTTTCGCGGACCGAACTGGACACCCCAGGCATTGGGAAGTGATCGGGCGGTGCAGGATGTGGTGGAAGCCGTCGAGTGGGCCAAGAAACAGACGGCGGTGGATGAGACACGCATCTACCTCATCGGCGTGAGTGGCGGTGGACACATGGCGATGCTCATGGCTGGGCGGCATCCCGAGATCTGGGCAGGTGTGAGCGCCTGGTGCGGCATCAGCGATGTGGCCCGCTGGCATGCGGAGCACACGAAGAATAGCAAGAGCGACCGGTATGCCGAAAACATCGTCGCAGCACTCGGTAAGGTGCCTGCGAAGGATGATGCCGATGCATGGAAACGCTCACCAGAAAGCTGTCTCGCGAACGCTGCCACGGTGCCGCTGGATATCGCGCATGGCATTCACGACGGCCGAAAAGGCAGCGTGCCCTTTGAGCACTCGCTGCGAGCCTTCAATGCTGTGGTGAAACCCGCCACCCGACTCGATGCGGCAGGCATCGCGAGCTATTACGCAAGCCAGACACTGCCTGCTGGATGGGTGCCTGCCTCTGCAGATGCCAGCTTTGGGCTGAATCCTCCGCTTTTTAGAGCCACGAGTGGTAACACCCGAGTGACGATCTTTGAA
>CAMBPV010000036.1 GCA_945869695.1 Prosthecobacter debontii
GCCTTCCCGTGATGATACTTCCGATGGATGGGCTCATGGGCGATGTAGCTGAGGCTGTCATTCATCCAGCCCATGTTCCATTTGAAGCCAAAGCCCAGACCGCCCTGACTGATGGGACGCGAGACGCCCGGCCAGGCAGTGCTCTCTTCCGCGATCATGAGGATGCCAGGGTGCTTTTCATAGCACACACCATTGAGATGCCGCATGAAGCCGATGGCCTCCAAGTTCTCGCGACCTCCGTGGTAGTTCGGCACCCATTCACCGGGCTCACGGGAGTAGTCGAGGTAGAGCATGGAGGCCACGGCATCGACGCGGAGGCCATCGATGTGATATTCCTCGATCCAAAAGAGAGCGTTGGAGATGAGGAAGTTCTTCACCTCATTCCGACCGTAATTGAAGATCAGCGTGCCCCAGTCCTGATGCTCGCCCTGACGTGGGTCAGCATGTTCAAAGAGCGCTGTTCCATCGAACTTGGCCAGCCCATGCTCGTCCTTCGGAAAGTGACCCGGCACCCAGTCAACGATGACCCCGAGCCCTGCCTGATGACAGCGGTCCACGAACTCGCGGAACTCGTCGGGATTTCCAAAACGGCTCGTGGGTGCAAAATAACCCGTGACCTGATAACCCCATGAACCATCGAAGGGATGCTCGGAAAGCCCCATCAGCTCCAGGTGCGTAAAGCCAAGCCCTTTCGCATAAGGAATCAATTGATCCGCCAACTCGCGATAGGATAGAGAGCGTCCTCCGTCTTCACCGACTCTTTTCCAAGAGCCCATGTGAACCTCGTAAATACTGACCGCGCTGAAGTAAACATTCCGCCTTTTCCTTTGATCGACCCACTCACCGTCAGCCCAGGCGTAACGGTTCGTGTCCCATACCAAGGAGGCCGTTTCTTTCCCATGCTGACCGTAGAAGGCGAATGGATCACTCTTCACCCGAAGGGCACCATGAGCATCAATGAGCTCGAATTTGTAATGCGTATTCTCGATCACTCCGGGGATGAATAGCTCCCATATACCGCCTTCAATGCGCAGACGCATCGGATGTCGGCGACCATCCCATGAATTGAAGTCGCCAATGACTGAAACTCTACGCGCATTCGGTGCCCAGACGGAAAATCGGACACCGGAGACTCCGTCTCGGACACAAAGATGTGCACCGAGACTGTGATGAAGCTTTTGGTGAGTGCCCTCACGGAAAAGATGCACGTCCATATCACCGAGCAGCGTGCCAAAGGAGTAAACATCCGCCACAACCTCAACCTGGCCGTCGAAGCTCGTGATCTCCAAGTCATACTCGCGCGTAAATTCCGCGACGGGAATCTGGGCCTCGAAGAGACCGTGATCATGAATCTTCAGCGCAGGAAAAACACGGGAGCGATCCTGACGAAGAACCACACTGACGGCGGAGGCCTGCGGCTGAAAGGTGCGCACGACCGCCGTGCTGGTGTCGCCGATTCGATGGGGGCCTAAGAATCCAAAAATGTCGGGGTGCCGTGCATCCAAAACGGCTTCGATATCTGAGTCGCTGGAAAAGTGAAGCGTTGTCATGAGTGATGGCTCTCACCATTGAGCAGGGGCTCAAGGTACGCCACGCAAATTCGCAACCAATCCACCTTCCTCGCCAGCTGATTTCTGCGCTCTCTCCGCTCCGTGACACCGGGGTTTTTCACGATTTCTTGGGTGATCTTTGCAGGGTCCTCATTTATTGAGAAAAACTGCGCGAAACCCTCTCCGACCTCTCGATGAGCAGGAATGTCTGAACAAAAAACAGGCAGCAGGTGAAGACCCGCCTCGATCACGGGCAGGCCAAAACCTTCCGTCAAACTGGGAAAGAACAGGGCATCGGCGATGGAATAGAGCCCTCGCACATCATCATCCGATAGCGGCGCTCCCTCACCGAGAAAAAAGAAGTTCGAGTCCAACCCAAGTGTGCAGGCCTCGCTCTTCAGTTCATTCTGATAAATCGCACCGTCGGCTTGATGCGGATCGGCGGCACCGGATACGAGATAGGCCACATTCAAACCCGCCGCACCCAATGCGCGGGTGAGCCGTAGCCCCAGCTCGATATTTTTTCTCCGCAACAAACGCGTGGGATGAAAAAGCACGAGGTCGCGCTCCCAGATTTCCAGATCTCGCACCCAAGCAGCGGCTCGATCAGTCAGACCCAAGCATCGCGCAATATCCACACCATTCGGAACAACACCGCATTGAGCTAACTGCAATCCGGCAGCTGAAACATACTCCCTTCGACGCACCTCCGAGACAGCGATGTGTATGGCGGGAGGCGGAGTCTTGAGAAGCGCGACCTCGGGGGCATCCCAGGAAAGATGAGCGTAGCTCGGGTTCACCGCTGCGACATCGTGCACCCAATTGACCCAACGGATCTGCGGATTCGAGAGAGCGATATCATGAAGCTCCCGGGTCCAGTCGAGATCGAAGGGCATCGTAAACACATTGTGCACGATGACTGCCTCAGCCGATAGCGCCTGATGCGAGTCCAATCGCGTGAGGACGACGACATCGTGCCCACGTTCGATCAGGGCATTGGCTTGATCCCGTATCACACGCTCCACGCCGCCGATGACCGGCGGCTTGGTGTAATGCAGGATCGCGATGCGCATGGATGAACCTAAACCACGATGTTCACCAACTTTCCAGGAACGACGATGATCTTCTTGGCAGGCTTTCCCTCCATGAACTCCTGAACACGCGCACTGCTGAGAGCGATCTTCTCGACCTCGTCTTTCGTGGCTTGAATCGGCACACGAGCCTTGTCGCGGAGCTTGCCATTTACTTGGAAAACGATCTCCACTTCGTCCTCGATCAGTGCCGCCGGATCATAGACCGGCCAAGTTGAATGACTCAGGAGACCCTTTACAGCGAGGCCAGGAAACTGACTCTCGATGCGTGCATTCAACTCATCTGCCAAGTGTGGAGCAAAGGGACTCAAGACCTGAAGGAAAGTGACAATCGAGGCCGCAGGCTTCACCTCCAAACCGGTGAAAGCATTGGTGCAGACCATCATCTGGCTGATGGCCGTGTTAAAGCTGAGCTTCTCAATATCCTCGCCACACTTCTTGATCGTCTCGTGAAGGATCTTGTTTACCTCCTTGCTCGCAGGGACATCCTGGAGCGCGGATGAAAGGCTCCAGTCGCCTTCTTGGTTCTGCTCCATCACGAGACGCCAAACGCGAGCGAGGAATCGATACACGCCCTCCACACCTTTCATGCTCCAGGGCTTCACCTGCTCGAGGGGTCCCATGAACATCTCATAGAGCCTCAGTGAGTCGGCGCCATACTCGGCCACGACATCGTCGGGGTTCACCACATTGCCACGGGACTTCGACATCTTCTGTCCGTCCTCTCCCATGATGAGCCCTTGATTGACCAGGCGCTGGAAAGGCTCAGGCGTGCTGACATAACCGAGGTCAAAAAGCACCTTATGCCAAAAGCGCGCGTAGAGCAGATGCAGCACGGCGTGTTCTGTTCCGCCCACATAAAGGTCAACACCACCGGGCTTGCCACCACCCATCCAGTAGCGCTCGGCGGCTTCACCCACAAAACGATCTGAGTTTTGCGCATCGCAATAACGCAGGTAATACCAACACGAACCTGCCCACTGCGGCATCGTATTGAGCTCGCGCGTGGCCGTCTCGGAATAGCGCACCCAATCCGTCGCCTTCGAGAGCGGAGGTTCAGGAGTTCCCGTGGGGCGAAAATCCTCCAGAGTCGGAGGCAGGAGAGGCAGTTCAGACTCCGGAATTCCGCGATGATGTCCATCTTCCCAGACGATGGGGAACGGCTCACCCCAGTAGCGCTGACGACTGAAGAGCCAATCACGCAGTTTGAAGTTCACCGTGCCTTTGCCGAGATGCTTTTCTTCGAGCCAAGCCGAGATGCGATGTTTTGCATCCGTTGTGCTCGAGCCATCGAGGAAGCCCGAGTTCACCGCAACGCCATTGTCGGTGAATCCACGCCACTCCTTCCCTTCCGGCGGCTGAACGACCTGCTTTACAGGCAGATCAAATTTTTGAGCAAATTCAAAGTCACGCTCGTCATGAGCGGGCACGGCCATGATGGCTCCGGTGCCGTAACCCATGAGCACGTAGTCAGCGATCCAGATCGGGATGCGCTCTTCATTGACCGGATTGATCGCATAGGCACCGGTGAACACGCCGGACTTTTCCTTGGCAAGTTCAGTGCGCTCGAGGTCACTTTTTCGGGTCGTCTTTTCCCGATAGGCTTCAACATCGGAGAGCTGCTCTTCAGTCACAATCTCATCCACGAGACGGTGTTCAGGCGCGAGCACCATGTAGGTAGCGCCGAAGAGAGTATCGGGGCGCGTGGTGAAAACCGTGATCGTTTCATCGATACCATCGACCTGAAACTTCACATGGGCACCCTCGCTTCGGCCGATCCAGTTTCGCTGAAGCAGGCGAATCCCCTCGGGCCAGTCGAGTCCATCCAACTCATCGATCAAACGTTGCGCAAAAGCGGTGATGCGCAGCATCCACTGACGCATGGGCCTGCGCTCGACGGCGAAGCCACCCACCTCGCTCTTCCCGTCCACGACTTCTTCATTTGCGAGCACCGTTCCCAGCTCTGGGCACCAGTTCACGGGCGCTGAAGAAATGTAAGCGAGACGTCGGTGATCGATCTCCTCTCGGCTCAGTCCTTTGGCTTCCAACTCGGATATGGGACGCGCTTTTCCCTCTTCGTTGACATAGGAGTGGTAGAGCTTCAGGAAGATCCACTGCGTCCATTTGAAATAGCCGGGATCGGTGGTGTTCACCTCACGGTCCCAGTCGTAGGCGAAACCCAATCGCTTCAGCTGCCCGCGGAATCCTTCGATATTTTTCTCCGTTGTTGCTCGCGGGTGTTGACCCGTCTTGATGGCATACTGCTCCGCCGGAAGGCCGAAGGCATCCCACCCCATCGGATGCAAGACATTGAAGCCCGACATCTTTTTGAATCTACCGATGATGTCCGTGGCTGTATACCCCTCAGGATGGCCGACGTGAAGACCCGCACCGCTCGGATAGGGAAACATATCGAGCACAAAAAACTTGGGCTTCGAGGCATCGAAGTCAGAGTCACCCGGATTGGGCGTGCGGAAGGCTTTTTGGGCCTCCCATTCATTCTGCCACTTCGGCTCAAATTCGGAAAAAGGAAATGCTTTGCGCTGTTCGCTACTCATAGGGAACGCCGAAGAAGGCGCAAAGCACCCGCAAACGCAAATGCAAACCACCCCGGTCACTCAAGCCCCATCCACTGCCGGATCTCACGCATTTGCTTCTTATTGGGGCGTGCGCCGGTCTCGTGGGGCGCGGGTCCTGCGAGATGCTGCTTGCGCCTCAGTTCAGCCGCCTTCTGATATACTTCGGGAGGCGTAAGATCCTCGCAATACTGCGGAACGAGCGCTGCTCCGAGGCGATTTTTGGGAAAGGCCAAAACGCGGAGAGAAAGGGTCAAATCCGCCTTCTTCACTTCGATCAAATCGCCCGCCCGAACAGCGCGAGCAGGCTTGATGGCATCACCCCCGATCTTCACATTTCCTTTGGCGCAGGCCTGAGTGGCGAGACTCCGAGTCTTAAAAACCCGCACCAGATGCAGGTACTTGTCCGCCCTTTGATCTTTGAGTTCCGATTCCATTCGTGAATCACTGAACGCTGATTCGTGCCGCGTAGGCTCCATCAAAGCCATTGATCGATGACAGCCAGCAGATCTCTTCTTCGAGTCGAGCCGATGGTTGGTTGGCAAGCACTCGTCTCACCACTTCCCGATTCTCATCCGCATCGATACTGCACGTGCTGTAAACCAAGGTGCCTCCTGGTTTTAATAGCTTCAATCCCGCATCCAAGAGTCGCTCCTGCTGCTGACCCAACTTGACAAAATCCCCAGCCTGAAGTCGCCAGCGTACATCGACTCTCCTCCGCATTACCCCGGTATTGGAGCAAGGTACATCCAGCAAGATTCGGTCAAATTTGAGCTCACCCCAAGGTGCTCCACGACTGGAGGTGATGTCGTGGGCATGGCACTCGGTATTTTTGACGCCCAGCCTCTCGAGATTCTCCATCACTCGCCTCAAACGCGACGCAGAGACATCACAGGCGATGATGCGGCCTTCATTCCCCATCAGAGCAGCCATGTAGGCAGCCTTTCCACCCGGCGCGGCGCAGGCATCCAAAACGGTTTCACCGCGTTGAGGAGATAACAAACGCGGAGCCATCCCTGTGCTGGGATCCTGAACATAACATAAGCCACTCGTTACAGCCTCGCGCGGAAAGGTGTCACACTGAAAAAAATCGCCCCCGACTGCCTCGAATCCGGGAGTCTTTTCGAACCAAGTCAGAGCCTCAGTCCGCAATGCATTAACGCGCACAAAAGTCTGCGCGGGCATTTGATTCCACTCACAAATTTCGGCCGTCTTTTGTTCACCCAAATGACGAATCCACCGATCCACGAGAAAAGCAGGATGAGAGGTGCGAACCGCCAGAGGCAGACTTCGGGCGGCCTCCAGCAGACTCGCTTTTTCGCGGTCCGCTCGACGAAGCACGGCGTTGACTAAATTTCGCGCTTTTCCTGCGATGGCGACCGTCTCATTGACAGCGGCATGGGGCGCCAAATCCAAAATCAAAAGCTGAGTCAATCCCACACGCAGAACGTCTCGCGTCCGATGGTCCAAATGACCGTGCGAGCACAGCTCACCGATCCAATGATCGAGCAGGCTAAAATTTCGGATCACCGCCAGCACGATCGTGTGCAGAAATGCGGCATCTGGAGCGGAAAGTCCTGCGCGTCTGCAACTCTGATCCAAGAGGTCCTGCGCATACTCCTTACTCCGAGACCAATCGCTCAGGGCACGAACCGCCATCTCCCGCACGGAAGGGGGGCCAGAACGGCTGCGGGTGAAGTCACTCACATCAGGAAGTCTTTAAGCTAAACCCGCTCGGGCACCACGCCGCGACCGATGCCGCGGTATTGAAAGCCAAAACTCGTAGCCGCACTGGGATCAAAAATATTCCGCCCATCAAAAATCAGCGGTGTCCGCATTTTTTCGCGCAACTCAGCCAAATCAACACCTGCGAATTCCGGCCATTCCGTCGCAATGATGAGGGCTTCCGCATCTTGAGCGGCTTCCATCGCACTGGCTGCGAATCTGATGCGATCGGCAAAGGGCAATCCTCTCGCCTTTTCCATAGCCTTAGGATCGTAAACCACCACGTCAGCGCCTTCGGCGACCAATCGCTCGACCAAATTCACGGCGACGGAAGATCGCACGTCATCAGTGTTCGGCTTAAAACTGAGCCCCCATACCGCGAGTCGCTTATCTTTGAGCAACCAGAGGGCCTCGCGGATGCTATCCACAAATCGATCAATCTGACGCGCATTGATCCGCTCCACTTCCTTGAGAAGTGTGAAAGGAGAGCCCAACTGCTCACTGATGGCGATGAAGGCAGCGATATCTTTGGGGAAACACGAACCGCCATAGCCTAGGCCCGCGCTCAAGAAATCACGGCCGATTCTTTTATCCGCACCGATTCCGTCAGCCACCTTAATGACATCGGCACCCGCCGCCTCACAGATTTCAGAGATGGCGTTGATGTAGGAAATCTTCAGCGCCAGGAAGCTATTGGCAGCGTGCTTGATGAGTTCGGCGCTATTAATGTCCGTCACCAAAACCGGTGCCATGAACGGCTCATAAACTTTCTGCATGATCGCCAAAGCGCGGTCACTGTTTCCGCCAATGACGATTCGGTCCGGTTTCATCAGATCCTCGACTGCACTTCCCTCTCTGAGAAATTCAGGATTGCTGACGACATCAAACTCAACACCCGGCTTTGCATACCGCCGAATCGTCTGAGCCACGCGCTCACCTGTCTTCACAGGGACGGTGCTCTTGTCCACGATAACCCGGTAACTCTCCAAATACTGAGCAATCTCGCGGGCCACTTTCTCAATGAAACTCAGATCCACACTCCCATCAGCCTGAGGAGGCGTGGGAACGGCGATGAAAAGAACCTCTCCATGCTCCACTCCCTCTTCGGTGCTGGAGGTGAAACGCAATCTCCGCGCTGCCACATTCTTTTTCACCAAGGCCTCCAACCCCGGCTCGTAAATGGGAATCTTCCCTTCCAGCAGTGTTTTGACTTTTTGCTCGTCATTGTCCACGCACACCACGTGATGACCAACATCCGCAAAACACGCCCCCGTGGTCAACCCAACATATCCTGAACCAATGATCGTTAACTTCATAGCGAAAGAGGGACAATCAGGCCGACTAAGCACTCAGCCAAGCCGACAAAACACTTTTCTGTGAGACCTCTGATCGGGACTCAGTCCGACGCTCAGTTCGACTAGAAGCCACCCGTTCCGCGCATTGGATTTTGGATCGCGTCAAACGGCACAGAAACCTGAGGGAAGTCTTTCAACGTCAGAGAGAACACAACACCCAAGTCTCCATCTCCACCACCGGTGCTATCGAGCATTCGAGCGCCGAGGGACATCACCCAGCTATTCAGATCCCGGTGCACCGAGTAGCTCTGATACTGCATCGTTCCGGAGTCCATTTCATATTGATGATTCATGGAGACCCCCCAGTTCTCGGAGAGTCGTGCATAAATGACGGAGGAAATCAGGCTGCTGTCCTGCAAGAATGGATGGTCTGACACATACTGATGACTGAGTGTGAGCGAAATCTTGTCAGAGGGAAGCCATGTGATGCCGTGATTCAACTCGGTGAAATTGTAGTCACTGTCTCCGATCGGGATTTGAGTATCCGAGAAAAAGTTCAACCAAGGAACCGGACGCCAGAACAACTCATTGTAAAGGTTTGAAATGGTCCTGTCATACTCTGGATCCTCAACAAAGATGTCCACGAAAGTATTCATACCAGCCCAGTTGTAGGATTGAGTGGTAGCGTCCCCAGCTACGCGGAATTGACCCTGTGAGCGATCAAAGGACTGATAGTCACGGCGCGTTTGGAAGATATTTTGGATCCCGACACGCGCCACGTTCCAGGAACGAAGATCATCAATGGCTGTAAACAGGGGAATATCAATGTTCCGAGCACGGGTGGTTGGCGCCAGACGGTCAATATTCGGAACACCTTCTGGATCGTCTGTGTTGAGGTAGGAATAGTTAAGGTAGGGCCTGACCACATGGCGCACTCCATCGAGACCAAACACATCGCTCTGCACGTTGTCCCAGTTTTTGGTCGCCTTGAAGGAGATGTCGATACCTGCGTGGAAGATGGGTTGAATTTCATCACCCACATCGTCCGCTCCGCCTTGGATGTCACCGTAGTAAGTCATGCCGCCACCGATGCGGGGCACCACGTTCAGCCAGCCACCAAAGGTCTTCGGGAACAGAAACTCATTGTAGGTGTGGAAGCGAGCAAAGCCGGTTCCATCTGCCAGAGCGCGCAGATTGTTTATCTGATCGCGGATCGCCCTATCAGTGGAGGCTGCGCTTGGCTGGAGCGTTCCGTCCTCACCGACGATCGGCGCATTCAACGCACGAATCTGATCCTGGAATCCCAACTTCTCAACCTCTGAGAATTTTTCCTGTAGAATACCCAATGAAGAACTGCCCTGATAGAACACACCGAAGTCACCGAGCGGCTGGCGAGTCACATCAATGGACAACTCAGGCAGTCTCGTGGTCGTGCGGTAAAAGTCATTCAACTGAAATTTACCCATCAAAGTCGCTTGGTAGCGAGGATCTGAATGGATCAGTGAGACCTGATTATCCGGTTCGCGGTTTGTCCGGAAGTCCTCAAAGAAGTAATCCTCGTAAAAGTGGATGTCACTGAGCTTGTTCACATCAAAGTCAAGATACCAAGTGCTCACGTCGGGCCCGGGCAAATAGATGCGATGTTGGAAATTGACGCGGTAGCGGACCGTATCGACCTCGTCCAATCGGGGGGTGCCAGAGATTGTCGCCTGGCCATTGCTATCACTGGCCACGTAAATTTTGAGAGTGCCAAAATTCTGCTGATTGGCACGGTGGCGGAGGGAGATCAAGTCCACACCTCCAGCGACGCCACGCTCACTCATCAGATCGAAATGGTATTTGGCCAGAGTGTGATCACCGTGAATGACCCCATACTGATTCAGCAAAAAGGCACCCCAGAGCTGACTGTAACCCGGAACGAATTTGTAACCCACATCATCGTCAAGGGGCTGGGCCAAATACGGCAGCCAGAAGACCGGAGTCTTCCCCGCGTAAACGGTCACGCGTTTCATCACGATCCTGTTATCCGGATAAATAACCAGCTCACGTGCCTTGATTCGGTAATTCGGATTCTCATTATCGTGAGTCGTGAGGATCGTGTCCTGACCATCGATACGGTCGATAAACTTGGTCTCGGTCTCGAATTTCTGCGTGTCAAAAAGGACATTGCCTCCATTGCTCCCCATGCCACTCCTGACGGCATTCCCGGTGATCTCATTCGTTTTGATGTTATACATCAAGTTTTGGCCCTTGTAGGTCACGCCGGCCTTCCAGACCGTCACATTCTCACGCGCCATCACGTCACCCGAACTGGCATTGTAGTCGGCCTTTCCTGCCGTGATCTCGGTGTCACCGTATTTGATATGCACGTCACCTGTTGCCGTTGCGATCCCGGTTTCTGGATCAAAAGAGGTCTCTAAGCCCTCAATGTTGATGTTGCTCGTGACATTCTCCAGCAAGTTCTGCCCGTAAGACGTGGCATTCATAGTGAGCGTCAAAGCTACAACGAGGACCGAGATTCGCTTCATCATCATAAATTCAGGGAGGTGGAGGCCGGACTTCCCCATTCAGCGGGGCTAGCACGATTCAAAGTTAACGCCATCAAATAATCGAGACCCCTATCGGTGACAACCAAAAGGAGTAGTTTTTTCGGGAATACTTCACTCTCATTCCCTCCATGCTTTCAGCCTCGAAATCACCATAGAAATGAGAATTGATCAGTTCGCTCGGAAAAGAACGCCTCCGAAGAGCAGCCAGGCCAGGATCAATGTCCAAATTACATTCACGACCTGCCCCCCCAGGAAGGCCAACGCGGGTCGTCCTCCCCCCATGCTGAAGATGTCACCCAGCTTCGTTTCCAGTCCGATGCACACGAAGGCCGCGGCAAACCACACATTCCGCAACCCATCCAGCAAGGGTTTCACGGCTTTGAACTCTGCGGGCGTCACCCAGAAAGAAAAAATCACCGATGCAGCCATGAATCCGAGCACAAACTTAGGGAACCGATCCCAAATGACGCGTGCCGATGGTCTCTCCCCCTTCCCCTTTCCATCCACGCCTCCACGCATCGACCACCAGATCGACAGAAGAAAAGCTGCCACCCCGATCAGCACGTTTTGTGAAAGCTTCACAATTACACCAACTTCCGTGGCCTTTTTCCCGACCATCTCCGTCGCAGCCGCCACAGAGCCACTGGTATCCAAGGTCCCGCCCAACCAAGCCCCTCCCACGGCTTCGGATAAACCCATCGCCTTCACCGCCCACGGCATCAGGATCATCATCGGCACGGCACAAAGAAGAACCAACGACGTCACATAAGACAGTTTTTTCCGGTCACCCTGGATAGCTCCACATGCCGCGATCGCAGCTGAAACTCCACAAATTGAAACTGCCGTGGAAAGCATGACGCCGAACTCGTCATCCACCTTCAGCCTGCGAGCCAACCGAAAAGCCACGTGCCAGACCACGGGAATCACAAGAGCCGCCTGAAGCAATCCCGGAAGGCCAGCTTTCATCAGTTCAGGAAACTGAATCGTCGCCCCTAGAATGACGATGCCCACTTTGATGAAAAACTCTGTCCTCACCGCCAAGTTCAACCAAGCCGGCACCGGTCTCAGATGGCTCCAAAGCAGCCCTAATCCGAGGGCGAACACCACATACTCCAAGCCCCAAGCTTTCACCGTGACATTGGCGGCCATCACCTGAGCTAGCCAGGCGAGGATGAAAACGACAAGCGCCCCCATCAAAAAACCCATCACTTTCTTTCCCAGAGAGGCCGACAATGCCAGGGCAGAAACGACGAGAAACAGTGTCGCGACCCCGGCACTCAGTTCAAGATTTGACGACGAAACCACCTTAGGGAGGTCCGAGAATGAACTCCAAACTAAAGAGGGCAACTTCGGAGCCCAGCCAAGCCCAAGTGCAGTGATCAGAGGTGCAGCCGCCAGCACCGCAAGCCAATCTTCATTGTGCCACCAGCGCTGCGCGTTTGAGGGAGTGTCAGACATCTGGAAAAAAGCGCTCTCGATGCCCTGTTCTTGCAGACTTTCCTCTCGATTCAGGCACCCAATTGTTTTGCCCACTCGATCGCCCGCATGAGAGCCGCAGCCTTGTTGACCGTCTCTTGATACTCCGAGGTCGGATCCGAGTCTGCCACCACCCCGGCACCCGCTTGAACATACGCCTTCCCTCCCTTTAGCACACAGGTCCGAAGTGCGATGCAACTGTCCAAGTTGCCATCAAAACCGAAGTAACCGACGGCACCCGCATAGGCGCAGCGTTTGCTCTTTTCCAATTCATTGATGATCGTCATCGCACGCACCTTGGGCGAGCCACTCACGGTTCCAGCCGGAAAAGTTGCCCGCATCACATCATAGGCCGTGCTGTCGTCACGCAATTCTCCCTCCACATTAGAGACAATGTGCATCACGTGAGAGTAGCGCTCTACGATCATGAGGTCGGTCACATGGACCTTGCCATATTCCGACACCCGCCCCACATCATTGCGCGCCAGATCGACGAGCATGATGTGCTCGGCCCTCTCCTTGGGGTCCGCCATCAATTCAGCGGCTAATGCATCATCTTCCGCAGGCGTCTTCCCTCTCCAACGTGTCCCGGCGATCGGCCGGATTTCGATCACCCCATCCAGGCACTTCACATGCACTTCGGGCGAACTACCCACCAATGCAAAGCCTTGGGGAAACAGCAGGCAGAACATGTAAGGCGACGGGTTCACGTGGCGCAAAGCCCGGTACAAATCCACCGGCGTGCCCGAATAGTCCGTCTCAAAACGTTGAGAGGGCACCACCTGAAACACATCTCCTGCGGCGATGTATTCCTTTGCAGCACGCACCATTCCTTCGTATTCGCTTTGGGTCGTGTTGCCGGTCGGCACCGGCCCCTTGCCCGTCGCCGCTGGTGGAAAAGCTGTCAGTGGCCGCACCGCCAGCGGTTGGGAAAGACGCTCGATCACGGCCAGAATCTGCTCCTTCGCCCATTCATAGGCCGCTTCCAAACTCGAATGCTCACCTGTGAAAACATTGGCCACAATGGAGAGCTTCCGGTGTTTGTGATCAAAAATGATCACCGTATCCGTCAGCATAAAAACCATCTCCGGAAGGCCCAGTTCATCTTTCGGCGGAGATGGCAGCGTGGGCTCAAAAAAGCGCACCATGTCATAGCTCAGGTAGCCCACCGCCCCCCCATGGAAAACAGGAATCTTTGCCCGCTCAGCGGGACGGTAGGGCTTCATCAGCGCCTCCAATTCTGCCAGTGGATCTGATTCCGTGGTGAACTTTCTTGTCTTGCCCCTCTCCTCCACTTCAATTTCTCGACCGCGAGCCGTAAAAATCAGCCTCGGCGAACTCCCGAGCAGCGAATACCGACCCGAGTGCTGCGTCAGTTCAGCCGATTCCAAGAGGAACCCGCAGCGACCATCGTGGATCTTTTGAAAAGCCGAAAGTGGCGTCTCATAGTCCGCAGCCAACTCCGCAGTCACCGGAACAAGGTTTCCCTTCGCGGCGAGTGCGGTGAAGGAATCAAAATCAGGCTGCAAAAATAACGGAGTCATGCGAGCCGGGAGGAAAGCACTGCTTTTCCCTTCCGGCAACTCCTCATGCCTACCCCGGAGGCGGCTCAGCACATCCACCCCAATGGAGCCCTTCTATTGCCCTTGGGTGCCGTAATAGGTTCGGTGCTTATCCCAAGCCTTCCCTTCGATGGCTTGAAACGTGGCAACGTCCGCATCCGAAACGACGTAAGGGCCGCAATAGACCCTGGTCTTGTCTTTGGCGTACCCTGACTCGAACCGATCACCGGAAACATTATCGGGACCCACGGCCTCGAAGGTTTCCAGATCGGCTCCCTCGATCACAACGGATCCGCTAAATGCCCGCCGCGCATCCTTCCCAAAGCCAAAGCCCAATGCCACAAAACTCGCTGCCTCAGCATCAGCAAAAACATAACCGTCAAAATACACCCTCTTTGCATCCTTGGCGTAGCCCGAATTCAGGCCTTTAAACGTCGCGGCCTCCGCCTCTTTCAGAATCTTGATTTCCGGATCCAAGATACGATCCCCTCCGTGATAGACCCGATTCGCGTCCCTCGCATAATCACAATCAAACCCTTCGAACGTCGCTGGATCAGCACCAACGATGACTTGCTTCAAATGATAAACCTTCATCGCATCCTTAGCGAAACCTGATCTCAGAATCTCGAACGTCGAACCATCCGCGATGGGGAACGCCTCCGCACCCACGTAATAGTTGAATCGGTCATTGGCCCAGATGTCGCCTACGTCACCCCCATCTTTGGCAATCTTGAAAGATGCAAGGTCGCGAATGTGAAGCGGACTGCTTCCCAAGTAGTAATCTTTTTTGTCCTTCGCCACTCGGTAAAATGAAGTCGTTCCACGCTTTTCGCTCACTTCACCCACAAACTCGAATGAAGCTGGATCAGCCCCTTCAATGACGCCTCGGCAGTAAACTTGACGAGCATCCTTCCCATACTGTCCTCCATCATCCAGGAGCTTAAAGGTCTTCGCATCCGAGCCCGGAAGCACCATATGCTGGTAGATGACATGCTCCGCATCCTTTGCAAAAGGCCCGGGAGAAAGAGTCTTGAAGGTTCGCCCATCCGCCCCTTCCACTCGATGTTCTGTCGCCTCATTCCAGAGTCCATTACCCCGATAAGTGCGGAAATAAACCTCGCTCCCACGGACATCGTAGTCCGCTTCCGTTTTCAGGCAACCCCCGAGAAACAGAGGAACGAGCAGGCTCCAGAAAAGAACTGGAATGGATCGATTCATCGAGAGCGCAGACTCTAATTCTTAACCGGTCCTCAGGGAGTTAACACCACCTTCAGCAGTCCCTCTTTATTGTCATACAACCGTTTGAACCACTCAGCACCATCTTCAAGTTTTTCGACAGCACTGAGCAAAGGCTTCACATTGATGGAGCCGTCTTGGATGCGGCGGATGGCCTCGGGATACTCACCCGCACAAGAGCAGGAGCCTCGTATCGTGAGCTGACGCGTGACCACTTCTTGGAGTGGGAAGGGTGTATTGGGCTGGAGATTCCCCACCAAAATCACCTGTCCACCTTTGCGGGCACTGCGAATGGCCAGATCCAAGGGAGCACCTGCACCCACAACTTCAAAGGTCGCATCCGCACCGTCGCCTCCACAAATCTCGCGAATGTGCTCAGCCAGTTTTTCAGTCTTTGCGTTGAAGACGGATTCAGCACCCAGCTTTTTCGCTAGATCGAGCCGCTTGTCATCGAGGTCCACGGCGATCACCCGCTCCCAACCGCGAGCCAGAAGAGCCTGAATGACCAGCAGTCCGATCAAGCCCGCACCCACCACCACAGCTGTGCCACCGAGGGCTTCATCACTGTGTTCACTTCCACATTCGTTCTCACAACCCGAGCATGAATTGAAGGCCTCACCGACCTCGATTCCCTCAGCCAGGTTCACTGCATGAAGCGCGATGGAAACAGGCTCTGCAAATGCCGCTTCTTCACACGATAGCTCGTCCGGAATCCGATACAAGATCCGCTCAGGCAGCGCGATCTTTTCTGCAAAACAACCATGACGACGATAAGTCCCCGGGGAAACTCCGAGCACTTTCCGGGTGGCACACAGGTTCACATAACCGGCGCGGCACTCTTCGCAGTCGCCGCAGTATTCGGTGGAGTCAAAGGTCACGCGCTCGCCGATTTTCCAATCCTCCACTCCTTCACCCACCGCAATAATCTCACCCGCAGCCTCATGGCCCATCACGATCGGCATTTGCCTGCGGCCGCTCCGGCCATCCATTCCATGAATATCGCTGCCGCAGATTCCACAGGCCTTGAT
The DNA here is from genome assembly GCA_945869695.1 of Prosthecobacter debontii. Taxonomy (GTDB): domain Bacteria; phylum Verrucomicrobiota; class Verrucomicrobiia; order Verrucomicrobiales; family Verrucomicrobiaceae; genus JAIBCL01. The sequence goes on from CAMBPV010000036.1 coordinate 16,089, forward strand.
ATCGATCAGCACTTCACCGGGACCGGCTTCGGGTGTCGGAAAATCTGTATCGTAATTGAACTCAGAAGGAGCGGTAAGAACAAGGGCTTTCATGGGAAGGGAAGGAGGCTACCGAGGAATCCACAGTCTGCAAAGGGAAGAGAACCGTCGTTGGATTCCAGCATTCGCGCACCCAAACAAAAATGCCCCGAATAGAAGGAGCCTTTCAGCGAGAACGACAAGATCCTCTCAATCAACGGCAGCGGAGGAAAACCAATTCCATCAAGGCGAAGCCAAGAAGCAAGGCGAGGAAAGGCTCAAAGACCTCGGTAAAGGAGGCCGAGAAGTTGGAACCGCCGTTGAGAGCACTGGTTTTCATTGTTGCGGTTGCGTGAGATCTGCAACCCGGATTTCTGCACAAGAAAACCCCAAATGACCGTCAATTATTCAATTGACTCATTTTTCAACTTTTTCACCCCCATCACTTAGGCATCACACTCACGATGAATGCTTTGGAGAAATCAAAATACCGCTCCGCCACTCGCTGAATGTCGGCATTGGTGAGGCCATCCATGATCGCCGGAAGCCGCTCAAGGTGGCGGTAGCCGCGCCCGTTGAGCTCATCCCAACCGGCACCGTCGGCGAGGGCTCCGTTTCCCTGTTGCATCCGCAACCATGAAGAGCGCCAGGTGGTCTTGGCCCGACTCATTTCATCAGCAGTGAGGCCGGAGGCGGCGAGATCAGCGATCTGATTGAGCATTTCTTTCTCTGCCAGCAGGAGCTTTTGAGGGTCGGTGCCGATGTAGAAATAGAACGCCCCCGCGCCGAGGGCAGAGAACGATTGTGCACCCACGTAGTAACCGAGCCCGAGTTCTTCCCGGAGGCGGTTGAAAAGCCGGGACCCCATATCGCTGCAAGCTTCATCAATGAGAGTGAGCGCATAGCAGTCGTGATCCTGCTGACCCACGGTGGGAAAACCAATCACGAGAACAGCTTGTTCTTTTTCCATGCGTTGCTCCCACTGACCCGATACCCCACGAGGCTCAAAAATGCGACGTGCAGCAGAGTCACGGTGACCTTTGGGCAGCTTAGCAAAGGCCTTCATGACCGTCTTTTTGATCACATCGGCCTTCACGTCACCATAAACGGTGATCACACCATTGGCTGCACAGATTTGGCTTTTGAGGGCGGATCGACAGTCTTCAACGGTGAGACGGCCCATCGTCTCTTCGGTCCCCAAGGCGGTCCGCTCATAGGGTGCACCGGCAAAGATCTTCTTCCGGCACAGCCTCATGGCCACGGTGAGCGGGTCCTCCTGCTCCTCACGGATGGCTGCGATCTGGCGCTTTTTGATCTGCCCCAACTGAGCCGCTGGCAGCTTTGCATGGAGAGCCAAATCAGCGAGGAGGTCCAGGGCCAAAGGCTCATCGCCACGAATGACGTCGGAGGCCAGAGTGAGCCGATGAGCATCGCCCTGAGTGCGGATGCTGCCCCCGCGGGCTTCGAGAACGTGGGCCAGTTCTTCCGCCGTCCGCTTCCGCGTTCCTTTCATCATCAGTTGAGCGGTGATCTGAGTCACTCCAGCATTTTTGTCAGACTCAAAAGGAACTCCTGCGAGAAACTGGAGCCGGAGGGATACGAGGGGCAGTTTAGGATTCTCGCCCACGATCAAAGTCAGGCCGTTCGGCAGCACCGTGCGCACGAGATTTTCACATTTGGCGGCAGTGGTTACCGCACGGGGTTTATGCACTGCGGATTCCGGCTCAACCAAAACGATATTGACCCGCGAGGGGTCCAGATATCTTTGCGCCACGTCCTTAATCTTCTCAGGCGTGAGTCGCTCGACAGCGGCGAGATAAAGGGCACCGAATTGCAGACTGCCAGTGGTAAGCCAACCGTGCCCTAAACTCGAAGCCTGTCCCCGAGTGGTGGAAAGGGTGCGCAATTGCCCGCTCAATGAGCTGCGCACAGCTTTGCTCAGTTCCGCGAGAGTTGGGCCTTTCGCTCTCATGCGCTCGATCACTTCCGCCATGACTTTCTCGGCCTCGACAGCATCCCCCGGATCACACTCCACATCGACGCTGAAAAGCCCGCACTCTTGCGTAGCCCAAGCTCCCGCACCCACGTCATGGACGATGCCTCTTTTTTCACGAAGCTCCTGGAAAAGGCGAGAGCTCCGCCCTCCACCTAGCAAGAAGCCGAGCACATCGAGTGCTCCTTTGTCCTCATGTGCCTCACCCGGGATATGCCAGCCAAATGAAAGACGCGTGAGCTCTGAGGGAAAAGTCCGACTATTACGCCGCACTCCCTGTTGCCGCGGCTCGATCGGGAGCAAAACGGGTGGATAAGGCCGACGTTTCCACAAGCCAAGATGCTTCTCGGCCAAGGCAAAGACTGTGGAAACATCCACATCTCCAGTCACCACCACGAAACAATTATTCGGCACATAATGCCGCCCCACAAAGGCAGCTACGTCTAATTGGGAAACTTGGTCAAACACCTCACGGTAACCGATGACCGGATGCCGCAGCGGGTGAAGTCGAAACGCCGTCGACTGCACGAGATGCTGCGCCGCAGAGTTCGCGTCATCATTATCCATCGCCATTTCGCGGCGGATCACGTCCATCTCTCTGGCCAGTTCATCAGCATCGAGCCGAGAGTTTTGCACCATGTCTCCCAACACCTCGAGGTATCCTTCCGCATGTTCGGCAAGACCGTCGATCCAATACACCGTCCGGTTAAAAGAGGTGTAGGCATTGACCTGCCCGCCCATTGACTGAATGTCCTGTGAGATTTGCTGAGCCGCCCTTTCTTGAGTTCCTTTAAAGAGCATGTGCTCCACCAGATGAGCCAGTCCAGCCCCCGTCCACGCCTCTTCACACACACTCCCGGCCCGCACCCAGACCTGAACGCTCACCAAGGGGTGGGAGTGATCCTCCTGCACGATCACCTCAAGTCCGTTGGCCAAGGTCTGCACCTGAGCGTGGGAGGGAGGCAGGGTGATCACCCTTTTCGTTTTGGCTGGCTTGGCCTGGCGCTTCGTTTGACGAGGTTCACTTCTTTTCATGTTGTCTTTCTGTCCGGGTGGGTTGGCTCTGGGTGGCTGCTCTAACCTGCCGGGCAGAGAGAAAGGGGTGAGTGAAGGCCTCTTCAAAATCGAAGCCGCCAGCGAAGTCTTCGATACTATCGCCCTCATTTCGGCCAAAGTACTCCACTTCGATCAAATTGTACACAATGTTGCCGATGTCCTCTCCGCGCAGAATCCCCCAACCCTGAAGTAGAAACCACGCCATGGGGCCATACTCACTCAGGGCATGTATGCGGGCACCTTCCAGCAGTTCCTGACCTGTCACATGCTGATCCGGTCCCTCCGCACGGAACTTGGCTGAGGCGACGTGAAGAGCATCGCGCACGAAGGCATAGGCTTCGGGCTCGTAGCGTGAATCATTGGCCATTGACTGCTCCACAGCCTCTTCAAAACTCATCTGTCGCATAAATGTCAGTACCCAAGAACGTCCCAGCCCGCAACGAAGCGGCAACGAAAAAGGGCGCATCTTGCCGCATTCCCGGCTTCGGTCAATCGCGGCCTGAACATCGATGGTCCCGGGAGCGAATCAGATTTGATCTTTCCCCAGATGCGAGGTATCTCCCCTCCCCTCTATGGCAAAAAAACCTGTTGTACTTATCATCCGTGACGGCTGGGGCATCAATCCCGGTGGAAAAGCTCAAGCCGCTGCCAATGGAGACGCCACCCTGCTCTCCCGCACCCCCTTTCACGACCACCTCTACGCGACTTACCCTCGCGGCACCGTCAGCGCCTCCGGCGAGGACGTCGGCCTGCCCGATGGCCAAATGGGAAACAGCGAAGTCGGACACCTCAATCTCGGCGCAGGCCGCGTCGTTTATCAGGACCTCACCCGCATCAACAAATCCATCCGTGACGGCGAACTCGCCTCCATGCCCGTGCTCATGGAGGCCTTCGAGAAAGCCAAACGCAAGCGCCTCCACTTTCTCGGGCTCATCAGTGACGGAGGCGTTCATTCGCATCAAGATCACCTCGCAGCCCTTTGCAATGCAGCGAAGGCCGCCGGAGTCGATGACTTGATGGTCCACGCCATCACTGATGGTCGCGATACAGCCCCCAAGGGAGGTGCTGCTTACCTGGCCAAACTCGAAGCCGATCTCCAATCCAGCGGTGCCAAAATCGCTACGGTCATCGGCCGTTACTACGCCATGGACCGTGACAAGCGCTGGGACCGCAACAAACTGGCATGGGACGCCATCGTCCTCGGGCGCGGTGAGACACGTTCAGATACCCCCAGCGCAGCAGTCGAGGCCGCGTATCCGAGTGACCCTCGCGGTGACGAGTTCATGCAGCCCATGATCTTCTCGAATGCCAATGAGCAGCGCATCCGTGATGGAGATGTCATCCTCTGGTTTAACTTCCGCGCCGACCGTGCCCGCCAGCTTAGCGACGCCTTCCTGAAGCCTGGCTTTGACGGCTTCGACCGCGAGGTCCTTCCGAAAGTCGGCTATTACACCCTCACCGAGTATGACGCCACTTACACAGACCTGGGTGCACGGGTCATCTTTGGCCCCGAAAGTTTGAGTAACAATCTCGGACAAATCATCGCCGCGGCTGGCCTCACGCAACTGCGCGCCGCCGAAACGGAAAAGTATCCGCACGTTACGTTCTTCTTTAACAGCGGCATTGAAGAGCCGAATCCAGGCGAGGACCGTTACCTCGCCATCAGCCCTAAAGAGGTGCCAACTTACGACAAAAAGCCGCAGATGAGCGCCCCTGATCTCACCTTCGAGGTCCTGCGGCGTTTGGAAAACTACGATGCCGTGATCATGAATTACGCCAATCCGGACATGGTCGGACACACTGGCGTCGTGGAGGCCGGCATCCATGCCTGCGAGACGATCGACCTCGGCGTTCGGCTCATCGTCGAAAAAGTACTGGAGCTGGGCGGGAAGCTCTTCATCACCGCCGACCACGGAAACTGCGAGCAAATGCGCAATCCTGACGGCAGTCCCCACACGGCTCATACCACCAATTTGGTGCACGGGATCTACGTGGCCGCTGATGCCGGCGACTACACCGTGAGCAACGGAAAATTAGCAGATATCGCACCGACACTTCTTGCCCTTCTCGGCGTCAAACAACCACCTGAGATGACTGGACACAGTCTCGTAGTCAAAAAGTAACAGCTCGACCGGAGAGCTGCTGGCCTACGAATACTTGGCCAGCAGTTCACCCACCTTCGCAGGCTCGACTTTCTCGAAAAAGTCGTCGTCCACCATGCAGACCGGACCAAAGCCACAGCAGGCGAGGCACTCGGCAAATTCGACACTGTACTTCCCATCCTCACTCACCGCGATCGGGTGATGATGATCCGAATGGGAGCGGTCTATTTTTGCCTCTTTGCAAATCGCATCCATCAACTCGTAACTTCCCGCCATCGCACATGACAGCGTGCGGCAGACTCGGATGTGATACTTGCCTGGAGCAGTCTGACGAAACCCCGGATAAAAAGTCACCACTTCAAGCACCTTGATCGGCTCCAGGCCTAGCTTAGCCGCCACCCAAGTCACCGCTTCTTCACTGATGAACCGGTAATGCTCTTGGACGAGATGAAGCAATGGCAGCACAGCGCTGCGTTTGGAGACGGGATAGTGGGTGATCACTTCATCCATCTTGGCTTCAAGCTCGGTGGGAACGGAAAACATTTTTTTGGAAACAGGAAAAAGTCTAAAAAGGGCCTTAGCGGTCACACTCGCCCATCACGAAATCGAGACTGCCGAGGATGGAGGGAATGTCGCTCAGCATGTGCCCGGGAAGGAGTTTCGAGAGAATGCTCAGATTCACAAACGAGGGGCTGCGTATTTTCAGGCGATACGGAACGCCGCCGCCGCGACTGTTGATGTAAAAACCAAGTTCACCCTTCGGATTTTCAGCACCAAAGTAGATCTCACCCGCAGGCACATCGATGCCCTGAGTCGCGATGATGAAGTGGTGAATGAGTTCTTCCATCTTCATCAACACCTTGTCTTTTTTCGGAAGCAGGCCCTTGGAGTCTGCCACATTGATGGCACCCCCCGGAAGGTTGGCTAGGACCTGTCTGAGAATGCGCACGCTCTGACGGATCTCTTCCATGCGGACGAGGTAACGATCATAGCAGTCACCCTTCTCGCCGATGGGAATGTCGAACTCATACTTCTCGTAATCGAGGTAAGGATGTGCTTTCCGCAGGTCAAAATCGACACCGGAAGCACGGAGATTGGGTCCGGACAGCCCGAAACCAATGGCGTCCTCCCGACTGATGATACCAAGATCTTGGGTGCGGTTGATGAAAATAGCGTTCCGAGTGAGCAGTGAATCCACTTCATCGATCACAGGAATCACACCATCGAGAAACTTCTTCAGCCCCTCAATGAAGTCAGGCGTCAGGTCTCGTGTCTGACCACCCACCCGAGTGTAGCTCGTGGTGAAACGCGCACCCGTCAGCAACTCAGAGAGGTCATAAATCTTCTCACGCTCCGTGAAGGTGTAGAGGAAGACCGTCATCGCACCGACGTCCATGGCAAAAACGCCGACGCCCAGCAAATGGGCCGAAATTCGAGCCATCTCGCAGCAGATCACTCGGATGGCCTTGCCCCGGTCAGGCAATTCCCAGCCCAATAGCTTCTCAACCGCCAAGGCGTAAGCCACGTTATTTGCCAAGGGAGCCAGATAGTCCAATCGGTCTGTGTAAGGCACAAACTGATTGTAGTGCATGTTCTCAGCGATCTTCTCGTCGCCCCGGTGAAGGAATCCCACATCAGGATCTGCCTTTGAAATGATTTCACCGTCCAACTCCAGGACCAAGCGCAGAACGCCATGGGTTGCAGGGTGGGAAGGGCCCATGTTGAGCACAAGCTTCTCCCCAACGATGTCGGTCGTTGTCTCCTCCAGGCTCTGCGCGAGCTGCGCCGCTTTCGCGGCGGTGTCTGGAGCCTCGTATTCTCGGGTTACCGTGGGCATGGATGATCGCGTAAAACCGCGTAGTGGGCCGACTATTCCTCTGTCGCGAAAGAGCGGCAAGGCGAATTTGTGAAAAATTTCACAAGCTCGGCAAATCGGGCTCAATCATTCCCGTTGCTCCACCCCTCACCATCGCCACCTTCACCTCCGTTCCGACATGCGATTCCCCATTCCATCGAAGACTTTCCATGCTTCCCTCGCCTCGGGTTGGATGAGCATCTGCCTTTTTGTCTTGGCTTCTGGCTCCCCGGTGGCAGCTGAAACACCCACCCCGGATGACCATGTCTCGGATGAAGCTCGCGTACTCAAACCTGAGACAAGATCAGGTCTAGTCGCCAAAATCCGCCAGTGGGAGTCGGAAACAGGCTGCACCCTCTGGCTGGCCACCACCACCTTCCTTCCCGGTGCCAAGAATGTGCGCGAGCATACCGACGAACTAGCCGAGGCTTGGATGCCGAAAGGTTGTGGACTCATCATGGCTTATGATCGCGCATCCGACGCCCACGCCGTCGCACCCACTCTCGAAGCATGGGAGACTTACCCTGCCCCAGACGTGGTCGAGGCACTTCGAGCAGCGGGTGAACCCTTCCGTCAAGAAAGCCTCTCGCCTGAAGATCGACTCATCCAGGCCATTGAAATCCTCATGCAGCGTTTTTCAAAAGCCGACGCAAAACTCAGGCTTCACTCCCAACTCCTCCCTGGCATTGAGCAGAAAGCGGCACTTCTTTTCTTCATCATCCTTTCCACCGGAACGCTTCTCATTTTCGCACTCTTGGCCTGGAGCAAAAAACGACGTGCAGAAAATGCAGTGCGCCACTTTTTCCCGTTATTCCCCGCAGCCGAGAGGCTCGGTGCGCCCTACGGCGGAGGAGTCATCGCCGAGCGCCGCTGATCAGTCCTCCTCTTCTTCGGCCTTCGCGCTCGACTCCGACGTGGTCACGTCCACGCCGAGATCGGCCAAGATGGCATCGACACGCTCGACAAATTTAACCGGGACGCGCCGACGCTGATACTTGCGAAACAGCACGTCACGCAGGGCCACCCACAGCTCAACGCTCGGATACTCCACTTTTTCCCAATCATCTGCGCCAGGCTCCAGAATGGCAAAGGTCCACTCACGGGAATTCCAGTAGCCACGGATGTAGCGCTTCTTTCCGTCCTCGTCGCGGCGCTCATGCCACTCATGCACCTGGTTTTTCGTCATCTAAATAGGGATTGTTTGCGGAATGTGTTTCCGCCGCGTGAGGATGAAGTAAAATCAGCGCCGTGCAACCCGTGAAATCCTCAGATCCAGCCGTCGCCTGGAAACTCATCGCCTATTTCGCCCTGATCATGATCGGGGCAGCCATTCTCACACCACCCCTTTTCTGGGCGGGAAAAAGTTTCGCGACCTCCTTCAGTTCTGCCGGTTCTGAAGCTTCCGGCATCCTGAATTGGCTGACGGATGCACTGACTCGGGCCGACTTCAGCCGGTATTTTAACCGTGCCGTGCTCATCGTAGCGGTAGCTCTGATTTACCCTTTGATCCGCTGGGCAGGATTTGATCGATCCTTGTTCCCATCCTGGGCACCCCTCTCCAACGGTGCCCGTCAGTGCCTTCTCGGATTTCTGCTGGCCGCCGGATTTCTGCTTCTTCTCGGGTGGGTCTTAGTCAGCACCGGTGCCTATAAAATGAAACCCCATCCCAACTGGGTTTCGATCGGAGCACCCCTTTTTGCAGCCGTGAGTGTCGGGTTCATCGAGGAGTTCTCTTTCAGAGGTGCCCTTCTTGGGTTGTTTCTCAAATCTCTCGGTCGAACGAAGGCACTGCTCTGGGGTACGTTTATTTTTGCCATCGTTCACTTCCTTAAACCGCCAGAGACTTTTCTACTGCCGAGTGAATCGGTCACGTGGACCAGTGGATTTGCTCTGATCGGGCAGATTTTTGTGGGGTTCAGCAATCTCAATTTTATCCTGGCTGAATTCCTCACACTGTTTGCCGTCGGCTGGATTTTGGCACAAGGGCGCATGATCACGGGTCGGCTTTGGCTCAGCGTGGGTCTTCATGCCGGGTGGGTATTCGGACTCAAGTATTTCAGCGCCCTCACTCTCTCTTCACGCGCCTTGAAGCAAGGGGACCTCCTCCCTTGGATCGGCCTTAACCTCAAAGTCGGCCTGGCGCCCCTCGTCGTCGTTCTTTTCACCGGTTGGCTGGTTCTGCGACTGTCCCAATCGAAAGACCAGGTAAATCTCGCTGAAGATAAAATCCGATTGCAGGAAGCCAAACGCAGCGAAACATAGCCTCCGACAACACATCACAGCCGAAGTGGCGGAATTGGTAGACGCGCCAGACTTAGGATCTGGTTAAGAAATTAGTGCAGGTTCGAGTCCTGTCTTCGGCACTTTCCCTGCGTACAGGGAGGTTTGAGCGATGCGTAAATGCTCATCAATAAAAATACACCTTGGCCACTTCTTGGCCACTTTTGCGGTTCAACATGGCCTGAACTGTGCGACTGAATGTCGTCAATGAACCGGTTTCTTTGACCCGTCACAAGCTTGGCTTCTGGCCTTTCTTGCGGTCGGCCTCCCGCTTTCGACGTGACCGCTACGAGGACCTGAGCCCGATTGAGCTAGAAAAATGGATCGCCGACGATGTCAATTTCGAACAGGCGCACTAATTCCCTCAAAGTTTCGCCAAGGCTTTCGCGACGCGCTTGATGGCAGCTTCCTCGATGCCACGCCGGCGCATTTGGCCTTCGTTCCAGTGCAGAACGAGAGAGCGTCCGTAGTTTTTGGGCGACGCGAACTCGGAGATGATTATCTCCTTCGCCGATAGTCCATGAATAACCACCGAGGGCAGCACGCCGGCGCATTCGCCACGCTCGATGAGTTGGCGGGCCTGGAGCATGGAGTTGCATTCAACCACCGGCCGGAAATCCACACCCGCATCACGCATGGCCTGACGGAAAGCGCGATCAAGAAGCTACCCGTTGTCTTTCCCTGCCGTAAACGGGAGAGTCTGTCAAACTTGAGGATCATCCACAGCGCTCGCAGGTGTGCCGCGTTTGAGCGGTCGCTTGGGCACGCAGAGATAGAAGGTGATTGCCTTCATCGGCTAACGCCTGGCACTTTCTGGCGAAAGTGGAACTTGTCCCACTCCACCCTGCATTTTCGATGTTTTTGAGCCTCGTCTGATTTGCCTCTGGAAGTTCGTTTGGATGCGTCTCCATGCGGCTTGATGCCGGTAATTGCATCGCTCATCGGACACATTTGGAGGGCTTAATACCCGCAGTTTGGGTGAAAAAAGTGGAAAGCTGAAAATTCGATCCTCATACGATTTGAAAGGGGGGATTTCCAACCAAGGTCAGACGGGTTCTCGGAAAGAGATTCCCAGGAGTCTTCCACCGTCTTGGACGATCAAAAGATCGCCACCATAGCTTTCTCATAAAATGGCATGTCAATTTTCAGGTAGTGACACCATTCAGCGGCAGGCAGCGATACAGCGATACGGCAATGCATAAAATGCATTCAAGAGCATTTGGGATTACAATTACCTACAAACTGGGAGGCTTGAGCCGCGGAGGCTTCATCTCGGCGAAGTGAGACGGCGGACCTGCCGAAGCACCTCAGCGTTTTGGCTCGATTCCCAACGACGAGCCGACGCGGTAGTAGAACTCGAGGAGTTCTTCATCGGTGATCTGGAACTGCTTTGGGGCGAACTGGAATGCCTCCTGTTGAAGGGCGAAGTAGGCTAGATGCACCAGCCAATCGATCTGTTGCGGAGTAAATAAGTCACGAAGGCGGTCACTATCGACGATGCCGTTTTTGGAGGGATAAGAAACCATAAGAGGAAGGAAACGGAAGTTGGGATAACAAGTAAAAGAAGGTAAAGCTGCCGACACCCCACCTCCTGATCAGGGAGGTGGGAATGTCTAATTCTGGCGTCAGAACGGGATGTCGGGGTGTTCTGGATTGTCATCAAGGTCGTCACCCGGTTCAGCCCAGTCGTCTGTGTAGGGATCGTCATCCATGGGGCACAGCATTTCGCTCTCGCGAGAGACATCTGGAAGATTGGCGTTTAGTGAACTGTCCGGGCTGTGAGGTGCCTCGCGCTTGCGCTTTTTCTTCGCTTGACGCAGGTGATCATGCTCGGCCTTTTGCAAAGCTTCGCGGCGTTTCTTCTCCTCCTCACTCTTCAGTCGTAAGTAATCCATGTAATGTAGGTTCGCCTGGATGTTGTCTGTGTTGGAATAGACATAGGCCATGAAGAATTCTATGATAGTCGCCTTCCGCAGAGCGAGTTCCTCGGCCAGACGCAAGACCAACGGCTTGCGCTGCTGATTCTCATGGATGAAGGCCTCCCACCACTTACGGGCACTGCCGGTTGTGTTTTCCCAGTCCAAGGCTTCCTGAACTTGGTCGAGTCGTGCTTGCACGCGGTCCTCGGTCCAGCCGCCGGTGTTGCTGATGCAATTCACCGGGATACCCCTTGGTGGCGAAACCGGAGGAACCCAGGCAAAGGCGAGCCGCCGCAACTCTTCGTCATGACGAGCAGGGCCTCGACGTTTGCCCCGGACCAATTGCGGGCTTTTGTTCTTGGTCAAACAATTCAAGTCGATGACGACACGGGTGATATCTTGGTCGGCAAGCGATGGCCAGCTTTGATCAAGGCGGTTCAATGCCTCGGCCAGCAGACGCTGGAGGCCACGAGCTCCAGTTCCCAATACGGTAGCTTGAGCTGCTAGCTCGCCGATCGCCGGTTTGCTTATCTCGAGCCTGATGCCATGAGCGCGAGCGATGACCTGGTGCCTCTGCCAGGGACCATTCTGAGTGGAGTCAGAAAGGATGTGCGAATACTCGTCAACACCAAGCTCGTGCAATACTGCGAGACTGCCGAACCTGCCGATGAGTTCGGGGATAATGCCGAACTTGTCGAAGTCTTCGGGGGTGGCCTTAGTCAGCGATTCAAAGACTGGGCGAGCATTCTCGCCTTGGGCTTCCGAGCGCGGTTGCTCCAGAAAGCCAACTTTGGGCTGACTGTGGCGTCCGATCCGCTTGTTCACGATGTCGGGCAGCTTCACAAAGGCACCGGCGCACATAAACAAGACCTTGCTGGTGTCGACCGCCGTGTGGTCATAGCTTTCGCTGCCCTTGCTGATGCGCCCGTCGAGAAGAGTAAGCAAAGCCTGCTGAACGCCTTCACCGCTGACATCGCGGCCGATATCGTCCGCACGACGAACCTTGTCGATTTCGTCGATGAAGATGATGCCGCGTTCGGCGGCTTTGGGATCACCACCAGCGGCGTCCAGAAGTGAGCGCACCAGGGTTTCCACGCTATTGCCCTTGTAGCCAGCCTCGACCAGACCGGCGGCGGAGGCGAAGGCGATGGGGACACCGAGAAACTGTCCGAGTTTCCTCGCCAAGTAAGATTTGCCGCAGCCTGTGGGCCCGAGCAAGAGAACATGATGACGCCCGAGATCGACGTGGTCCAGTTCGAGCAGGGACAGGGCGAGGTAGTGGTTGTAGACGGCCTTGGAGATGGCCCACTTGGCTTGCTGTTGCCCGACAATGAACTTGTCGAGGTAAGCTACCATGTCTTCCGGTGTGGGGAGAAGTCGGATGCAGGAAGAGTTAAGGCCCTGCGTGAGTGGAAAACCTGATAATGAGGCGTGGACGCGATTTGAATTATTCATATGTTGATTTGGGTTCACCTCGGTGTTGATCGCCTGAGGTGGAGAGCCTGATTCAAATCGACTGAGCTTGTTCCGGCAAAGAGCGCGGCTTAAATCTAAATTGAATGAGATTACTTCATTATTGTTTTGCGTTTTTCAGCTTGCTATGTCCACCGTTACGCCCAACGCCGCTGCTTTCAAAAAGCACTATGAAAAGCTAGCCATGCAAATGCCGCCCAAGGCAATTGTCGCTACTTTGGGTATCAGTATTCCAACCTTGAACTCACTGATTGCCGGAAAACCGGTGAAGCTAGAAACCATTAGGAAGGTGGCTGAAAAGCTAGAAATGAGCCCCCATCAACTCATTGTGTCGACGACAGTGGCAAGCCTCCCCCATGACCCTTCCTTTTATGAGAATCTAGAGTTTGGATATTTTATTGATCACGCCCGCACTTCAGAGGATCAGAAAGCCCAATGGCATCCCGAGATCATTGAATTGAAACAAGTGAAGGGATCCGATTTGAATTGGGTTTGGTTTAAGGGTTCGATCAAGAATGACAAGCATGGATCTTTTGTAGTGCGAGCCTGCCTAGTTGGTCGCAAGTCATTCGCGATCCTGGCTGCCCATAAGGATCGGACCGACGCGTTTGTGGCTACGTTTTCGCATGTGGCAGGCATAGGCGAAGGATCCAGGAAGCAGGTGCTTTGCGGCATCTGGAGCGGGGAAGACCCCTTCTCCCGGTTGGCGGTGTATCGAATTTTTTGCAGCAAGAAGGGGGAACCTCTAGATCCAGCGGAGATTTCGCAGATTCTGCAACAGAACAAGATCGTCACGAAGTTTGAAGACGATGAAATGGCCGAGAAGCCAAAGCATCTGGCCGTCAAGCAACCGGTATTGCTTAAACAGTCCAGGAGGCTCACTTCGACCGGTGGTGAGTGACAAGGTTGATAGATTATCGGGTGATTGCTTTTCCCGACGACTGGTGCCATTTAGCAGCCACTTTTTATGTCCAGCTTTCAAGCACCCAGGGGGTTCCGCGATTTCTTTCCCGAGAACTGCGCGCTAAGAAATTAGACCTCTTTCATAATTCGAGGTTAGTGAGAGCGGCGATGAGGTTGAGGCGCAGGCCGAAGCGTCTGCGGCGGTTGCGGTAGCGCTCGCCGAGGATGCGGAAGATCTTGAGCCGCCGGATGGCGTGCTCGACCACCACACGCCTTGAGTTTATGGCGCGGTTCGCCGCCTTCTGCTCCTTGCTCAGCGGTCGCTTCTTGTTGGCCTTCACCGGCTTGAGGCAGTTGGTGTGTAGCTTTTGCAGCCCCTGGTAACCTGTATCACAGGCGATCTGCACCCGCGGATGCACCCGCACGCCGCTGGTCTTCAACAGGTGAAAGTCATGCCGCCTGCCCTTGCCGGTGCGCACCGAGAGAATACGCCCGCTGCCCGCTTGCATCAGCACCTGGCTTTTGAGCGCGTGGCGCTTCTTTTTGCCCGAGTGGCAGGCGCGTTGCTTTTTTTGGGCCGCTCCACCGGGTGCTCGCCCACATCAATGACGACCATCTGCCAGTGTGTCTCGCTGCGCAGACGCTGCTTGCGCTCCAGGTGGAAGAGTTCGTTTTTGATCAGCCGCTGTTCCAGGCCGGTGATGATGCGCCAGCTCTGCGCCTCGCTCATGCCGAAGCTCGCCCCGATGTGCGCGAAGCTGCGATACTCGCGGTAATACATCAAGAGCATGAGCAACCGGTCCTCAAGGCTTAGCGCAGGCTTCGGCCCCCGCTTGCCACCAGTCTTCGGATGCGTGGAGACTGGCTCGCTGGCGGCGGCAGCCTGCCGCATCTGCTCAAAGGTCTTTGGCCTTACTCCCACCAAGCGCTTGAACTTGGTGGCTTCCATCTCACGAAGTTGTCCCCATCTCATTCCGAGATGCTTAACACATCCAAACTATTAATCCGGCATAAAGAAAGAACATCAAGCTGCATACCGAGTTAAGCTTGAGTTGAAGAAGGAGCGAATACGCGCTGGCTGCTTCTGGCAGGAGCGCAGCCTGCCGATGATTTGCTTTTGAAGACTGCGTTCGTCCTTGGCTGCAGGGAGGTAACTCAACGTGCTTTTGAGCGAGCGGTTGAGCCGTTCGTCCGGATTGAGTTCG
>CAMBPV010000037.1 GCA_945869695.1 Prosthecobacter debontii
CAAGCTCCAGGAAAACTTCCGCCCCTTTACCGGTAGCAAAAACAGCAATCACCTCGGCCTCGGACTCACCATCGCCGCCATGCTCTGCCATCAAATGGGCATCCAGATCGGTGTCGGTTCCGAGAACAATACCACCACCCTTTGGCTCAGCTGCCCCTTAGCCTGATCCGTCGGTTTACTTTTTCCGGTAAAGACTGTCAACCACGTTGCGGACGTATTGCTCGTCCGTGAGACCGAAGACGGTCTCCTCGGGGAATTTCACTTTCTCTCGGAAAATCTCCGCGAGCTGACTGAAGAGCTGATTGGCGGCTTCCTGCTCCAGGTCGGGACGTCTCACCAAGGTGGCCAGCGCAAGCTGCGCTTCTTCAGCCGAAACTTTTTGCCTCAGCCTCGCTTCCAGATGGGGCAACTGCCGGAATGAGTTGTATTTACCCCCCAATACATTCTCCACATCGGGCTGTTTGATCCGGGCAATCCGAACAACCACGGTCCCTGCGGCGATGTCTCCCAGCCTCTGGCAGCGCCGATTCAAAAGGGAGCACGCACCTCCCACCAGATACATCGCCGGCAGCATGTCCGCCAGTCGCACGAGGTTGCGCACGATCACTTGGGAAGGTCGTAACTTCAGCCCCCGCTCATCCATCACTCGCAGTCCGAGCACTTTTTTGCCGAGAGTCTGACCGCGACCCAAAATCTCGCTCACCAAAAAGTAGGTTTCCGACATGATGAACTGAATCAAGATACCCGCAGCGGCACCGAAGTCTCCGAGGCCCAAATTCAAAAGCCCGAGGAGAGGCGCTAGCAGATTGAACGCAGCGCTAACAACGGCAAAATCAATAAACAAAGCCATCCCACGACTCACGGGCCCGGCGAGCGGCAAAGAAAACGTCACCCCCTCGGGCGTGGCGATGTTCAGCACAGCGCCTCGGATCATGCGCCCCCCTCCTCATCGCTTTTTGTTCTGCCGCACCATGTCAGGAACCAATAGAGAAAAACGATCTCAGATAGCCCGAACGTGATTTTTACCCAATAAGGAAGAACAGGCGCGTGATACTGCGAAAAGAAGGCCTCAATGATGCCCGCCCAAACCAGCATGATCGCAATGCCCCCGACGAGCGTCGCGATGTCAGGCGCGATCTTTCTCATGCGCGTGCGAAGTCCGTCTCGGTTTCTCCATCCGATCAGCGCACGACCTATGAGGATGCCGCCCTGCCCGGCCAAAAGAATGGCGGGAATTTCGATGGACCCATGTGGCAAGAGCCAACCCAACAAAAAGACAAGCTGCCCATCCCGAATGTAATCGAGCACGACAGCCCCGAGAATAACCCCATTGTAAAACAGAAGCACCACGGTGCCGAGGCCATAGGTCAGGCCAAGCGCAACAGCATTGATGCTGACCTTGATATTATTGGCCATCAGACCGGTCGAGAAACGGGCCTTGTATCCTTCCAACTCCCGGCTCCCCTCTTTTTTCTCCTCACGCGCCACGCGCTCAGAAGGTGTTTGTTCCGTGAGGTGAGAAAAGGGAAAAAGAACCTCGCGCGACTCAGGATCGGCACCCATCAGCACCGCACCCACCACCGCCCCCACAACCGTCAAAACCCAAGAAGCATGAAAGGCCCACAGGTGCCGCCGAAACGTCTGCGGAAACGTGCCGAGCAACCAGTGCCAAAAGCGGAAACCCGGCGCGCCAGCTCCGACGGAGTGAATCTCCGCGTAACCCCGTGCCACCAGTGCTTCGAGGTAAGTTTTCAGCTCAGGTTCTGCATTGGCAGCTCCGATGCGCCCCAGATCGGCACAGGTGCGCTGGAAGAGATTGAGCATCCGCCGTGAGTATTTTAAATCTTGAAGACTCGTGATGCCCTCCGAAACGCGGTTCAGCTCTCGCTCGAACTCGTCCCAATACGGGCGCTCCTTTTCCACAAATTTGGCAAGGTCAATGATCATGCTACAGGAGTTGCCGCTTCTTCACCTTGAGATACTCGGACACCACATCACCCACCAGATTTTCTTCCATCGACGCCGTCAAGTGAACGCCCGTCTGCTTCAGTGCGCGCGCCGTATCTTGCAGGTCATGCCAGATGAGGTGACCCGCCAGTTTTTGGTAAAGCTCATCCTCATCCCGCGCGTCATCATGCCTCGAAAACAAAGGCTGAAACTCCCGCGACCCCAACATGTGAGCCAGAATCACATGCTTCCGGGCCGCCTGCTTCACCGCTTCACCGAACGACTCCGCCAACCAAGGCTCACCGAGGTCAGTCAATACGATGATCAAGGAGCGATGGCGCAAGCGATTGCCGACACTGATAAAGAGATCTTCATAATCCGGGCTCACCACGCGGGGCTGCTGCGTGTAAAGCGCATCCCGGCAGGCATTGTAGTGAGCGCGCCCACTTCCCGCAGGCAGCAGAAGATGCGTTTGATCCGAAAAAATGATGAGCCCGAAGCGGTCCCCCTGTTGCTCAGCGGCTAGCGCCAGGATGAGGGCAGCCTGAATGAAGCGCTCACACTGCGTCTCAGCACCGGCTTCCACCGCATTGCCCGCACCCACTTTAGGCTCAATCGGGCGCGCGCTTCTCCGCGAGACATCCACCACCACATACACCTCTTGCGTCCGCTCCACCTGATACATGCGGGTCACTGGAAAACGTCGCTTAGCCGTGCCCTTCCAAAAGATGTCCTCATAGCTATCACCAGGCAGGTAAGCGCGCAGCTGCTCAAACTCACGCCCCTTCCCCAGCTGCCTCACCTGATGCATCCCCAGCGCGCCCCGACGCAAGAAAAGGGGCGCCAACACATGCCGCTCTCGATTCAGATCTGGATACACGCGCACCTCGCATTGACATGGCACCTCACGTCGACCCTCCCAAAGACTGAATCTTGATGCACAACCCACAAAGGCAGATCGCACATGAAAAAGTCCGCGCTCAGCGGCGACCACGGTCCAACTCACCTCGGACCTCTGCCCAGCAGTAGGCAGGGCGACTTTGAGCACAGGCTCATTCGCCTTCAGCTCGCGCGGAAAGGGCAGACCGATCTCCAGCACACGAACGCCCTCAGCAGGCGACATCAGCGTGCCTTCAATTTCAAAGCTCCTCCCCTTGGAAACTCGGATCGTGTCCGTCAACTCAACAGTGACACCCGAGAGCCGAGCCGAAGCACTGGGCGCATCCAACGCAGCAAGCACTCCCACCAGCGCTGCTAATCCCGCCAGCAGACTCGACGGCACATGCAGCATCCCGAGCACGGTGAAAAGCGGCACCAAAACAAGGGCCGTGATCCAGAGCAACCGTGTGGAAGGAACCAGCATCCGTGGGTGGGTGAATCGTTAAACGGGGAATCAGCGAGGCACCGGCACCTTTTCCAACACCCGAGTCACCAGTTCCTCAACCGTGATGCCCTCAATCTCAAACTCAGGGCGGATCACGAGACGATGACCCAGCACCGGCTCTGCCAGCGCGCGCACATCATCCGGCGTCACGAAATCCCGCATCTCCAGAGCTGCCCGAGCCCGACTCGCCGAGATCAGCGCCATCGTCGCGCGCGGACCTGCACCGACGAGCACCGCTTCATGCTCCCGGGTGGATCGCACGAGATCCACAACATACGAAACAATCTCATCACGCACGGTCACTCCTTGAAGCGCCTGCTGCATACCCGTGATCCGTTCCGCCGTGAGCACCTGACTCACCTGGCCCGACTCCAAGACGGCTTCTGGCAACTCATTGCGGATGATGCTGCCCGCCAGACTCAGCTCCTCATCACGCGAGGGATAGTCGATGCGCAGCTTGAATAAAAAGCGGTCCTTCTGCGCCTCAGGCAGCGGGTAAGTGCCCTCATACTCAATCGGATTTTGCGTCGCAAAAACGGTGAAGGCGGGTGAGAGCACATGGGTCTCGTTATCGATCGTCACCTCGCGCTCCTGCATGGCTTGGAGCAATGCAGACTGCGTCTTGGCAGGCGCCCGGTTGATTTCATCAGCCAAGAGAAAAGTGGTAAAGACAGGGCCTTTCACGAGTTGGAAAGCATTGTCCCGAAGATTAAAAACGCTTGTGCCCGTGATATCGGCTGGCATCAGATCCGGCGTAAACTGAACACGTCCGAATTCGGTGCCTAGCACCTTGGCAAGTGTGCGCACCAGCAAGGTTTTGGCCACGCCCGGCACGCCCTCCAAAAGAATGTGTTGCCTCGTGAAAATGGCGATCAGCGCGTGGTCGATCACTCGATTCTGGCCGATGATCACTTTTGCGATCTCCTGCCGCGCAAGAGCCAGCGTTTCCTTCAGTTGTTCCAGATTTTCAGTCATGAGAGGGTGAGTGCCTAGGGGCCAACCAATAGATCAAAAGTCTGGCTCGTCGAGACATACCTCAGCCCTCTTCCATCAACCGATACATCGGCGCATAGATGCCCTGCACCGTGGAGATAATCTGCCAGGCTACATACCCGACGACTAAAACGTAGCCCACTTTAGGCATCCAAGTCGCCGCACGCTGCGTCGCCTCACCAGCCAGCTCGGCCTCTGCATTGGCCCAGCGGAGCATCTCGTGATCCACACTGCCGACTTCTTCCGCCGTCGCCACAGAGTCCACGAACATCCGCGGAAAAGCCCGCGCCTCGCGTAATCCCACAGCGAGCGGTGAACCATTCTCAATCCGTATTGCCGCGCGTTCTGCGCCCTCACGAAAAGTGCCACTTTGAGAGGCTTCACCCGCCATCCGCGTGAGGTGAGTCATCCGCATGGCAGCCAGCAATCCCGCATGAAAGACCTGCGTAAACCGAGCCAACGCCCAGTGCTGCCGCACCTTACCCACCAAGGGAAGTTTGTTCAGCAGTGCATCCACCGCAGCAGAAGAAACAGCTTTTTCCGAAAGAAACCCCCAGCCAAACCATGCCACCCCAACGACCAACCAGAAGATGAAGATCTTGAAGACGGGTGATGCCAGCCCAGCCGCGCCTGTGTCCAAAAAAATCGACGGCACGGCAGGCAGTAAGATCCCGAGATGGGCCAGAATCAGCGGGTAGATGAGAGCGCTCTTTGCCTGACGGATTCCTGCATCCATGGCCGAAAAATAGCGCGCCAGATGCTCAAAAGGCTGCGCCAGTTTGCCGCTGGATTCACCCGCAGAGACCAGAGCGATTTCCATGCCCGTGATCAGCTTCCCATTCTCAGACTCCAAAGCCGCAGCCACACCCGCCCCCTTCGCAAGTCCCCGCTGCAGCCCCTCCAAATAAAGTTTCCGCGCGCCTCTCGGCTCCTGCCCGAGCAGAAGCTCCACCGCACGATCCACATGAAAATCGGCTCCGATGAGCTTGGCCAGCTCGCGGTAGAGCATTGCTTTTTCGGCAGCAGGAAATTTCATACCTCCATCCTGATGCCCAAAACCAAAGGCGACCAGTCAAAACTTGCCATGCCCTCCACAATGGGCAAAGTGGGCCACCTGAAACATGCCTCCTCGCGCTTCTGACATCCCTGACGCCCGCCGCATGGGGCAAGCCCTCGATCTCGCAAAACGGGGAATCGGCCTGACTAGCCCAAATCCCCCCGTGGGAGCCATCATCGTCAGCACCGAGGGAAAGGTCATCGGCTCAGGCTACCATCGGAAGGCCGGCATGCCCCACGCCGAGATCGTGGCCATCGACGACGCACTCCAGCTTAACTCCCGAGCCCTTCAAGGTGCCACGATTTACGTCACACTGGAGCCCTGCTCCACTCACGGGCGCACACCTCCGTGCACCCAGACCATCAAGGACGTCGGCATCCGCCGCGTGGTTTTCGGCGCGGCTGACCCGAACCCGAAGCACACCAATAAAAGTTTTACCGTGCTCGGTGCCAATGGCATCCAAGTCACAGGTGGCGTCTTGGAGCAGGAATGCCAGGAAATCATCAAGCCCTTCACCAAATGGATCATGACGGGGCTCCCTTACGTCATTGTCAAAGTGGGGCAGAGTCTGGATGGCCGCATCACTCGGCCGCCGGAAGAATCCCAGTGGCTGACCAGCGACTCAGCCCGCGCCCACGGACGTCGTCTAAGAGTCCGCGCCGATGCCATCATCATCGGCGCAGAAACCCTGCGTAAAGACAACCCCCAGCTCACCCTGCGTGATGCAGACCTCGGGATGGGCAAAGAGCAACCTTGGCGCGTCGTCCTCACTCGCTCGGGCAATCTTCCGCCCGACGCTCGACTTTTCACAGACGAGTTCAAAGACCGCACGCTCGTTCTCTCCAATCTCACCTTCCCTGAGTTGCTCAAAGAACTCGGAAGTCGCGGCATGACGACCATCCTGATCGAAGGCGGCGGTGTCGTGATCGGTCAGGCGTTCCAGGCGCAAGAGGTCGATGAGGTTCATTGGTACATCGCACCGCGCATTTGTGGAAATGGCCGATCACCTCTCGCGGGTTTCGCACTCCCTCATTCCGTGGAGCTGGATGACGTCAGAGTCCTTCCTTTGGCGGACAATGTATGCATCACCGGAGTTCCCGTGTGGCCTGATCTGATGCCCAATCCATCCGTTCCGGAAGCATGAGTCGGCCCGCTGTTTTTTTCGATCGCGATGGTGTGGTAAACGTGTCGCCGGGAGCAGGCTACGTTCTTGATTGGACTCAGTTTCAGTTCGCGCCTGGAGCCATCGAGGCCCTCCGCTTTTGCAAAGAAAAAGGTTATGCGACCGTGCTCGTGACCAGTCAGCAGGGAGTGGGGAAAGGCCTCATGTCTCAGGCTGACCTGGATGACATTCACGCTCACATGCAAAAGGCTCTGCTGGCAGAAAACGCAGTGTTTGATGCCATCCACGCCTGTACCTGCCTCGCCTCGGATCCCGCTTGCACGTGCCGGAAGCCATCCGTCGAAATGATCTTCACGGCCCGTGATTCCCTCGACCTCGATCTGAAGCGCAGTTGGCTCATCGGAGATCACGACCGCGATATCCAGATGGCCATGAACGCGGAGATTCCCCACACGATCCGCATCCAAAACGGAGAGAACCCGAGTCAGGTGAATGCAACTTACACTCTCAGCTCCGCCTCCGAGCTCCCGACTTTTCTCAGGACCGTTCTCCCTTAATCAGGGCGCGATCAAAGCCTCCAGCACCACACTCAGCCCACCCACGCGTAACTGTTTGCCGCCGCGCATCCGTGCACGCACCTCGACGGTCCATTTACCCTTCCCCAACTCGGGCACTTGGAACACGATCTCCGCCGGCTGCACCACCGCATAAACCTGAGCGCGGATCTCGCGCTTCGGCCCCTCGGTTTTCACAAAAAAAACCCCTTCATCTGTCACCCGCGGATCAAAGGCCAAACGCCGACCGAGCACCTTCCCGATATTCCCTGGAATCGCCCGACCTGCCAGCACCTGCTCTCCATTCTCTTTGTAGATCGTCGGTGAGGGCGCATGCTCGGCAGGTTTTTGTTTTTTGACCACCGCCTTGGCCTTCACTTCATCCACGAGGTGTGGCCCCACGGCCGCTGCCACTCCGAGCTCGTGACGGGTCTTGTCATACTCATCATCCGCGCCCTGAAACTTTCCGGTCATCACGGGAAAAAACTGCGCCAGACCTGCCAGATTGACCCGGTAGCCATCACTCACAAGGCCGGTGACGGTTTGCACCAGTGACTCAATGACGCCGACGACTTGAGCGCGCTCCCAGGTCGGATGCTGGGCCATCACTCGATCCACCAGTCCCTCTTCATCCACAGTGTCCACACTCACCACCTGCGCCATGAATTGGCCCTCACGACCCGGAAGCGGATTCGACCTAAGGTAGTACTGGATCGGCATAGTGGAACGATGCGGTAACTCGTCCATGCAGGCAAGTGCAAAGCCCGTCCGGTCAAAATCTCATGCAAGTTGACTCTCATCCCTTCGTTTCATCGGGCGAAAAACACCCTCCTTTCCGAATGACCCCTCCATCTTATTCTTCTGCATCGGCGCTCCGCTGCGACGCCACGCGCCGTCAGTTCATCTCGGGTGCCGCCAAGACCTTTCTGGGTGTGACGGCAGCCTCTCATCTGGGCAGCAAAGCCTTTGCCATCCCCGGTGAAAACACCAGCCCCCTGCGTCAGGTGCCAACGGCACGGAATGTGATCTACCTCTACATGAGCGGTGGCATGAGCCACTTGGACACCTTTGATCCAAAGCCTGAGAACAAGGATGTCATGGGCCTCACTGAAGTGGTCGACACGAAAGTGGCAGGCATCCGTTTGAGCAATAACATCCCACTTCTCGCCCGTCAGGCCGACAAGCTAGCCATCGTCCGTGGGATGCTCTCCACGCAGGGCGCTCATGAGCAGGGGAACTACTTCATGCACACCAGCTACACGCTGCGCAGTTCCATCCGCCACCCCTCCATGGGGGCGTGGCTTCAGAAATTCCAGGATCGGGGAAATCCAACCCTGCCAGGCAGCGTGATGATCGGAAATGACAGCCGTCACCCGGGTGCGGGCTTCTTCGAGTCCCGCTTCGCTCCATTGATGATCAATGACCCCGAGACCGGCATTCAAAACGTGCGCTTGAACTCCGTGTTCACCGAAGAACGCTTTGCCAGCGGACTCGGTGTGGCCAAGCAGCTCGACCGCAGCTTTGCTGAAAAGTATGATGTCAAAAACGTCCGCGCCTACAGCGACATGTATGATGACGCTGTGAAGATGATGAAGAGCGAGGAACTGAAGGCCTTTGACTTGGATGCCGAGCCCGAGGCACTTCGTGATAAATATGGCAGAGACCGCTTTGGCCAGGGCTGCCTCCTCGCACGCCGGCTCGTGGAGCACGGTGTCCGTTTTGTCGAGGTTAGCTTCGGCAGCTGGGACACGCACAATGCCAATTTTACCCGCGTGCCTGAGTTGTGTGACGAACTGGACGGCGCCATGAGCTCCCTCCTCTCCGATCTCGAAAGCCGCGGCATGTTGCAGGAGACACTCGTGGTTTTGGCCACCGAGTTTGGCCGCACTCCAGAGATCAATGCCAACGACGGTCGCGATCACCATCCCGCCGGATTCTCCTGCGTGCTGGCGGGCGGCGGCATCCGGGGCGGCCAAATCTTCGGTGCCACGGATGAGCGGGGCGACAAAGTGGCAGACGGTCAGACCTCCGTGCCTGATCTCAATGCCACCATCGGCTATGCGATGGGACTCCCGCTGGATCAAGTGCTCTACAGCTCCACAAAACGCCCCTTCACCGTGGCGGACAAGGGTAAACCTCTGGCGCATCTTTTCGGTTAGCCAAACGGGAGAAGTTGCACCGCCATTTGACCTCTCCATTCTGTGTCAGTCGTGGCAGAAAGGGAGACCATCATCTTATCACCTGAGGAACGGGACCATCTGGAAAACTTCCAGACGAAGTTGCTGCCTCAAGTCATGGAGCGCGGGCGAGATTTATTCTCTGCCGGTGGCGTGGTTGAGGTGGACTGGGACGATGCACACCAGATCATTTCCGTCACCGTCGACGACCTGGGTGAACGGGAAAAGCTAGCCATCCCCATCGGTCGCCTCGGCATCCGCGCCACGCAGTGCACCTGCACCTACAGCATCAATTGCCGCCACGCGGCAGCCGCCATCGTCTATCTCCTCACCCACTCGGTGAAACCCGAGCGTCCGCCTGCTCACACGAAGCACCCCGAGGCCGATGCCGCCCCCATTCCCAAACAGATTCTCGATATCAACGGGCGCTCAAAGTTACCCGCCGCCGCCGCGAGAGCAGTCTCCATGGTCGAGCGCTGGTTTCATGAAAAACGGCGGGTCGTCTCAGAGTCGGAGCTTTTTTCCATTTCCAATTCCCCTCATACGTGGAGTTACGTCCGCCGGGACGTGGTACTTTACCCCAAGCAAATACCGCCCACGCATGTGATGGATCTCCTCTGCTACGTGGACTACGCGCTGCGTGAATCCCGCCGCTCTCTGCCTCCCGGTTTGCAGGACGGGATCGACCGTGACCGGCAGAAGCACCTCGTGGCGGAGTGGGAACAACAAAAGGCGATCAAGGAGTGGCGGAAACGACTTTCATCCTGGGTCGAGGATGGACAAACTCACACGCTCCATGTCCCCCGCTTCCGCATCCGGATTTTAGCCCACGGGGGGCAATTGGAGGTGGAGAAGATTCCAGGCACCGGTTTTGAGCCAGCCAAAATGAATCTGATTCGGGAATGGGGAAACAAGATCGATGATAACGACGGCATCGGACTTGATGCCGGGTCACTCATCGCCCTTCAGACCACCTTGGATTCGATGAATTGGACCGGATCCGTTGAATTGCCTCCCGGATCACCCCTCCTCACGCGCGCCCTGACTGCACTGCTCGGCATCCCGGGCATGGAGGAAACAGTGGTCGGCGTCGAAAGCACGCCTCTGGTCATTCACCGCTCCGCGCTCAATTGGAGTCTGGTGGAGCCCGATGAAAAAGGAAGCGAGTATCAAGTCTCTCTTCACGACGAAAAAGGAGTCATCCCGCCAGCACCCCTGGTCGTCACGCGCGGTGTTAACCCTCTCTATGTCACCCCCATTTGCGCCTGGCCCGCTCCGAATTGGCCCTTCGGTGATGACCTGAATCTCAAATGGCCCCTTCGCATTCCGAAACCCGCCATGGAGAGCAAAGAAGGCGTCGGACTCATGGAGACCCTCGCTCTCCCACTGCCTCAAACGCTCAAGGACAGAGTCGTCACCGTCTCACCCAAGGTGATGATCAAATGTCGTCTGCACACGCCCAAGCACTCGAAGAGCGAGTACTTCCAGGTCCAGGCAGATGCGGAAGCTGGCAATGATGCGCCGCGTCAAAAATGGCATGGCACAGGTTGGGTCCGATCAGGTGATTCCCGAGTGGTCTCCGCCCCAGCCCGCCCACCCGGCACCATCGTCCGGATGGACTCCCGCAGCCTCCATGAGTCCAACCAGTGGCTCTCCACCCTCAGCCTCAAGCCCAACACCAGTGATTACAAATCCGAGGGCTGGTGGGAGCGCCGGGTGATCGGAAAGGATTTTCCGGACGAGTTTCTCTCCTGGTTAAACCGCAGACCCGCTGGCGTCACCATCGATCTCGATGCCGAGCTGGCGAGCATCCAAAACGGAGTCGTCGCCGGCTCAGTGCGACTCGATGTTCAAGAGTCGGAGCAAGGCATGGACTGGTTCGACCTCCGGGTGGCACTCGACATGTCCGACGTCTCCCTTCAGCCGGCCGAGGTCGAAATGCTTTTGAAGGCCAAGGGACGCTGGGTCCGCATCGAGGGCAAAGGCTGGCGTAAACTGGAATTCAATCTCTCTGCCGAGCAGGAAAAAGAATTGGCAGACATGGGCCTCTCCGTTGCTGATTTTGACGGTGAGCCTCAGCGCCTGCACGCGCTGCAACTCGCGTCCGTGCGTAATCAGAGCCTGCTCCCGGCAGATCGGGCCGAAGAAGTGCGCCGCCGCGCTCAAGACATCCAGACCCGCGTCACCCCTCCACTACCGGAGTCGATCACCGCCACGCTCAGGCCCTACCAGCTCTCAGGCTTCCATTTCCTTGCCTACCTCACCGCCAATCAGTTCGGCGGTATCCTGGCCGATGACATGGGCCTCGGCAAAACACTCCAAACTCTGGCGTGGATCGCCTGGCTGCGTGCGACTGGGCAGGCGAAGGAACCCGCCCTCGTCATTTGCCCCAAATCCGTGCAGGACAACTGGCTGGCCGAGGCGGCGCGCTTTTTCCCAGGGCTCCGCGTTCAAGTCTGGTCTCGGGACAGCGCAGGCAGCACCGACGAATGCGACCTTCTCGTCATCCACTATCAGCAGCTCCGACTGCATGAGGACATCCTCTGCCGTCAATCCTGGAGCGCCGCCATTCTGGACGAAGCACAGGCCATCAAAAATCCATCATCTCAAACAAATCGCGCTGCCTGCAATCTTCGCGCTCGATTCCGCCTGGCCCTCAGCGGCACCCCGATCGAAAACCGACTCATGGACCTCTGGGCCATCATGGCTTTCGCCATGCCCGGCGCACTCGGCACTCGTGCTCATTTCACGCGTCACTTTGATTCGAAAACCGACGCACTGGCGAGACATCGCCTCTCCGCCCGCGTCCGCCCCTTTCTTCTTCGCCGCACGAAAAAGGAAGTGGCCAATGATCTCCCCGACCGCATCGAGGAAGACATCACCTGTGAGATGGAGGGCCCCCAGGCTGCGCTTTACAAGGCAGAGCTCAAACGCGCACGCGCCTCACTCCTCAAGGTTCAAACCTCCAAGCAGCTCGACAAACTGCGCTTCAACATCCTCACCAGTCTTCTGCGTCTGCGGCAGATTTGCTGCCACCCGGCCCTCATCGGTCATGACGACCCGAAGACGGAAAGCGCCAAACTCACCGCCCTGCTCGAGCTCCTGGAGCCACTCATGGAGGAAGGGCACAAGGTGCTCATTTTCTCCCAGTTTGTGGACATGCTCGAGCGCATCAAGTCCGAGGTCGCCGCTCGTGAATGGCCTCATTTTATCCTCACGGGCCAGACCGAGGACCGCGGCGACTTGGTCCGCTCCTTTCAGGAGTTCGAGGGCGCTGGCGTTTTTCTCATCAGCCTCAAAGCGGGCGGCTCTGGACTGAATCTCACAGCAGCCAGCTACGTCGTCCTATTTGACCCCTGGTGGAATCCCGCCGTCGAGGCTCAGGCCATCGACCGCACTCATCGGATCGGCCAAAAGAACACCGTCATCGCCTACCGCCTCATCGTTAAAGAGAGCATTGAAGAGAAAATCCGATCTCTCCAAAAACAAAAAGGCCATCTCGCGCAGGACATCCTCGGAGAAGAGAACTTCGCCAAGGCACTCTCCATCGACGATTTTCGTTTCCTCCTCGGCGATGCCTGAGGCTCAAATCGCCGAGCCAAAGGCACAGATCTCGTTCTTGTTAGCTGAGAGACGAATCAACGAAAGCTCGCTGCAAAGAGGAGCCGCACGCACCTTCAACTGGTCGATCAGCGGATAATCCTCCACGCCCATGAACTTGATGGAGACGATGAAATTCACCATCCGCTCCTCTTGCAACCAGGCGACCAGCAGGTCAATGCTCCGCTGCGGAGCGGCGATCACGTCACACAACAACCAGTCCACGCGCACATCGTGTCGGAATTTGAAAGCGTCTCCACAATGAAAATGGAGCTTCGGATGGGTCATCAGATCGGTCCGCAGTTCACTCCGATCCACCGCCACCACTCGCGCGCCACGGGCCAGGGCCACGTAGCTCCACCCCCCGGGACAGGCCCCCAGATCCACGCAGGATTGCCCTTTCCGAATCGCCTTCCCCATCCTCTGCTCAGCCTCCACCAGCTTCGTGAAAGCGCGCGAGGGAGCCGACTTATCTTCAGCGATCGGCACCCAGCCTTCCGGGAAAGCGCTCACGATCGTGCGTTGTCCCCACGGCAGCGGCCCGAGAGTCACCGACAAAATTCCCTCTTCCGGCGCCCGCAAAGCCAGTTGCACCAGAGACGTCTGAGCCGTGAAAGGCGCACTCCCTTCCTCCAAAGTCCGCACCAAAGCACGTCGCCGCTTTTTCAGCCGCTCCATCACGGCTTCACGGATCAAGGCACACCGATTGATGCCCGCACGCCCTTCTCCATAAGCCGGCCACAAATGGAGCCTCCACGGCTGCTCAGCGGGAATTTGGTCGATCACCTCACTTACCACTCGGTCCGCCCACAAATTGATCGAAGCAGCAGTCGTCGCTTCTCCTTTCAGCAGAGCCTGGCGGCAAAAAGCCAGCAGCGTGCGCTCCGACTCGCCATCCAGGGGAGCATCCGTCGTGACCCAGCGCTCTTGATCCTGAGCATGATGAGCCCTCGGGTAGTTGCGCTTCAGTTCATCGAGCAAAAATCGCTCGCTTCCCTCATCCGTGAATAGCCAGTGCATTTAAATAAGTGAGCGCTGGCCAGCAAGGGCGGAGCTCAGATCGATATCAAAAAGGAATGTCATCCTCTTCCATGCCTTCAGTAATCGGCCCATCAAAATCATCAGGCGCCGAGGAAGGCTGCGACTGCGGACGCTGCTCAGACCGACCCGCCGGAGGTCCCGACCTCGGCGTGAAACGCGCAGGGGGACCGCCCTCCGAGTCTCCACGGGAACCGCCACCACCAACACCACCGCTACCCGGCTTGCTATCGATAAACTGCATGCCTTCCGCGACGATCTTGATCTTGCTCCTCTTCTGGCCTGTGGCTTTATCTTCCCATGAATCCATTTGCAGGCGTCCTTCAATAAAGACCGGCCTTCCTTTGCTTAGATACTGACCGGCCAACTCAGCCTGCTTTCCCCAGAGAACGATGTCCAGGTAAGTCACTTCCTCCTGGCGCTCGCCCGTGGTCTCATTGAGAAAACGCCGGTTCACCGCAATGGCCATATCGCAGACCGCTGTTCCCTTGGGGGTATAACGCACTTCCGGATCGCGCGTTAGATTTCCGATTAACATGACTTTGTTTAATGAGGCCATAGCGGGAGAGATTAGGACGCGTTAGATGGGGAGGGCAAGAAGATTTCGAGGGAAGTATCCTTTTAAAAACAAAAAAACCCCCCGGCTTTCACCGGAGGGTCCGTGATTGTTTCGCTAATTCAGCGCAGCTCGATTAGAAGCGCACGCTGAGGCTCACGCCACCGTAGACTTCTTCCTGATCCACATTGGAGCCGTCGAGGGCGTCCATCGGGAAGTTAGCAGCGACATACGGGGTCAGAGTTGCGTTTGCAGCAAGCTTGATCGGGAAGGCGATGCTCACGCCAACCTTGGCGAAGCCGTCACCTGTGAAATCAAGATCGTGCCAGGAATAATCGATGGCGTAACCAATGTTTGCGCCAGGAACGATGCTGAAGTTTTCAGTCACCTTGATCTCGGTGTTGGCAGCCACTTCAAAGTAGTAGCCTTCGATCGCGAAATCATAGTAACCACCGACTCCGATGTTGATCGGACCCGCGCTGGTAGCGACGGTCAGACCGACTTCGTGTCCGTCTTCCAAAGCGGAACTGAGGTCACCCATGTGGTGATACCAGCGGTAGCCAAGGCCGATTTGGGCGGCACCTGCGTCGTAGGTCAGGCCACCCGCGACTTCAAGACGCTGATAGGACTGGTTGCCGACGAAGTTGTCTTGGTCATCCGCGAGGGAGCCATAGTTGACATCGACGTTGGCGGTCACTTTGTCCACGAGAGGGACGTCAAGTGACAGGGCGGTGGAGATCCAGTTGTCACCAAAGTTAACACCCCTGAACAGGAAGCTGGAGTCATATCCAGCGCTGAGGGCGATACCGAGGTCTTCTTCTGGGGCGGGAGCAACAGGTGCCGGGGCCTTGGCTGCAACGGTGCCTGCGGAAGCAGGAGCCGTGAGAGCGATAGCACCCAGAACTGAGAACATGAGTTTGTTCAATTTCATTGGTTGGTTGGTCGTTTGGTTGGGTTGGTTGTCTTGGTAGGACTGACGGGCCAAAATGTCGCTGTATCAGGCAGTTAGAACCTGTCACCCCGACATCTTGGCTATCAGACAATCGCTCTCTAGCCGCGAATTCTTAGGATGAAAAGCAAAAATCGCAGCAATTTGGCAAACCTTGGCCTGAAAGATGCACTCCTCCCACGTTTTGCCTCTTTTCTAGGACAAATCGGAGGACAAAACCGAGCTCGGATTCCGCAGCGCTAGCGTTTGAGCCTGAGCAATGACCCGCGTCGGCGCCGCATCGAAACGATAAGCGTGACAGCTCGGGCAGGTGACCGCCCTCGCCACCACAATCGAGCCGCACCCCTCACAAACCTTGTATTGCTCAGGGTGGTGAGTGATTTTTTCGGCTTGTTTGCTGCGGCTGTCTTGATTTTCGGGAGTGGCGCTCATGAAAGGTTCTCCCCTGTGATACGATGAATCTGCTAGTTTGGCAACGATGACGCTTCAACTCGGGACTCTATTTTCGCAGGCCGCGCATCCATCACTTCTTCTCGAGCCGCACATAATCGAGCCCCACCATGTTTGACGGCACGGCGTCCGGATTCGGCGGAGCCAGCGTGAAGGTCAGTTGGTGCTCGCCAGCAGTGAGTCCATGCGTCCCCCAGTCCTTCTCACCGGTGTGGATGACCTTCGGTGAGTTGTAGCCATCAAACGACGACGCCACCGGCTTCCCATCGAGCGTGATGCTCACCACGCCGTAGTCGCGGGCCATCGTCAGCGCGCCGTAGAGCGTGTACTTGCCAGTTTCTTTGACAGGAATGGCCAATGTGAGCTTTTGATCCGGCTTGCCGCCAGTCCACCAAAGCTGCGCCCCGCCGCTCCAATCCCCACCAAAGCCGCCCATGCCTTGCTTGGCTGCTTTGCCTCCGGTGACTTCGATCACCTTGAGCGCTTCACCTTCGAGCGCGCCTTCCACCGTACGTTGTTCACGCTTTAGCGTGCTCCCAGCGCTCCCGCTTTGCAGATACTTCACGAGATCGACGACCATCTCCGGCTGCAAGGCATCAAAGAGGCCCTCGGGCATGGTGCTGAGCTTCGAGACCTCGCGCTTGGCGATGTCGGCCTGCGGCAGCGTGAACTCGACACCGCCCATCATGGCGATCTTCACCGCCGCTGCATTTTCCTCTTTGATGACGCCGCTCATCACGCGGCCGTCTTTCATGGTGAAAAGATTGAGCTGGTAGGCCTTGCCGATTACCGCGTTGGGATCGAGCACGTTTTCGAGCAGGTAGTTCAGGTCGGCGCGATTGCTGCCCGTGATGTCGGGGCCGACGTTTTGGCCTTCGCCGAAGAGTTTGTGGCATTGGCCGCAGGTGGCGGTGTAGAGCATCTTGCCCTTCGCGAGATCGCCCTTGGCCAATCTGGCGGGCGTGAGGAGGTCGCGATACTTCTTCGTGCGCTCGGCGAGGTCGGCTTTCGGCGCGTTGACATCGCCCCAGGCGGATTTGATGAGAGCGTTGATCTCAGCGTCATCGAACGCGGTGAGCTGGCGCACCAAGAACGGCGAAAGAGCCGTCGCGGGCACGGTTTTGGCCTCCACGGCCTTCAGCAGTGCTTTCGCGCCTTCTTTGGTCGAGGCGAGCGTGTTCACCGCATCCGCTTGCTCGGACTTCGTGAGGCCGGGTAACTTGCTGGTGAGCACGCTGATGGTTTCAGGATCGCGCAATGAGGCAAGGGACTGGATGGCTTTTTTGATGAAGGACTCCGGTGCCGCATGCACCACGATGGCTTCCTGGAGATATTTGGCCGTCGGCAAATCCTGAGCTTGGAGAAGAATGCTCAATGCATGCTCACGTTCGGCCAGCGGCGTGTTGGGCAGGCCGACGCGTTCACGGAATTGTTTCAGAACATCGGCATCACCAAACAAGGCGCTGAGTTCGGAGACAAGCTGCTCCGTAGTTCCGGCTTTAGCCGGTGCTGTGGCACCTGAGCCGCCTGAAGGCGGAACTACAGAACCCGCCTTGAGCTTCGCGGCGATCTGCGGCCACTCCTTCGGCATGGTGAGCTTTCCGCTGCCGCGTGCGGCAGCGACGATCATGGCGAGCACGGGCTCGCGCTTCGCGGCATCAGGCTCCTTGGCAAGTTCGGCGAGCACGGCAGCACGACCCGCGTCATCCGACGAGAGCCGTCGATAGATGAATCCGGTGACCTTCGGCATCTTCGACACCTTCGCGAGCTGCATCCCCACCGCCGGGTCCGCCGCCACCACCGGCTCGATGCCATACCAGATGAGCAACGGGATCATCGGATCGTCCTTGTCCTCGCCATGCTTGAGGAGCGCGGTAGCGAGGGGAGTAAACCAATTCAAATGGGGCTGAATTGCTTGAAGCAATGATGCAAGTTCACGCCGCACAGTTGGTTCTTTACTCTCAGTGGCGAGTAGCACGAGGCTGCGAGGATACCAGCCATCGTAATGCCCATTCAATTTCGCCGGTCTCTCTTTGGATTGCGCCAGGTCATGTTTGAGCTCATCAGCGATTGAGCGGATCGAGAAGCTTTGAACATCAGAATTCTTCGACAGAAGGAAATCGCGGAAGTCTCCTCCAGCATGAATCAATGAAAGGGACGCAAGCGACCAAGCTGCTTTTAAGTTTCCTTGAGCAAGTTCGGTCCAGAGGACTTTTTCGATAGGATGTGGATTGAGTGCATCTGCTTTAGACAGTGTTCCTGAAGTTGCTTTCTCCATCAGCACCCTTCTCGCCATCCGCGATTCCCAGTCGTTCTCGGTCTGCACGGCGAGTTTCGCGAGTGCTTCATCGCTTTCCTTCGCGAGATCACCTTTCCACGGCTTCCAGCCGTCGTAGCTGATGCGGTAGAGCCTTCCATTGCTGCGATCCCAGTGCTCGACGGCGCCGCTGCCGCGGTGGCAGATTTGCTGATCGCTCCAGTCGCTGACGTAGAGGGCGCCGTCGGGGCCGACCTTTTGCGTGACGGGGATGAAGTGCATGTCGTTCGCGCGGAGGAAGTCGGCGGCGTGTTTGCCGATGTAGGTGCTGGCGTGCGGGTCGGTGTAGTTTGCGACGAGGCGATGGCCGTGGAGGTTGCCGAAGAGGAGCTGGTTGCGATACGTCGGCGGGAAGAGGCTGCTCTGGTAGATGGCGAGGCCGCAGTGCGCGTGACCGCCGCCGAGCGCGTTGGTGTCGTTGTTCATCACGCCTGCGCCGGTCGTTTTGTCGAAGGTGACATCGGGTCGCGGATTGCCGGCGTAGTGCGCGTGGTCGGCGATGGTCTTGATGTCTTCGTAGGTGTGCGCGTTGAAGTGCTGCCCGGCCTGCCGTTGATACCGTCCGCCGGGGACGATTTGGTAGAGATGCGGAATGACGCACGCGGTGACGAACCACTCGCCATGCTGGTCGTAATCGAGCCCCCACGGGTTACTGGTGCCATGCGCGAAGACCTCGAACTCATGCCTCACGGGATGATAGCGCCACACACCGGCATTGATGGGCTCGCGCTGGTCATCCTGCGTGCCCGGCTTGCCGACGCGGCTGTGCGTGAAGACGCCGTGGCAGCCATACAGCCAGCCGTCCGGGCCCCAGATGAAACTATTGAGCGTTTCGTGGGTGTCTTGGGTGCCCCAGCCGTCGAGGAGGGCGTAGGCGGTGAAGTTGAGGCCGGGGACTTTGGAATAGGTCTTATAGGACTCATAGGACTTATCCGTCCTATTCAGCGGCACAGTGGAGTCGCCTTCTCTGGGAATGAACATCAAATAAGGTGCCGCCCCCACCCACACACCGCCAAAGCCCAGCTCGATGCCGCTGACGAGGTTCAGGCCTTCGCAGAAGATTTTCTTCGTCTCGAAGGTGCCGTCGCCGTCTTGGTCTTCGAGAATCTTGATGCGGTCCTGGCCTTTGCCGACTTCGCGGGGCTGCGGGTAGCTATTTCCTTCCACGACCCAGATGCGGCCGCGTTCGTCGAAGGTGAAAGCCATCGGCTGCACGAGATCCGGCTCCGCGGCGATGAGCTCGGCTTTGAAGCCGCCAGGGAGCTGCATCGACTTCAGCGCGTCGGCGGGCGACTGGCCTTTGGCGTATTCGGACTGCGGCTTGAGCGCGGGGCCATAGAGCTTCTTTGGCGTGAGGTCGGCAGTGGTGTCTTTCCGCTCCTGCGTGAGGATGAAGACGCCCGCTTTGTTGCCGACGACGATGTCGGGCAGCTTGTCGCCATTCACATCACCGACCTGCACATCGACGCCGACGCCGGTGTTCGAGTCGATGAGATGCGGGACGAAATCGACGCCGCCTTTGCCATCGCGCTTGGTTTGATACCAGTAAACAACACGGTGGCCGCGCTCGTCGGGATCGTGACCGTTGTGCGCCCAGTAGCGCTTGCCGGTGACGATGTCCTTCACGCCATCGCCATCGATGTCAGCGAGGTGCGCGGCATGTGGCTGGCTGAAGACGACGCCGTAGTCGTTGCCCTGCGGCTGCTCGCTGGCGAGCATGACGCGGGTCCAGTTCGCGGTGCCTGGTTCTTTGTTCTTGGTTTGGAGGAAGACGGTGACGCCATAGCGATGCGCAGCTAGGGCCGTGAAGACGTCGTTCGTGCCATTAGCATCGAAGTCATACGCGAACATCTGCGCACCGCCGCCGACTCCGGCGGCGAAGTTGTGCTGCGTCCACTTGTCGATGCCGTTGTTCTCCCACCACCGCCGCGCTTCGAGCAGGTCGAGCTTTCCATCGCCATTCACATCGCCGACGCCGAGGCCGTGCGTGAACTTCGCGACCTTCATATCATCCGTGACGGCGACGAAGGGCCATTTCTCGGTCGGTTTGGCCCAGTTCGGGGCGAACCAGCCGAACTTGCCGCCGGTGCTGCACACGATCTCCGGTTTGCCGTCGCCCGTGATGTCGGTGAAGACGGGCGATTCGTTGTCCACCCCATCGGCGACGAGGTGCATGGGCCACGGTTTGTCGTCGTGCGTGCCGGGATTCAGGTAAAGCCGCGCTTCCTTGCCGGGGAAGCCGAGGATGAGGATGTCGTTCTTCTTGTCTGCATCGAAATCGTGGACGTAGGCGAAGAAGTTGTCCGAGTAGCCATTGATCGAAAAGATCTTCGGCTCGTAGTAGGCGTGCTTTTTCTCGAAGGTCGGCCCTTCCCACCAAAACGGCCCTGCGACGACGTCCGGTTTGCCGTCGCCATTGATGTCGCCGATCGCGGCACCTTCGGAGTAAAAGTCACCGTGGAGCTGCTGGCGCTTCCATGTGATCTGCGTGGCGGCGTGCAGGCTGGAGGCCGCAAGGAAAAAAAAGAACAGGCGTTTCATGGTGGGATAAATCAAACGCTATCAGAAAACCTCCTTCTCGGACAAACTTTTTGATCGATCAGACACCCTCACGCCAACGCCCTGTTCCTCTATTTCCTTGCCCTTGTGAACTCACGGAACCCCCTTCGCGCAACCCATTTTGGTTTACTGATTCCCCCCCTCCACTGAGTCACGCTTGCGCCGCTCTCGCACTTGGGTCAGAGATGGCAGCCTTTCGTGTCCACTACTGGCCCCGTTCAACCTTTCATCACGATGACCAAAATCGCTCTTCTTTTCATTGCCAGCGCGTCCCTGACTCTGGCGTCCGACATCACACTGGCACCCGGCAACCTCGCTACGGTGCTCGACCAGGCTCGCAAGGCTCCGAAACCCGTACGCATCATCGTGGAAGAGGGCGTGCATCCGATCACGGAGACGATCACACTCGGCAAAGACGACTCGCAGGTAACGTGGAGCGGCAAAAACGCCGTCTTCATGGCTGGCAAGCCGATCACGGGCTGGGTCAAAGAGGGCGAGATGTGGAAAGCCACGCTGCCGGACAAAGCGTGGAAATTTGAGCAACTCTGGATCAATGGCCGCCGGGCCACGCTGGCTCGTTCGCCGAACAAAGGCTACCACCACATCACCGAGGCCGTCGGCGCGGGGGTGTTTCCGGATTTGAAGGAGAACATGAACTTTCATGCCTTCAGCATTGCTCAGCCGGAGTATGCCGTGCTCAAAGCGATCCCGCAGCCCGAGCGCAACGACGTGTTGCTTACCGTGACACATGCTTGGGCCGTTGGGCAGTGTCGCATCAAGGCACTGAATGAGGAAGCGCTCGCCGTGCAGATCAAAGGGCGGGCGCGGTATCCGTTTGTCGAGTTCGAGCCGGATCAGCGCTTTTGGATGGAGAACTACCGCGCCGCGCTGGATGCGCCGGGCGAGTGGTTTCTCGACAAGGCGAAAGGCGAGGTGCTTTACCTACCGCTGCCCGGCGAGGACATGACGAAGGCCGAAGTCATCGCGCCGTTGGTGACGAAGTTCATCGTCATGAAAGGCGCTCACGACGTGCGCTTCGAAGGCATCTCGTTTCAATACAGCCAGCATTTGTATCCGGCGGAGGGCTTGCACGATGGTCAGGCGGCCACGACGAGCGATGGCTGCATTGAGATCGAGGACTCGCGCGGCATTCACTTCGAAAACTGCGAGATCGCGCACACCGGTCTGCATGGCATCTGGTTCAAGAACGGCTGCGCAGACTCCTCGGTGAAGCATTGCCACCTCCACGACCTCGGCGGCGGCGGTGTGTATGTCGGCGAAACGGCTCGGCCTAATGAAGAGCGCGTGAATCATCACATCGTCGTCGATGACTGCATCATCCAGCATGGCGGGCGTTTGCATCCGAGCGCTTGCGGTGTGGTCTTCACGCACACGCAGCACTGCGCGGTCACGCATTGCGACATCGGGGACTTTTACTACACCGGCATCAGCGCCGGATGGAACTGGGGCTATGGCGACACCGCCTCGCGCGAGACGCTCGTCGAGAACAATCACATCCATCATCTCGGCTGGGCTTACCTCAGCGACATGGGCGGCTTTTACGGCCTCGGCACCTCGCCCGGCACGATCATTCGCGGCAATCACGTCCATCACATCGCCAGCCATCGCTACGGCGGCTGGGGGCTCTACAATGACGAAGGCGCCACCGACACGCTGATGGAGAACAACATCGTGCACGACACCTGGAACGCGGGCTTTCATCAGCACTACGGCTACTTCAACACCGTGCGAAACAACATCTTCGCCTTTGGCAACTCCGCGCAGATCCAGGCCTCGCGAAACGAAGCGCGGCTTCGTTTCCGCTACCTGAACAACATCGTCGTTTGGGATCCCGCGTCGCCGTTGCTTGATGGTGGCGAATGGAACTGGAAGCTCTTCGACAAAATCGACCGCGGCGATCCGAAAGACAGCCTCCTCTTCCGCAAAAACCTCTACTGGCCCACCGACGGCAAAATCCCCGCCAAACTCACCAAAAGCCATTTTACCTGGGAAGAATGGCGCAAGATGGGCCGCGATCGCGAAAGCCAATTCGCCGACCCGATGTTCGAAAACCTCGCAAATCGCGATTTCCGCCTCAAACCCGGCTCACCGGCCGAAAAGCTTGGTTTCAAGCCCTGGGACCTCACCTTGGCCGGAGTCCGCCAAGCCGACGCCACATGGCATGCACTCGCTGCGAAAGGTCACGACTACCCGAACTGGGACGCCGATGCCAAACCCTGGCCTGCACCACCCTACAAAGTCGATCAAAGCTTCGAGCGCGCATCACTCGGCACGCTCGGCATTCGCAATGCCAAATACTCCACAGAAAACAAAGGCGAAAGCATCGGCGTCACCGATGAAGTCTCTTCTCCCATCCCCTCTGGTTCCGGCAAAACCACTGTCAACAACGTTCAACCACCGTCAACAACCGCAAACTTCCCCTCAAAGCGCAGCCTCAAAGTTCAGGACGCCCCCGACTTGAAGCACAGCTACGACCCCGTGCTCGACATCTACCCGAAGTGGACCGAGTCCGGCACCTACCACGTCAGCTTCGACATCATGGCTCAACCCGGCGCCGACTGGTTCTTCGAGATGCGCAACAAAGGCGGCGAGTTCGCTGCTGGTCCGTATCTGCGCTGGCAAAAAGGCACACTCGTCGCCAACAACAACGCAAGCCAGAAACTCGCCGGCCTAAAACCCGGCGAATGGCTCCGCATCGACCTCACCGCCACCACCGGAGCCGCCAAGTATGACGTGACGCTCACCCGGCAGGACGGCACGAAGACCGAGATCAAAGCCATCCCCTGCAAACCCACCTGGGACACCGCCACCTACCTCCTCTTCAGCGCCCTCGGCACGACGAAGACAGCTTTCTTCATTGATAATGTGAAGCTGGAGTAAAGTGGTCTCAGCTTTGGTCCAAGAGATTCAATGAATGCGCCCAAAAGACCCGTCACTTTTTACGCCCGATACCCAAGCTGCCTCGAAAGCTGATCGGCGAACTGCTTCACTTTCTGGCCCAGCTTGTCCAAGCTGCCGGGCGTGACGCGATCCGAGGGGCCGCTGATCCAGAGGGAGGCGACGGGATGGCTGCGATGATCAAAGACAGGCGCGGCGACGCAGGCGAAGGTCTCGCTCTCTTCGCCGCGATCGAGCGCATAGCCGTTTTTGTTGGCTTGCTTCAGTTCGGCGAGGAAGGCCGTCGCGCTGGTGATGGTGTGGCGCGTGTGTTTGGGGAACTTCATCTGCTGCACGAAGGCTTTTTGTGCCTCGGGGCTCCAGTGGGCCAGCATGGCCTTCGCGGGGGCGGCGGTGTGCAGGGTGAAGGCGTGACCGATCTCGACGACGACCTTCACCGGATGCGATGACGGCACCTGATCGAGCACCACACCGTGATTCCCGGCCAGGGTGCCGAGCAAGGCTGTCTCGCCGGTGGCATCGCGCAAGGCGGTGAGGATGGGCGCGGCGGCTTGGATGAGTCGCTCGCCGCCCACGGCGGCATGGCCGAGACTGAGGAGCTTGCGGCTGGCGCGGTAAGCCTTCGTGCCTTCATCGCGCTCGGCATAGCCACGAAGTGTGAGTGTGGTGGCGATGCGGAAGACGGAGTTCTTTGGCATTTTGAGCGCCTCGGTCATCGCGGTAAGTGTCATGCCTTCAGGATGCTTTGAAAGCAGCTCCAGCAGATCCAGGGTGCGGTCGAGGATGGGCACCTTGTAGCGGCTGAGAGGGTTGGCGGCAGATTTTCCGGCTTTGGGCATGCGTTTGATATACAAAACAAGATTTGCCATTGCAAACACGTATTCAATGGCCTTGAATAAGGTTTTCCATTTCAACACACTGACCAAATGACAAACCTAACTGGATCCACGATCATCGTCACTGGCGGCTCGCGCGGTTACGGCGGGGGCATCGCGGAGGCCTTTGTTAAGGCTGGGGCGCGGGTCTGGATCACGGGACGCAGCCAGGACAAACTCAAGGAGACCGCAAACCGCATCGGAGCGACGCCTTTCGTGGCCGATGTAGCGGACGGAGCGGCCTGGGATCGCTTGATGACCGAGGTGATCGCGCAAACGGGTCGTCTCGATGTCTTGATCAACAACGCAGGCGAGGGCGTCAAAATCGGCCCGGCCAGCGAGCAGTCCGATGACGCCATCGCTCAAAGCCTCGCCAGCAATCTCACAGGCGCGATGCTTGGCTGCCGTCGCGCCGCCGCGATCATGCAAAAGCAGGGCAGCGGCCTCATCGTGAACATCGGCAGCGCCTGCTCCACGCACGCGTGGCCGGGCTGGAGCGTGTATTCGGCCGCCAAGGCCGGTTTGCTCATGTTCACGCGCAGCCTGCTCACCGAGTTGCGACCTCATGGCGTGCGCGTGACCTCCATTTTGCCTTCCTGGGGCCAGACCGACTTCACCGAGGCCGCCAATCTCCCACCGCGTGATCCCGCTGTGCTCGCCCAATGCATCTCGCCCGCCGATCTCGGCCAGCTCCTCGTTCAAACCGCCCAACTGCCCGCGCACCTCGTCGCCGAGGAGATCAAGCTCTGGCCGATGGTGCAACCGATGGCTCAACTATGATCTCACGACGGCCAACGCCAGACGATCAGGTCGATGGGGTAGATCAGCCCATCCGCCGCGGCTTTGATGAAGTTTGTCTCGTTTGCATCGAAGGCTCCGATGTCACCTCGGCGCCAGGCATGATGCGCCAGCGTGGGCGAGACCTCGCGGCTGTCGCGCTGCCATTCCCAGCCGTGGGCGGTCATGTAGGCGTGAATCTCTTTCTCCGTCGGAGCACTACCTTCGATGAAGTCCTGCGCCAGCAGCAGCCCGGCTTCGTCTTCAACGAGGTCCATCAATCGGCACGAGAAACCAAAAGACTCCCAGCTCAGTCTCTCGCGCTCCAGAGCTTGGTCGAGCGTTCCAGGCGCATAGACCACCCGCCCATGCGAATCGCGGGCGAGGATGCAGCCAAACCCCGCAGAGCCGTAGCCGTTTTCCTCTCGACCTCGAAGTTTGACGAGCATGGGGCTTGCGGCGGCATCATCCCAAAAGATCACGGCCTCGCCGCGACTGCCCACGATGCGAAAACGCGAGCCCGCAGGTCCGAGGTCAGCCCAATCGACCGTCCAGTTGATGCGTCGGCTAAGAACGGTGGCCGCATTAACCCATCCCCCGCCCATTTTGCCCAATCGCTCAATCTCACGGTCCAGGGCCGGGCCATCAATGAGACGTGCCAACTCGGATCGGCTCAGCATGGACGGCTTGCACTTGAGATTTCATCTGAACGGACATCGCCGCCTGAGCGCCATCATCTTTCAAGTGACGACGGACTTGGGCGTAAACTTCCTCATAGCTCAGCTTTCGTTCCGTCTGGGGCGGAAGGCGGAGTGGCACTCCCGGAGGCGGGAGTTGGGGAAGGCTGTCGTTCGCTGACATGTCCCCAGAGTAACCGCCCGCCGCGCCCAGCGCAACCCTTGACTCCACCATGAAAAACGACCTCTGCTCTCACCAAAGTGGTTTCGGCTTCAGCCGAACGATCAAAACTCATCTGATGCGGCTAAAGCCGCAGCCACTTTTCTTCCTCCTTGCCCTCGCGCCGCTGCTTCATGCTGCGGAGCATTCCATCAAGCCCGGCGACATTCCGCAGGCCGTCATGGATCGCGCGGCTCCGGGCGACAAACTGGTCTTTCTGCCCGGTTTGCATCAGCACGGCCTCACGAAGCATCGCTCCATCCTTTACGTAGATAAACCGATTCACATCGAGCTGAGCAAAGGGGCCACGCTGAAGCTCGCGGACGACACGACGAAGCTCGACGCCGAGCCCGAGATCACCACCGATCAGGACGCGGGCAAGAAGCTCGACGATTTGGAAATGGGCGGTCGCTTTGACCTGATCAAGCCGTGCATTTTCACCATCAGAATCGACTCCGAAGGTAGCGAGGGCGGCGCGGACACCTTTGCGTGGGGCGTGTTTGAAAGCGCCGACAATCCACAAGGCACCGCCAAGCTGCCGCCATCCTCCAGCAAGTTCGCGGAGACGCCTCATCAGCGCGTGGCGATCACGGGTGACTGGCAGACGCTCGCGCACGGCGTGCAGGTCCGCTTTGGCAGCAAGACCGGGCATAACAAGGGCAGCATCTGGTTCAGCACCTACGATGGCCCCGCCGCGTATGGCATCCGGGTCGGTCATGGACGCCAGCCGGACACCATCGAAAACGTCCGCATCACGGGCAAAGGCACCATCGACATGAATGCCACGCACAACGTGCAGCCCGGCT
This sequence comes from Prosthecobacter debontii, assembly GCA_945869695.1. GTDB lineage: Bacteria > Verrucomicrobiota > Verrucomicrobiia > Verrucomicrobiales > Verrucomicrobiaceae > JAIBCL01. The sequence goes on from CAMBPV010000037.1 coordinate 26,979, forward strand.
TCCTCGTGAAGGACATCAATGCCTGTGTGCTCATCCATGGCCGCGTGCGTGGCGTGCTCGTGGAGGGCATCACCATGATGGACACCAACCGCTCCGTGATGTGCTACGGCGAGCACACCGGGAAGTTCCTGCCCGGCGGCAAAACCGGCCCGGGCGAGTCCTTTGACGCCGAAGACATCACCATCCAGCGCACTCGCACGATCAATCCGAATGGTTCAGGCTATCTGCTCGGTCATCCGTCGTTTCGCGGTCATCTGCGCAACGTGAAGTGCAACTACAACTACATGGAGACCGGCGTCACCAGCATCGAGCCGAACTTCAATCTCGATGGCTACGAGGTCATTGGCAATGTCATCAAGAGCGGCGGCGGTGCCATCCATTGCTGGCGCTGCTCGCGAAACGGCTTCGTCATGGACAACCTGCGCATCGACGACATCACGGGCCAGCATGTGGTGCATCTCGGTGCCCCGCGCGGTTGGGAGAGCCCCGAGCCGCCGTTGCAGCGGAACAATCGCAACCACCTCAGCGATCCCGTGCCGGTCGCCGTTCCGCATGTCACGCCCTTTGGCCGTCGCATGCTCGTCAGCGACTACGGCGGCAACAAGGTCGCCATCATCGCTGCGGATGGCCGCGTCGAGTGGGAGCAGCCCGCCGAGAAACCGCAGGACGTGTGGATGCTGGCGAATGGCAACGTCCTCTTCAGCCATCTGCGCGGCGCTCGCGAGGTCACGCTCGACCACAAAGTCGTGTGGAGCTATCGCGCCCCCGAGAAGACCGAGGTCCACGGCTGCCAGCCCTTGCCCGATGGCAATGTGATGGTCGTCGAGGGCGGCACGAAGCGCCTCATCGAAGTCGGTCGCGATGGCCAAATCGTCCGCGAGATCCCCGTGCCGGTGAAAACCAAAAACACGCACGATCAAATGCGCGGTTGTCGTCGCACGAAGGATGGTCGTTACCTCATTAGCGCCAAAGGCGACCGAGCCATCGTCGAACTCAGCGCCGAAGGCAAGCTCCTCCGCTCGATCAAAACACCCGGCGACCCCCACGAAGTCCGCGAGCTGCCCAACGGCCACCTCCTCATCGCCTGCGGCGAAGGTGAGGCCATGCTCGAACTCGACCGCGAGGGCAAAACCGTGTGGAAGCTCGGCAGGCAGGACGTGCCAAACAACCCGCTGCGTCTCATCAGCGGCTTCCAGCGTCTGCCCGACGGCCACACCCTCGTCATCAACTGGCTCGGCCACGGCTACCTCGCCACCACAGCCCAGTTCTTCGAGCTCGACGAGCAAAAAAAAATCGTCCGCCAGTTCATCGACCACGCCCGCTTCGTCAGCATCAACAAAGTCCAGATCCTCGACGTGCCCGGCGATCCCGCGAAGGATGAGGTCTGGCGCTGAAACAGTGTGGTGCAGTCCTCCGGACTGCGTCATTTAGATGAGTCCAGAGGACTCAACCACACTCAGCCTGATTCGGCTAAAGCCGAAGCCACTTTTTTCGCCCTCATGCGCATAAAATTCACATGTTGTGCGACCTTCATGAAACGCGATGCCATCCGATCTCCAACACCTCCAGCGCTACGCCACCACTGGCGATGCTCATGCGTTTCGTGAGCTGGTGCAGGCGCATGGGGCGATGGTGCATGCCACGGCGTTGCGGGTGACGCGCGATGCGGCGGCGGCGCAGGATGTGGCGCAGGAGACCTTTCTGGAGCTGGCGCGAAAGGCAGGCGGCATCACGCAATCCGTCGCCGCGTGGCTGCATCGTGTGGCGTGGAATCGGGCTTGTGATGCCGTGCGACGCGAGAGCACGCGCGAACGTGTCGAGGAGGCCATGGCGGAGGCGTGGCACACAGATCGTGAGGCGGCGTGGCCGGACATTGAGCCGCATGTCGATGCCTCGCTCAACGATCTACCGAATGAGCTGCGTGAGGTGCTCGTGCTCTACTTTCTCGAAGGACAAACGCAGGCGGAGGTCGCGCGATATCTCGGCAAGAACCAAGCCACGGTCTCCCGTGCCATCGAGCGCGGCATCTCGGCCATGCGGGAGGCCTTGCGCTCGCGCGGCGTGATCGCGGGCGCGGGTCTCGTGGCCTTGTTCGCCGCTCAGCCAGCCCAGGCCATGCCCGTCGCTGTGCAGGCTTCCTTGGGAAAACTGTCTCTCAGCGGCGTGGGCCTACCTGCCACGGCCACCGTTTCATCCTCCACTCTCTTCACTACCACCCTCATCACCATGACCTCCATCAAGAAATCCAACATTCTCATCTGCCTGCTGCTCTGCCTCGCCTCCCTATGGTTCACTTGGACCGCCTTTCAGCCAAAAGCATCGCCAGTCGTCAAAACAGCCGATTCGGCTCCAAAACCAAAGGTTTCGTCCTCGTCAGCGCCCAAGCCCGAGAAGCCCCCAGCCGCCCGCAAGCCACTGACCATCACCTCTAAAGGCAAAGTGCGGCTCAAACCGGGGGAATCCGCCGTGCTTGGTTATTGGGAGATCGCCCCTGACATGAACGGCATGGCCATCGTGACGCCGGAGACGACGCCTGAAGGTCATGTGAAGATGACCGCCAAGCTGCTGCAAATGTCCGATGCTGCCGTAGCGGATGCGGACGCCGACGATCTGTTTCCCGACATCTTCGATTTCGAAAACTACAGCGCCATCGGCTCGGAACGATTGCGTGAACTGCAAAGCTCTCTGCAAAAGACTCGCGGAGTCGATATGCTCACCACACCCGCCGTGGTGAGCCATCCCGGACAGAAAGCCAGCATCTCCATCGGCAATGCGAATGACTCCATGCTTTCCCTCGGCCTGCGGGCCGATCCTGTCGCCGAAGATGACGGCTACGATCTCAGCCTCGACTTGCAAAGGCAGGAATGACAAAGTGGCTTCGGCTTTAGCCGAAACCACTTTCTGACCCATGAAACCCACTGCGCTCCTTTTTCTAACCTCCATTTTTTTGTCAGCTCTGTCTGCCGCTGAACCTACCACCACAGTCACGAGCACGCCGGGTCTCGTTGCCTTCTGGGACTTTGCGAAGCGGGAGCCGGATGGCCAAAAGCGTTTCACCGCGCATGTTACCGCTGGAGCCGCGACGGACTACCCGCTCGATGCGGCGAACTACATCAAGGACTACTGGGGCGCGGGGCGTGAGGCGACGTATGCGGATTTTCCGTTGCTGGGTCGCGGACCGTTTGGGAATGCCATCCGCATCGTCAAAGAAACCGATCCCGACTTCCGCCCCTTTCTCTTCGTGCCGCGTTCGCGGCTGCATGACACGCCGCTCGACATCAAAGGCGCGGGGAAGTCGGTCACGTTGGTCGTGTGGGCGATCCGTGAGAGCGGGAATCACGCGCTGGCCGGCATCTGGCATGAAGGCACCGATTTGAAGGAAAAGACCACGACGGGCATCGCGAAGGTGGAGCGCGGGCAGCGGCAATACGCGCTGTTTGCGGGCCTGAACAAGCAGGGCAGCGCCTGTGGTCATGTATCGGAGAACGGCGCGAGCTCATTCCTTAACAAGTATGCGCTGCACAAGTGCAACTCCGCCGATCTCTCGCCTGAAGTGCCTGCGGATTCACCTACCGAGGTGCTCGACGCATCGTGGCAGTGTTTTGCGATGACCTTTGATCATGAGAAGGACGAACTCACCGGCTGGCTCAACGGCGTGTGCGGCGATCGCTGGCTCGACAACCCGAAGAACGACA
>CAMBPV010000038.1 GCA_945869695.1 Prosthecobacter debontii
CGCTTCCTCAAGTCATCAGGCTCCAGATCATGCTCGAGTTTTCCCCGATAACAGATCGAGAGCGCACCCGTCTCCTCGGACACCACCAGCGCGATCGCATCCGTCTCCTCCGTCACACCCATACCCGCCCGGTGCCTGAGACCGATGGATCGATCCTGCACCTCCCTTTGACTCACCGGAAACACACAGCCCGCCGCCGTGATCCGCCCCTGATCAATGATCGCCCCACCATCGTGCAGGCTTGTTTTGGCGTGGAAAATCGTCGTAATCAATTCCGTGGAAACCTTCGCATCCACATCCACCCCAGACTGGGCAAACTGCTTCAAATCAATCCCCCGCTTGATCGCAAACAAAGCCCCACATCGGCGGTGGGACAGCTCCTGCATCGCCTCCACCAGCAAATCCAGAGCCTCTGGGTCAGGACGATTCAGCGAGAAAAAACGGTGACTCCCGAGCTCAGCCAAAACACGACGTAATTCAGGCTGAAAGATAACAACAACCCCGACCACGATGAAGACCGAGAAGCCCTGCAAAAGCGAGTTGATCACCCCTAGTTCTAGCAGCTGAGAAATGAACGTGAGGCTGAGCAAAAGAACCAACAAACCCGTAAAAATGCGAGCTCCACGCGTCGCGCGGAAAAACAGATATCCGTGGTACGCCAGCGCAGCGAGGATCAAAATCTCCACGCCATCCCGCCAATGCTCAGTCAAAAATTCCACCATGCTTTCCGCTCGATAAGGCGTGCACTGTGCCACACACCTTCCCATTTCTCAAAGAGCAGAATCAACCCATTCGCGAAAAAAGCGGCCCACTTGGCGTTTTCCGTTCGACTCAAAGCCATCCAAGGCAACGGGTGAGTCACGTATTTGAATCATTCCGATCAACCCATGCGTCTCCCGGTTTTCCTTTCCACTACCGCTCTCGCGCTCGAACCGCTCCCACAAGGCCCCGGCATCTCAAAAGCTCATCCCGGCGACTCCGGCATCGAAAAGCATCCTGCGGTGCTTCTCGTCGAAAACTTCGAAGAAGGCACGCTGGAGGCCTTGAAGCCGCGTTGGAACGAAATCGAGAACAAGGACGCCCAAGTGCTCGAAATCGTGAGCGACCATCCTGCGGCCAGCGCGGGCTCGAAATGCCTCCAAGTCACCGCCACGCTCGGCGAGAACACCGGCGGGCACCTTTTCAAACGGCTCGATCCCATCCAGACTCACGTCTTCTCCCGCTTCTACGTGAAGTTCGCCGAAGACGCGCCTTACCTGCATCACTTCAGTGGCCTCGGCGGCTACAACCCGCCCACAAACTGGCCGCAAAGCAGCGCAGGCAAGCACGCCGCGGGCGACACGCGCTTCAGCGCCCGCATCGAGCCGAATGGCAGCTACGGCACGCTCGCCGCGCCCGGCGGCTGGATGTTTTACACCTACTGGCACGACATGAAACAAAGCGCCGACGGCGGCTTCTGGGGCAACGGCCTCTGGCCCGAAGGCAAACCCGGCCCGCCTCGCGGCCAGTGGCAGTGCGTCGAGATCATGGTGAAGTGCAACGACATCGGCCAGAGCAACGGCGAACTCGCCCTGTGGCTCGATGGCAAGCTCACCACCCACATCGGCCCCGGCACCAAAACCGGCAAATGGACCGGCGAAGGCTTCGACGTGCTCAAGGACGGCCCGCAGACCTTCGGAGGCTTCCGCTGGCGCACCGTCCCCGAGCTCGCCGTCAGCTACTTCATGCTCAGCCACTACGTCACCGAAAACGCCTACCACCAGAACAAAGTCGCGAACCCGCAGAAAACGAATCGCGTGTGGTTTGATGACATTGTGATCGCCACCGAGTATATCGGCCCGGTGCACAGCCCCTAAGACACTTCCTCACTCCACCACCTCGACCACCGCGGCGAGTTGATGCGGCTGAGCGCCCATCTTCACGCGAGTGCCATCGGTGCATTTGCTCACGATCATGGCGGCCATTTCGCGCACGGCTTTTTGCAGCCGAGTATCGTCAGGGTACTGCCCGGCCAATGCCCGTAACTCCGGCAAGGCTTCGACGGTGATGCCCATGGCATCGAACTCATCGAGTAAGGCACGAATCGCAGGCTGAGCGATGGCATCGACCTCCGGTGAGCGGCCGAGGTCAGCCAAAGCACGCAGGATGATGACGTGATACACGGTCCGAGCATTGTGCGGATCGATCCAACGCCCATTCCGCGCCTGACCCGGAGCGACACCGACACGAAACTTCTCCAGTGCGACCTCCCTCATGCCAGCCTGCGCCAGCAGCGAGACAGAGAAGGCGTTGTAGTTGAAGTTCGAGCAGCATTTCTGCTTCGTTGCCCATTCGGCGGCACGGCGACCCGCCGTGAGATACGAATCATCTTTCAATAACCTGCCAGCCCGCAGCAGTGCCACGCCGCAGACCCCTGTGTCGAACTGTGATCCCCCATCAGGATCAGGCGTGATGATCCAGCCGTCCTTGATCTCGATGGTTCCGTTTCGGAGCTGTTTCTCCGTCATGTCGCCGAAGCGGATGTTTTTGCCACGCAGGTCAGGAAACGGGAAATGGCCCTGCGGCTGTTGGAGCCGCAATAGAATGCCAGCAGTCCCTCGCAGCAGCTTTTCGAGGTCAGCGACACGTTCCGGCGCATGCTGCACGACATGTGGGTGCATCGTCACACAGGCGTCGAGAACGTAGGCATACACGCGGACCATTTGATCCGGCAAAAGCTCACCCTTCATCAAGGTGCGCATCGCGCGGCCCTGCGTCTCCAGAGCATCCAAAAACAACTTCACCAACTCGGCGCGACTCATCTTCATCTCGGCCCCCTTTTGGCCCATGCGCCGACCATCCGGCACACCCGCTTGATCGCCGAGGATGGCTTCCATCTCTCGCGTAACCTTCGTCACAGCACCCTCATCACCAGAAGCCATCGCAGCAGCGAGCTTCGGCCCGCTGGCCTTCAACGCAGCCTCCATCTCGGGTGTAGGATGAAACAAAGGTTGCCCGGCCATCGACCAGCCACCCGGATCAATGCCCACGACCTTCTCCGCTTCACGCAGTTGGTCATCCGCATCCGTTGGCAGGCCTGATTTGAAATCACGCCCAAACTTTTCGACCCGTCGCACAAGTGCGGCATCATTCCGCTCCCGAGCAATCTGCCGCGCCATGCGTAACCGAGCCTCCACATCCTCAGGAGTCAGCGCTGATGCGATAGACGCCCGAATAAGAAACAAGCAGACCAGAGGTGATGACGACATGACATTGAGTGCAGGTGAGCGTGTCTTTGTATGACAACAAAATGGAAGAATCAAACTGCATGAGAGAGCCCGCCAACCAAAGTATGAAAACCCGAACGCCCCCTCGGGGGCATCTCAGCCGATTGCTGAGTGAGATGCGTTAATACCATTCGTTTTGATTCCCTAACCATGATCCGACTCCTTATCTTCACTTTGTTGTTATCACAAATCTCACACGGCGCGGCTTATCAGCCTGACTGGGCCGCGATCACTCCACAGCGGGTAATACCTCATGCAGGAGGTGATGGCGCGGCACTGGTGAAAGCGGTGGAGGCCTTGCAGCCGGGCGACAAGCTAGAGATCGCCGCTGGCACTTACAGCGTCGAGCGCATGTGGGATGTGCGGGTCGGTGGCACGCGTGAGGCACCCATCTGGATTACGGCAGCCGAGGGTGCGACGGTCATTATCACGCGACCGGATGCGGAGCAAAACGTCATCAACATCGGCCAGGGTAGCCCGGTGGCGTTTGTTTGCCTGCGCGGTCTTGAGTTCACAGGTGGCAGCCACGGCATGAGGCTGGGGCAATGCAGCGAGGTTTGGATTGATCAGTGCCACATCCATCACACTGGCGAAGTTTGTTTGAGCGCGAACAGCGCGGACACGCAGCGACTGTTCCTCACAAGAAACCACATCCACCACGGCGACGGTCACGCGGAAGGCATGTATCTCGGTGCCAACAAGGGCGATCACATCATGTGCGAGAGCGTCATCGCGCTGAACCACATTCACGATTGTCGCGGCGATCAAGGCGATGGCATCGAGGTCAAGCAAGGCTCCTGGGGCAATCTCATCGCCGAGAACCATGTGCATGACACCCAGTATCCTTGCATCACCGTGTATGGCACCGCCGGAAAGCCCGTGAACATCATCGAGCGCAATCTCTGCTACAACAGCGCCGACAACGTCATGCAGGTGCAGGGCGAGGCCATCGTGCGGAACAATGTCCTCATCAACGGCGCAGGCGCAGGCTTTGCCAGCACCGACCACCAAGGCAAGACCCTCAACCTCCAAGTCATCCACAACACCATCCTCAATGCGGCGCACGCCTTTCGCGGCGGCTCCTGGAATGGTCGCGAAGGCATGGTCCTCGCGAACAACATCCTCTACTCCCGCGATGCCAATGCCCTCCACTACGCCAGCGGCAACGCAGGCGTCATCAGCACGGGTAACGTCGTCTTTGGCGATGGCCCCAAAGAAGGCTGCGTCAAAGGTCGAGGCTTAGAGGACTTCCCCAATGTCAGCCTCGATGGCAGCAAGCACGACGCCACCCCCGCCAGCAATGCTCGTTTTGAAAGTGCCGATGCGAAATACCTTCTGCCAACCGACTTTAACGGCAAACCACGCTCTCAGACTATCAGCGGCGCTATCGCTCGATAAGATTCACGCCTGATGAAAACGCTCACGGTCAGTTTCTACGACACGAAATCTTATGACCGCCAGGCCTTCCTGGATGCTGCGGGAGGCGATGCTGGCATGGAGTGCCATTTTCATGAGTTCAGGTTGAGCGTGGAGACGGCGGCCTCAGCGGCTGGGTGCGAGGCGGTGTGCGTGTTTGTGAACGATCGCGTGGATGCTGCATGTATCTCGATGCTCGCGGAGTTAGGAGTGAAGCTCATCGCGCTGCGTTGCGCAGGCTTCAACAATGTGGATCTCGCCGCAGCGAAAGCGCATGGCATCGCCGTGGTGCGTGTGCCGGCCTACTCGCCACATGCGGTGGCTGAGCACACACTGGCGCTGCTGCTGACGCTGAACCGGCAGATTCACCGCGCCTACAATCGCGTGCGTGATTCAAATTTTTCACTCCATGGCCTCGTGGGATTTGACGTGAACGGGAAGACGGTCGGCATCGTCGGCACGGGGAAGATCGGCCGCGTGACAGCGGAGCTTTTTCGCGGCTTTGGCGTGCGCCTTCTGGGCTATGATCCATTTCCAAATACCGAGTGGGCTGCTGCCACGGGACTGGAATACACGACGCTGGAGACGCTGCTGGCTCAGTGTGACATCGTGAGCCTGCATCTGCCGCTGACGCCGCAGTCGCGTTATCTCATCAAGGCGGAAACCGTGGCCCATATGAAGCGCGGAGCCTTTCTCATCAACACCAGCCGTGGCAAGCTCATCGACACCACGGCGGTGATCGATGCACTGAAGAGCGGTCACCTCGGCGGCGTGGCTCTGGATGTTTATGAGGAAGAGGAAGGCATCTTTTTTGAGGATCACAGCGGACGCCCGCTGCTGGATGATGAGCTCTCACGCCTGCTGAGTTTCCCCAACGTACTGATCACTTCTCATCAGGCTTTTTTGACGCATGAAGCGCTCGCCCAGATCGCTGGGAGCACGCTCGATAACCTCCACCGACTGCGAAACGGCGACGCCTGGCGCGATGGCACCGCGCTTTGAGAAGCAACGGGCGTGTCTCATCTGTTTGCTGATTGCAAAAAGCGCGTTTTTTGATGAACAATGAAGGGTTGACTGCGACTACTGCCCACGATCTCGCCACCTGTGATGCTTTGCGGCTCACCGGGGGTTCACTTGAAACCGGACTCACTAGCGCGGAGGCATCTGCAAGGCTGGAACGCTTCGGCGAAAACCTCGTCAAGGTCCGAGGCGGCACGCCTTCATGGGTGCGGCTCGCACGGCAGTTCACGGCTCCGCTGGTGCTGGTGCTGATCGCGGCAGCGGTGATCACCGGATTTCTCGGCGAGTGGGTGGATGCGAGTGTGATCTTCATCGTCGTCGTGGTGAATGCCATCATCGGTTTCCTCCAGGAGTCGAAGGCTGAGAGTGCGCTGGAGGCTCTCATGAAGATGGTCGTGGCCGAGGCCGTGGTGCGGCGTGATGGCAAAAAGATCCGCGTGAACAGCGTCGAACTCGTCCCTGGCGACATCGTGATGCTCGCGGGTGGTGATCGAGTGCCTGCGGACATTCGTTTGCTCGAAACGAAGAGCCTGCAGATCGACGAATCCTCTCTCACCGGTGAATCTGTGCCTGCCAGCAAACGCCCGGACCCTTTGCATGCCGACACGGTGCTCGGGGATCGGGTGAACATGGCCTACGCGGGCTCTCTCGTCACTGCAGGCAGCGGCACTGGCGTCGTGTGGGCCACGGGAGACCGCACGGAAACGGGGCGCGTGGCTTTCCTCATCGCAGAGGCGGTGGATCTCACCACGCCGCTCACGCGAAAGATTGCCCGCTTCAGCGGCATGTTGCTGTGGATCATCCTGGCACTCGCGGCGGCCCTGTTTGCGTATGGCGTGTTCGTTCGCGGTGGCAGCGTGATCGAGATGCTCATGGCGAGCGTGGCGCTGGCCGTGGGCGTCATTCCAGAGGGCCTGCCCGCCGCCATCACCATCGTGCTCGCCATCGGCGTCAGCCGCATGGCACGACGCCGCGCCATCATCCGCAAGCTGCCCGCTGTCGAGACGCTCGGCTGCACCACCGTCATCTGCTCAGACAAAACCGGCACGCTCACGCAGAACAAGATGACCGTCCAGAGCATCCACGCTGGCGGTGAAACCTTCGAAGTCACCGGCACCGGTTACGAGCCGCGCGGGCACATTTGCGATGACTCGAAAACGAAGATCGATGCCACCACCAAGCCCGCCCTGCACGAGTGCCTGCTCGCAGGCATGCTCTGCAATGACTCTGCCGTCATCGAAAAGGAAGGCGTGTGGAGCATCGCGGGCGATCCCACCGAGGGCGCCCTGCTCGTCTCTGCGGAGAAAGGCGGCCTAAACCATGCCGCCACTCATGCAAGCTCGCCGCGTGTGGACATGATCCCCTTTGAGAGCGACCACATGTTCCGCGCCACCTTGCATGATCATTTGCAAGGCCGCCGCATCTACAAAGCGGGAGCCTTGGAGCGCCTGATCGACCGCTGCACGCACATGCTGAATGCACGGGGAGAGGTCATTCCCTTTGATGCAGAGGCCGTCCGCTCGATGGCCAATGCTTCCGCCACCCGAGGCATGCGCCTGATCGCTTTTTGCCGTCGTGACGGCTCGCATGTCAGCGGCGACTTCAAGCATCATCATGTCAGCGAAGGCCTGACCTTCATCGGCATGCAGGGCATGATCGATCCACCACGCGAAGAGGCCATCGCCGCCGTGGCTCGGTGCCAGACGGCCGGCATCCGCGTCAAAATGATCACCGGAGATCATGCCGTCACCGCCCAGGCCATCGCGAAACAAATCGGCATCACAGATGCGGATACAACACCCGCCATCAGTGGACGCGAGCTCTCACAGATCAGCGATGCCGACCTGCCAGAGATCGCCGACCGCACTGCCGTCTTTGCCCGTGTGGCACCCGAGCAAAAACTGCGACTCGTGCGTGCGCTGCAAAGCCGCGGCCACATCCTCGCCATGACGGGCGATGGTGTGAATGACGGCCCCGCCTTGAAGCAAGCGGACATCGGCATCGCGATGGGCATCACGGGCACCGATGTGGCCAAAGGTGCCGCCAGCATGGTGCTCACGGATGACAATTTCGCCACCATCGCCGCCGCCGTGGAGGAGGGCCGTGGCGTGTATGACAACCTCATCAAGTTCCTCGTCTGGACGCTGCCAGTCAGTGTCGGCTTTGCACTCATCTTGCTCACCAGCGTCGTCTTTGGCCTCACCCTACCCACACTGCCGGTGCATCTGCTCTGGGTGAATCTCACCACCGCCATCCTCCTTGGCCTCATGCTCGTCTTTGAGCCACCAGAGGCCGACATCATGCAAAGACCGCCGCGTGATCAAAAGACACCGATCTTTGATTTCGCCATGTTCATGCGCACCGGCCTCGTTTCGATGATCATGCTCGCTGGTAGCTACTGGGTGTTCTTTTATGAGCAAAGCAGCGGTGCCAGCATCGCACAGACCCGCACCGCCGTGGTGAACATGGTCGTCGCCGTCGCCAGCGCCTATCTCATCAACTGCCGCAGCCTGCGCCAGAGCATTCTCAGCATCGGTTGGTTCAGCAATCCGCGTCTGTGGCTCGGCATCGGACTCACCGCCATTCTTCAGCTCGTCTTCACCTACGCGCCGCTCATGAATCGCTTCCTCCACACCGCGCCCATCGAGGCCTCCTCCTGGGCACGCATCCTCGGCGTGGCCCTCACCGGCCTCGTGCTCGTGGAGCTGGAGAAAAAGCTGCGCAACTCCCGTTCCCAACCATGAAATCCTGCCTGTTCCTCTTCTTCACCACTCTCGCCCTCGCCCAGCAGCCTGATCTCAAAACCGGCCCGAATGCCGATCTCGGCGGCGCTTTGCTCATGCCGGTATCCGACGAATGGAATCGCGATGTGTCGAAGGACGAGGTCGATCCGCTCAGCGATGCCATCATCGCGTCGATCGGCGCAGAGACGGGGTTACATGAGGACTTTGGCATCGTATGGAAGGGCCAGCCGGGCGGCATTCCGTATTACGTCGTCAGCGGTGATCAGCCAAAGGTGCCGGTGATTTTTGAATATGCCGATGAGAGCGATCCAGGCCCCTATCCCATCCCGCCGGATGCACACATCGAAGGCGGTCCACAGTCCGAGGGCGACAGGCATGTGCTGGTGCTCGATAAGGACAACTGGAAGCTCTACGAACTGTTTCACAGCTTCCCGTTCGATGGCGGCAAAAGCTGGAAAGCCAGCAGCGGTGCGGTTTTCGATCTGAGGAACCCGAAACCGCGTCCCGCAGGCTGGACCAGCGCTGATGCAGCCGGTTTACCGATTTTGCCGGGCCTCGCCCGCTACGATGAAATCTGCGGTGCGAAGAAGCTCACGCACGCGCTGCGCTTCACCGTGAAAAAGAGCCGCCGCGCCTACGTGTCGCCTGCCACGCACTTCGCCAGTCCGCACAAAGATGAAAACCTGCCACCCATGGGCATGCGCGTGCGATTGAAGGCCGGCTTCGACACCTCGAAGTTCACCGGAGCCGCGAAAGTCATCCTCGAAGGCCTCAAAATCCACGGCCTGATCCTCGCCGACAACGGCGGCGATTGGTTCATCAGCGGCGCACCCGATGATCGCTGGAACCACGAAGAACTCCTGCCCATCCGCAAAGTGAAGGGCAAGGACCTCGAAGTCGTGAAGATGGGACCGATGACGACGCGATAAACGACATGAAAATCCTACTCGCCCTCATCGCTTCCTCAGCTCTTGCCGCTGAAATCTGGTCACCCTTCGGCCCCGGCGGTGGCGGATGGATTGAAGATGTCGTCGCGCATCCGACGAACCCAAAAGAAGTCTGGGCCATGACCGATCTCAGCGGCTTGTTTCGCTCGCAGGATGCGGGAGTCACTTGGCGGAAGATGTCCGCCGATGTGGAGCGTGGTGTCGTCGCGAGAAAACAAATCACCTCACACAATCGGCAGTTCGCCATCGATCCGGTGGACTCCAAGCACCTGTATTGGGGCGTCTGCGGCATGATTTGGGCCTCGCATGATGGCGGCGTGACGTGGCAGGCCGTGTTTGGCACCGCGCCGAAGGTGGGCGATGACAAAACACCTCATCTCGGCCATGCGATGGCCGTTTCAAAGAAGGGTGAGGTCATCGCGCTCGGTCACGACAGCGTGCTGCGTCTCTCACGTGACCACGGGGCCACTTGGACGGAGTTGTCGAAGCCGCCGGTGGCAAAGAACTCCGCCGGCTTATCCGCTTTTCCTCGCCGATGACACGCTCTGCGTCTCGTGCCGACCCTCGCCCGGCCTCGCGGTGTCGCGTGACGGTGGCAAGTCGTGGCAGCTTCAGCTCACCGACAGCATCATTTTGAATGCGCAGGCCACGCCGGAAGGTGCGGGCGTGTTTGCCTTCGACTCGACCGGCAAACTGCATCGCAGTGTCGATGCGGGAGCGAGCTTCACGATGATCAAAGAGGTCCCGCACAAATGGGAACCCGGCTTGCGATTCGCAGGCGGTCTGGCAGTCGCGAAAGGCGGCAAGGTCATGCTGTGGTCGCTCGGGCAGCTCGTGGTGAGCAGCGACAACGGCGAGACATGGACCCGCCATCGCATCGAGACGAATTGGAACCGCGGCAGCTACCCCGGCATGAATCGCTACGCCTCGCCCGAAGGCAAATGCAGTGCGCTCGCCGTCACCGCCGATGGCGCGACATGGCTGAAGTGCGATAGCTCCCTCATGTGTCGCAGCACCGACTTCGGCGTGAGCTGGACCGGCAGCACGGTGGGCTTGCAGATCCTCTGTTACTTCCAAGGCCCGGCCATCAGCCCACACGATCCGCAGCAGGCGATGGTCGCAGCGCTCGACCAAGGCGTTTTCAAAACCGAAGATGGTGGCGCATCATGGAAGCCGATGCGCGTGCAAACCGACTGGTGGAATGACGACTGGCAAAACCATGATGGCAGTGTCGTCAAAGCGCATCCGGCGAAGAAAGACACTTGGTTTGCCATCATCCACGGTCACGGCGGCACACGGCATCCGCGTCTGCATCGCACCGATGATGGCGGCGCGACGTGGAAGCTCGTTTTGGACCTCAAAGAGCGGTTCGGCGGCGAATGGGGCAAATGGCTCGACGACAGCGAGATGGGCGATTTGTGCTTCGACCCTTCCAATCCCGATGTGATGCACCTCTGCAACTACCAGCTCGGCGTTTTCAAAAGCAGCGATGGCGGCCAGACATGGAAGCACACGCTGAAAACGAAGAACGGCCTCAACCTCGTCACCAGTCCCAGCGGCCAGCACGTCTATCTGCAATGCCTCAAACGCACCGGCCTCTACGCCAGCCATGATCGCGGCGAGACCTGGGAGGTCGCGCACGCCGCCGATGGCGTGGACGGCCTCGCGCATCATCCGAAGGACGAAACCACGCTTTTCATCAGCGAAGGCCAGCACGAGAACTACTGGAGCTACAAAGGCACCCGCCCCGCCAAGCTCCTCAAAAGCACCGACGCCGGCAAAACCTGGACCCAACTCGCGGCGCTCGACAGCGGCCCGCTCTACATCGATCCCGTGAAGCCCGACATCATGCTCATGAGCACCCTCCACGGCGGCAAAGGCATCCTCCGCAGCACCGATGGCGGCCAGACGTGGCATGACTTCCATCACGACGCCCCCAGCTACACCGCCCGCGGCTTCACCTACGGCGGCACGCCCGGCAGCGTGATCTACCACATGTTCGGCAACATGGCCCGCACGACCCAACTTCATGAATAAGACTCTTCCATTCCTCCTGCTCGTCACAAAGCTCGCCGCATCGGACGCCACCACACCCGGTGAAGTCACCACGCCGTTTCCGACGCTCAACCATCTCGCTGTCGAATGGCAGATCGAGGGCGATGATGATCTTGACGCGACCTGCGAGGTGAAAGTGCGAAAAGAAGGCGAAACGGCCTGGCGCGATGCTGAATCGCTACGGCGCGTGCCCGCCGGAAAGAGCCAGAAGACCTCGCCGATCTTCACGTGGACGAATCGACTGAGCGGCAGCGTGTTCGACTTGGAGGCCGGAACGAGCTACGAGATCGAATTGAAGCTCCATGACCCTGATGGTGGCTCGGCGACGAAAATTTTGAAGTGCTCGACGCGGCCTGAACCGGTTGCGAAAGCCGCTGCGGTGCTAAAAAACGGCTCAAAGGCCGATTTGAATGCCGTTAAGCCCGGTGAGGTGCTTTTGCTGGCCGATGGCGATTACAGTGCGGTAGTCTTCAATCGTGATGGCGAGCCTGGAAGGCCCATTGTGTATCGCAGCAAGACTGGAAAGGCTGTTTTCAGCGAGATCAGCCTCACGAATCGCAAATGGGTCTATCTCGAAGGCGTCACGGTGAACGGTCCGGTGCGCTTGAACGGCTCGGAGCACTGCGTGGTGCGGCGTTGCATCATCCAATCGCAGTATGGCATCAAGGCCTACAAGCCGGGCATGATGAACGGCTGCATCGAGGACAACGTCATCACCGGCATTCGCGAATGGAAGCCGGAGATCATGGGCGCAGGTGGCGACAACGAGGGCGAGGGCATCCAATTCACCGGCAGCGGCAATGTGATCCGGCACAACCGCGTCAGCGGCTTCCGCGACTGCATCAGCCACATGGAAGACGACGGCGCAGCGCCGCAGATGTGCAACGACATCCTGAACAACGACATCAGTGCCGGTCTCGACGACGGCATCGAGGCCGATTTTGCCCTGCATAACTGCCGCGTGATGCGGAACCGACTCACGAACTGCTTTGTCGGTATCTCCTCGCAGCCCGGTCTCGGCGGGCCGAACTACTTCCTGCGCAATGTGATGTTCAACATCATCCTCGAGCCCTTCAAACTGCACCGCTCTAGCCAAGGCGATGTCATCATGAACAACACCGTCATCAAAGTGGGTGATGGCTTTGGCATCTACAGCAGCGAGCCCTTTGATCACGCCACGATCTCCCACAACCTCTTCATCGGCGGCAAGCCATCACCAGGCACGACCTACGGTGGCTACAGTCCTGGCCGCGGTCGCGCCGTTGATTTGCAGCACTTCGGTGATCATTGCTTCATTGACCACAATGCCTACGCCGTCTTCGGCCTGCCCTTTGAAGGCAAAATCCGCACATGGACCTTCAAAAAACTACCCGGCACTGATTTTGAAAAACAGGGCCGCGTTTTCGATGCGCCCGTTTCTCTACCCGAGGACCCCGCAAAGCTCTACGAACCGCCGGACCTCTCCGTGCTCACGGAAGCAGGCGCGCATGCAGGCGAAAAAGTGCCAGTTTATGGACCAAGGTGATGAATTTTTCCATTCATTAAACAGAACGAAACTTACCAAACGATACATTGGAAAGAGTCCCAGCTTCCGATAAAATAGACAGTCTCATGGATTTCTTCAGTGCCATTCAGTCAAATTTGCTCAGCCCAGCCGTCTTATTCTTCGTCCTCGGCATCTTTGCAGCAGTCACCAAAAGCGATCTCAAGTTCCCAGAGTCCTTGTACTCGACGCTCACGATCTACCTGCTCATTGCGATTGGATTCAAGGGTGGCGTAGCGATCAATGAAGCCGGAATCGGTGTGGTTTGGCTGCCCGCAGCAGCCGCGATGACCTTGGGCGGATTGATACCGCTTTGGACTTATCCCGTTTTGCGACATTTCGGGAAATTTAGCATTGCAGACGCGGGAGCGATAGCGGCGCACTACGGCAGTGTGAGTGCGGTAACTTTCATTGCAGCAACCAATTTTTTAAAGAGCATCAATCAACCTTATGAGACTTATGCCTCCGCATTCCTGGCGGTGATGGAGTCGCCCGCGATCATCGTCGGTGTCATGCTCGGCAAGGGAGCGCTCGGAGGCAAATTCTCACTTTCAGATCAGGGAGTGCGGCACGCACTGCGGGATTCTGTCCTCGGTAAAGGTGTGCTCCTCTTAATCGGCTCCATGATCATCGGCGCGCTATCGGGCAAAGGCGGCATGGCGTCCGTCGAAGGCTTTTTTGTGATGCCATTTCAGGGCGTGCTCGCTCTCTTCCTGTTGGAAATGGGAATGGTCGCAGGACGAAGACTCGGAGATCTGAAAAAAGTTGGCTTTTTCCTCCTTCTCTTTGGCATCTCGGCACCGATCCTTCACGGAAGCGCAGGAGTTCTCCTCGGCCATCTTGTGGGCCTCAGCACCGGAGGAGCTACTTTGATGGGTGTTCTATCGGCGAGCGCGAGTTACATCGCCGCTCCTGCTGCCGTGCGTCTGTCCCTTCCGGAAGCCAACCCTACCTTCTCGCTCACGGCAGCACTTGCGATCACCTTTCCCTTTAACATTACATTTGGCATTCCACTTTTCCATGAACTTGCCAAACATCTCCACGTTTAGTCAGCAGTCCTATGTCCCTCTATCCCATGAAACTCGTCACCATTGTCTGCGAGGCCATTCTCGAAGAACGCGTGGTGGAACTCCTCCGTCAGGCAGGAGCACACGGTCACACCGCCTTCTCCGTGCGAGGGAGCGGAAATCAAGGCGAGCGCCATGCGGACATCTCAGAAACTGGCAACGTGCAAGTCGAGATCATCGCAAAACCGGCCGTCGCAGAGGCTCTTCTGAAACGTTTGCACAGCGAACTATTCTCCTCTTATGCCATGGTGGCTTACGAAAGTGACGTCAGAGTCATGCGGCCAGACAAATTCTAGATTCCGCCCCCGAAGTCGATTGCCTATGAAAAACAATTCCAAGACTGCGAAGCCTATCCGCTTCGGAGCCTCCGGCAAAACGCACCGTGTGGACAAGTCGATGGGGTTTAGTGATGTGCAGTTCAGGCTGTTAATCGAGAACATCGGAGACGTGCTTTGGTTCCGTGAGATTGATCCCCTCCGCATCACCTATGTGAGTCCGGCCTTCGAGCGGATTTGGCAGGTGAGTGCAGACCAAATCTATGCAACCCCTGAGCTCTGGGAGCGCTCGATCCATCCCGACGATATCGCTTCAGTTCGTGAAGCTCTACAGAACTGGTTAACGGGAAAAAATGCGAGCTATCAAATCGTGTATCGGGTGATCGGGCGAGATGGCCAGATTCGCTGGCTGGCTGACCGCGGCATCATCATCAGCAGTCAGAACGGACGACCGTACCAGATCGGCGGGATCGCACGGGATGTCACGGAGAGCAAATCGGCCGAAATGGCGCGCAATCATCTGGCTGCGGTTGTCGAGTCTTCGGATGATGCCATCATCACCAAGGACCTCAATGGCATCATCAAAACTTGGAACTCAGGAGCGGAGTCGATCTTCGGATACACTGCGTGCGAAGCCATTGGAAAACCCATTTCCTTCCTCTGGCCAATCGGAATGGAGGATGAAGAATCGAAGTATCTCGACCTCATTCGAAAAGGCGGCCGCATCCAGCACTATGAAACTCGGAGGAAGCACAAAGACGGACACTTGATTGACATCTCACTGACGATCTCACCCTTGCACGACAGCAAAGGAAAGATCATTGGATTCTCAAAGATCTCCCGGGAAATCACGGACCGCAAAAGTGCGGAACGAAGATTCCAGGACCTTCTGGAGGCTGCACCCGACGCCCTGATCATTTCCGACGCCAATGGCGTGATTCAATTGGTCAACGCGCAGGCCCTTCGACTTTTTGGCCATCAACGCAGCACCATGATCGGCAAAAAGGCGGAAATGGTCGTGGTAAAATCCGAACGGAGACGCCACACAAAACACCGTGAAGCTTGCTGCTCGGATCCGCTTGAACGGCACCTGCATCGTGGCCTCGAGTTTCAGGCTCTCCGGAGTGATGGCACCACATTTCCCATGGAGGTAAACCTGAGTCAGATGGCAACGGCCAATGGCAGACTGGTCATCAGTGACATCTGTGACATCACCGAACGAAAAGAGGTGGAACAGGTCATCCGGAGGATGAATGTGGAACTCGAACAAAGGGTGGAGGAACGCACATCGGATCTACGCAAAGCCAATGCGGAATTGCGCGAACTCATCGCCATGAGAAGGCAACTCGAAGAGGAGATCCTCCGAATCAGTGAGCGTGAACAACGCCGAATCGGCCAAGACATCCACGACGATCTTGGGCAGCAGTTAGCGGGTGCCTGGATGATGAGTAATGTGCTCCAAAAGGACCTGGCAGACCATCGTGCGCCGGAAGAGGCGAGCGCAGGGCGTATTTCAAAGCTGCTCGAAAAAGCAGTGTCGAAGACGCGCAGTCTTGCTCGTGGCTTGCATCCCGTTGCCCCGGAGCAAGGCGGACTCTGGGTAGCCCTGAAGGAACTCACCGATCGCATGTCTGAAATGTTTCGCATTCAGTGCCAATTCGAGTGTCCACTACCGGTGAGTATTGAGGATGAACCTACCGCCACCCACCTTTACCGAATTACTCAGGAAGCAGTCAGCAACGCGGTTAAACATGGCCACGCCAAAAAGGTAAACGTCACGCTCAAATCCGATCCGAGTCAGACGGTCCTGCGGATTACAGACGACGGATTGGGAATCGGCAAACTGGAGCCAAAGCGACTAGGTATCGGCCTTCGAATCATGCAGTACCGGGCTGATATCATGGGAGCGCGACTGACCATTAATAGGCAACCCAAGGGAGGCACCTCCGTCACCTGCTCCATTCGTAATTCCGTTCAAACCAAAAAATCACATGCCACAAAAACCAGCTTCAAAATCAGCGCAACCCGAACAAAAGAGCATTCTCATCGTCGATGATCACCCCGTCTTTCGCGCTGGCCTCATCGGACTCGTAAACCGCGAGGTTGACCTCACCGTTTGTGGTGAAGCTGACGATGCAGCTCAGGCCTTTAATGCCATTGAGCAGCTAAAACCCGACCTCGTGCTGATGGACATGGGATTGCCTGATAAAAGCGGCCTTGAACTCCTCAAGGATGTCAAATGCGCTTTCCCTGACCAACGGGTGCTCATCATCTCGATGCATGACGAAGCCCTTTACGCGGAGCGAGTGTTGCGAGCGGGAGGGCGCGGCTACATCATGAAACAACAGGGACCCGATAAGATGATCGAATCGATCCGAAAGGTTCTTCATGGCAGCATTTCAGTGAGTGACCGAATCTCCGCACAGATTCTTGATAATCTCTCTGCCGCTCGCAAAAAGACGGATGCACCATCCACTGCCAAATTGACTGACCGTGAGTTCGAAGTCTTGCGTCTGATCGGCCAAGGAAAAGAGCCCCACGAGATTGCCCGATACCTTCATCTGAGCATCAAAACTGTCGATACCCACAGGGGTCATATCAAAACGAAGCTTGGCCTCAAGAACGGAACCGAACTGATCCACTATGCGACCCGTTGGGTTGGCAATCAGGTTTGATTCAAACCGGACCTGACAACGACTCAGGCATTTACTGAGACTCATCGAGAGATGATGCCTATTGAGCAAATAGCAGATGCGCTGCAGGTTGGAACATCGGTAAAGCGGTTTGCTGAGCCTTGAAAAGCGAGTTAAGCCCACACCCCCTAAGACTCGTCTGAAACCTGTATCCTGATCAAACCGGCTCGAGAGATTTTGGGAGATTTCTCACGGGCCGCATCAGGGTGCAGGTTTCAGACGAGGGAAGAAAAAAGGGGCAGCCGGAAAGAGATTTACTCGACCTTCATTCGAGCGTTTCCGTCCGTTGCCCGACAATTTATCAGCCACTTACTGAGTCGCAGAGCGGCAGCCTGCTAATTGTGAGACTGATCAATCGAAGTGAAGATCTGCACATGAGCCTCTCGGCTTCCCCTCACTTTGAATTGCACCTCTCACCTCGTGCTGAAGATTTGGTCAATACACTCTGGAGAGCATCTAAGTGCGTCTGCCCTGAGGCTGATCTGCTGGCTACCCTAGCCTACCACTTGGAATCAAATCTCGAAAGCCGCTCGAGCCGGGAGATCACTCACTTCATGAAGAAGCCCCGCCTGATGGCACGCCCCCCACGAGTGAAATACCTCGAAAGAGACATCAAACCATCGTCAACCATCAGCTGAATCAATAACCCCAACTCCAGCATGATCGGCGGGTGGTCCCGCCAACCCAAAAATCAACCACTCAACCATAGCAAAACATCAAAACCGTGAAAATACGACTAATGATCATTGCCCTCATTGCCGGAGCAACCTGCTCCTGCACCACGACCTACCCCACGCTGGCTTACAACGATCTCACCTCGAGTTCCGGGCCCCGGGGTAGTCAACCCTCAAACTTCCACGATCACTAGCTGGAAGCACCGGAAACAGACCCTAACAAGAAGGGCGCATAAAACCGCCTCTCTACGAAACCAAACAAATCAACCCAATCGATTCACATGAAACTCTACCGAATCCTGATCGCCCTCGCAGCTGCGACACTTTGCTCATGCTCGTCCTATCAAGTGAAGACCGCACAGACAGATAATCATCGCTGCTACAGTGAGTGGCACTACCTGCCTAGCAACACCTAGCAAATCAAACCATCCAACGAAATGATCATTCGACTCGATTGGCTACATTGCACTCCCCGAAAATCCTGGGAGAATCAGATTCACTTGATGCTGGAAGACATGGCAGCGCTGAAGCGGATCACACACGCAGCCGTCTGCGTGAAGGACAACCCAGACAACGGGCAGCGTTTTCATCTATCCACTGAGCTCGGCCTTTCAGGTCCTGATGTCCACGAGGAAACTCGGGGACAGACCTTTGCAGAAGCGCTTTTGAAGATGCAGACGCAGGTCAGTCGGCGACTTCGGCAGCGGCAGCCTGATCAAAGAAAAAGAGACGGCGCTCCGCGGGGCGTCAAACCCCAACACCGAGGATAGCCATTCGAGTCATTGATCTGACGTTCGATTCTACGCGCCTCCTTTGAGGAGATCAAAAACCGTCACTATTCCCAGTAGCGTATTCTCTGAATCCACGATGACCGCCTTGCTCACGCCCGTGCGCATCAATGTCTGCACAAGTTCAGGCACAGGCATATCTGCAGGAACACAGAAGGGCTTGGTCAAAGGAAGCTCGCGGAGACCGTTGCGACAGGTGAGGCCGTGATTTTTCAGCCAATCGTAGGCAACGGAACGACGAAGCAGTCCGATCACCTTCCCTTTTTCAGTGACTGGATAAGTGCTATGCGGATGCCGCTGAAACTCCTCCACGGCATCCTGAACGCACAGCCTCACGTCCAGTGTAGCGACCTGTTTGGTCATGACATCAGCCGCCGTGGCTGATCGCTTGGATTCAGGGATGGCGTCCACTGTTTTCCGAATCTCTTCAGGCAGATGGTACTGCTGAGCCGTTGATTTGAAAAGGGCCTCCAGAGAGCCGATGCTTTTGACCAATGTTTTAAAAGTTGCACCGTCAATGGCCACCAATTCACTCGGCTCTTTGGCCGTCGCATCAAAGCGCCAGATTCCATCACCCATCAGAGCGCGCTCGCCGAAGTGCTCGCCCGCGACAGCCGATTTCACCAACTCACCCCCGGCATCGGTGATGTCCACCCTTCCCTTTTGCACCGCATAAAGTGACTGCGCAGGTTCTCCGCAGCGAAACAAAGAATCCCCCGCCTCAAGATGCATCTCCCCGAGCGGGGATGAAAAACTCGGCGTGAGAAGATTAATGTCCCGCGGGAAGAACATCTCAAAAGTCCACTCTGCCATGACTCGGAGCTTTCGATCCAACCCTGGCAGCTTCATCAGGTAAACACTCCGCCACATGAACCAAGCCAACAGCCCCGAAAATCGGAGCCCCATCACCATGGCCACCGCCTTCCGATGGCCGATCGTTGCCAACTCACCGAGTCCGGTAAATTTAAAAGGTTTGAGTGGCCGCTTCTGGAGACTCACCACGATGTTCTCCCCGATTAGCGCCCCCTGACGCATCGCAAACTGTGCCGTCTCAGGGCAGTCTCCCCCATCGGCCTTGGGGAAGAGCGCACAATCCCCGGCTGACCAGATCTTTTCCATTCCCTTGACGCGCCCAGTTGCCTCGACCAGCAACTTTCCACGCTCGACAGGCAACGCCCCGCTCTCACCCAAGGATTTGATGAGCGGATGCGGCGCATTTCCAACGGTGCAAACCACGAGATGTGAAACGAGAGTCGTTCCATCATTCAACTGGACCGTGCGCGCAGTCACCGCCCTCACGCGCTTATTGAAAACGATTTTGACACCCATCTTTGCCAGGCAAGTTCCGGTGTAGTCCCCCAGTCTCTCTCCCAGCATACTCAGAAGCCGATCACCGCTGTGGATCAAAGTCACAGTGGCTTCGCCTTTATCAATGTTTTCATAGTATCGACCCACAACAGCGATCAGATCCTGAATCTGTCCCGCCGTCTCGACACCCGAATAGCCACCACCGACGACGACAAAGGAAAGCATATCTTTCCGCATCTGCTGGTGGGCGACCAAGTTCGCCTCCTCCATGCGACTGATGATTGCAGCGCGTAACTTCATCGCGTCCCCGACTGTCCTCATCAGGTAGGCATGCTCTGACATGCCGGGGATGCGGCTTAAATCCACCCCTGCACCTGGGGCCAGCATCAGGTGATCAAAACTCACTTTCACCGCCGGCGTAAAGCGACCTCCATCCAGCACCATGACTCGCTTCTCAAGATCAAGTGCCGTGACCGCCGCCTTCAGAACATCCGCTCCATCACAGATCATGCGGATCGGATTGACGACATGCTGAGCAGAGAGTGAGCCTCCTACCACCTCTGGAAGCATCGGTTGAAAGACCATGTGATTTTCACTGGCAATCACACCAACTCGAAGCCGTTGCGACCCCATTTTTTTCAAGACCCTTTGGGCGCAATACACTCCCGCAAAACCTCCTCCGATGATGGCGATATCAAAATGGCGCGAGGGGAGTTCTTCCATAAGCGGTGCGTGCAACGCAAACATCGGGCCATGTTTCCGCTCAAATTTTGCCCGCATGTTCTCCGACTTTAGTCTGAGACAGATCGAAACAAGGCGATTGCAGGGGCGCGCAGTCGGATTGAGATTCGCCTAAGCTCAAATTTCATTTTCGTGAACACTCCCTCCTCACCTCCTGGCGGAATCAATGACGATGCCTTGTCCAGCGCCACCCGCGTTTCTCTCGCAGGAATCGCAAACTTCCGCCAGAAGCTCAAACAGGGGCGCACGCTACCCGCCGCGGACGCAGGCGACCCCGAGGTACGTTGGGATGTGCATGAGCAGAGACTCGACGTGATCGAGGCTCTTGTCCGAGGCCAACGTCCTGAGGATGACGACTTGCGCGCTCGATTGACCCGAGAACTCATCACAGACTTTCAAACAGAACTCGCAGCCAAATTGGACGCCTGTAGCAACAAGATGGGAAGTGTGAGTGAATCCGTTGAAGAGGCGGGCGAGGAACAGGAACTCTGAGCTCAATCGGCTCCCCCATCCCTCATCTCATGATTCTTCGAGGCATCACGGCATCCCTCTCTCGCCTCATCACCGGCGTGCGAAGGCTGCCTCACGCGCCATGTGAAGGAAAATGTGCCATTTATTATGCCAATCACGCCAGCCATCTGGATTTTGCCGTCGTGTGGTCGGCCTTACCTTCGGATGCCAGAGAAAAACTATCGCCTGCTGCCGCTGAGGATTATTGGGCAAAGACTCGGTGGCGGCGCTAGGTAGCCTGTCGGCTCTTTCAAGCTGTGCTGATTCCGAGGGAGGGAATCACTCGGAGTAATAATCCCGTGGATCGTCTTGCCGCAGCTCTCGAAGCGGGCCGATCCATCTTGATTTTCCCTGAAGGCACCCGGCGTGAAGACGGCAGCGTGGGTGAATTCCGCGCTGGCTTGCATCACTTAGCCAAACGATTCCCTGCCATTCCACTGGTGCCCGTCTATTTGGAAAACCTGAGCCGCATCCTGCCAAAAGGCTCTTTCCTGCCTGTCCCCTTGATTGCCCAAGCCCATTTTCGGGAGCCCATCCGATTCGATGAGACGGAGCCCAAGAGCACTTTCCTCACCCGGGCTCGTGAGGCACTCATCCATCAAAAGTAGCCCCTATGGACCCAGAACTAAAGATCTTGTTTGGCGTGATTGGCGGCATTCTTTTGGTCGCCTCCATCGTGGGCGCTGTCCTCGCAAAGGTGGTTAAATCGGATGGCGGTCGGGCAACCGTGGCCAATCTCAACGCACGCACCCGCTCTTGGTGGATCATGGCCGGTATCTTTTGTGCCACGATTTTGATGGGGCACATCTTCACCACGGTGCTGTTTGGTTGTCTTTCATTTCTCGCGCTGCGTGAGTTCATCACGCTGAATCAAACCGAGCGTGCTGATCACGGCGTTCTTTTCTGGTCATTTTTCATCATCACACCCATTCACTACCTCTTGGTCGGCATTCAATGGTATGGACTGTTCAGCATTTTTATTCCGGTCTATGCCTTCGTGCTGATTCCCTTCCGCCGCGTGCTCACGGGTGAAACGAAAGGGTTCCTGGCGAGCACTTCAAAAATTCAGTGGGCGCTCATGGTCTGCGTTTATGCGGTCAGCCACATACCCATGCTTCTGACATTGCCCATGCATGGTTTCGAGGGACAGAACTCCAAGCTGCTCTTCTTTTTTGTCATGACCGTGCAGATGAGTGATGTGATGCAATACGTATGGGGTAAAACCTGCGGAAAGCACAAGGTCTCGCCGAATGTCAGCCCCAGCAAAACATGGGAGGGAACCATCGGAGGCATTGCCACCACGGTCGCGATCAGTGCCAGCCTCTGGTGGGCCACTCCGTTTAATCCATGGCAGGCAGCGCTGATGTCGCTTGTGATCTGCATCGCGGGATTTTTCGGAGGTTTGGTATTGTCCGCCATCAAAAGGGATCTGGGAGTGAAAGACTGGGGCAGCAGTATCGCGGGCCACGGCGGATTCCTGGATCGGATGGACTCCCTTTGCTTCGCCGCCCCCTTGTTCTTCCATCTCACTGGTTTTTACTTTGGCACGGGCATTGACCCCGCCGCGCCCGGTTGGATCCTGAACCTCCTGTGCAAGTAGCCTCCCACCACTCCCTACTATGAAGACAGTCCAAAAGTCTCGTCAACTGATCCGCGAAGAACTGGAATGCGTCCCCGCGCTCAGGCGTTTTGGCAGCGGTTGGATCAGTGGAGTGATCGGCGTGATTCTTGGCATTGCGAGTCTAGGCCTCGTGCTGGTGATGAGATTTCCAGGAATCTTTGGGGCGGTTGAGTTCAGCGCTCTTCGCGCAGGTTCGGGTTTTCGTGTCTTGCTCTTCGGTCTCATGTTGACCGCTTACGTCAGCGCCTGGTTGAGTTTAATTTTGAGAGAGAAAAAAGTACTCGGGAGCTTCGGCCTCATCTTGACTTTGATCGCTTCACTCTTGGGTGGCAGCCGCTCCACCGAGGTGATGACCGACCTCACGCCCGCTTATTTGGGTCTGGATTTTTTTGTGCTGCGCATGGTCTTCACTGGACTCCTTTTTGTTCCTTTGGAAACGCTCTTTCCTGCGCGGAAAGATCAACCCCTCTTCCGGGTCGAGTGGCGTGAAGACCTTTTCTATTTCCTCGTGAGCTCCATGCTCGTGCAGTTGATCACTTGGCTCAGCTTTGGTCCCGCCAGAGCTCTTTTTGATCTCACGACTGGTTGGTCGGCTTTCCGCGAGTGGGTTTCGAGTTGGCCCATTGTTTTGCAGATCGTGCTGATCATGTTTCTCACGGATTTGGTGCAATACTGGCTCCACCGCGCCTTTCACCGGATTCCCTTACTCTGGCGCTTCCATGCCGTGCATCACTCCGCCAAAGCGATGGACTGGATGGCCGGTGCCCGAATGCATTTCTTGGAGATCCTCGTTCTCCGCGGCACCACCGTCCTGCCGATGATCCTTCTCGGTTTTTCACAAGATGCCGTGAACATTTACATCCTCATTGTTTATCTGATGGCCACCTTTGCCCACTCAAATATTGGTTGGAAGTTCAAGTGGCTGGACCGGTGGCTCGTCACCCCGCGATTTCACCACTGGCACCACGGCATTGAAAAAGAGGCCATCGACATCAACTTTGCCATCCACTTTCCCTGGCTGGATCGCCTTTTTGGCACCCATCACCTGCCGAAAGACCGCTGGCCAGAGGGCTACGGCATCTCAGGCCATCCCGTGCCGACAGGCTATTGGAAGCAGTGGTGGCATCCCTTTAAGCGAAAGAAATAGCGGGTTCCAGCACCCAACCATCAAAGCCATGCGGGCAATCCCTCACCCTTGACTCGGATGGTGGAATCCGGCATCCTTGTCACCTTTGCTCGCTTCGGCTCTTTCTCCTATGGCATTCCTACTCACACCTCAAAATGCATTCGCGGGGCTCGTGCTTACGCTCTTTGGACTCAACGCCCCCTCCAGCGGTCAGGAGGGCGGAGAAAAAAAGGTCTCGCTGAGAGCCGAGCCCGTGCAAGACCTGCCGGAAGCCTCACCTGCGGCCATGCCAAAGGCAGACCCCAAAAAAGATCTCGTGGCATCCTGGAAAACGCAGAGTGAAGCGCGGACCCTCACGCTCTCCATTCCACCGCCTCGTGGACAGATCGTCGACCGCAATGGCATCCCTTTTGCCCAAAATCGAGTGGTCCAGTACCTGGCCTTGAATTTACCCCAGTTTGATCCACCCACCCCCGAGCGCATCCTCCAGTTCGCGCACTCGAAGATCGCCAGTGCCAATCGCATCCTCGGGAAAAACTGGAATCTGCCGGATGATAAACTTCTCATGCACTACCAGCACCGCCGCTGGCTACCGCTCGTGTTTTCGATCGAGGGAGGCATGAACGTCGAATTGACTTTGGAGGAGCAAGAGAAAATCAAACCGCTTCTCTCCGACGGGCTCTTCCTTCAAGCCTCCTACCTTCGACACTATCCAAAGGAGGGAACAGCCTGCCACATCATTGGGTACGTAGGCAAGACACGTCCGCTTCCGGTGGGACCCATCTCAGATGGCGACCCCATTTTTGAAGAGCAAGACGGACGTTTAGGCCTGGAAAGCTCGTTCGACGCAGATCTCAAAGGCACCCCCGGAAAGATCAACATTCTCTTTAGCCCCGAGGGTAAACAACTCTCCGAGGAAATGCTCAGCCGACCCGTTCCCGGCCACAACGTCGTCACCACCCTAGACTTCGATTTCCAAAACTACGCTGAGTCGGCCTTGGCAGAACACGCGAGAAACGGCGGTGCCATGGTGATCATGGATGTCGCCACCGGTGACGTTCTCGCCATGGCCTCCAATCCCGGTTTCAACTTGAACGATTTCGTTCCTGGCATTTCGGCGACAGAGTTCGAAGAGCTCAACACCAATCCTCGACTGCCGCTCTACGGCAGGGCGTTTCAGGGCGGCTACCCGCCGGCTTCCACATTTAAAATCGTGAGCGCCCTAGCTGCCTTGGATAGCGGCAAGATCACGGCGAAGTCTTACTTTGATTGTGACTCCTCTTACTTCATCGACACCCGTTACTTTCACAATCACAGCAAGAACGGTGAGGGCCCGATGAACGTCGTCACCGCCATCAAGCGCTCGTGCAATACCTGGTTCTACCAAGTGGGACTTCTCACCGGCGCAGACCCTTTGACCAACATGGCCGCGCGTTTGGGATTCGGAGAGAAGACCGGGCTCCCGCTGAAAGCTGAATCCGCCGGCTTCCTCCCGACAAACGCTTACATGATCCAACGCTACGGACACAAAATTGTCGGCGGCGATCTGGCGAACATGTGCATCGGTCAGGGCAAGGTTCTAGCCACCCCGATTCAGGTCTGCCAATCCATGGCCGCCGTCGCTGATGGAAAGAACATGGCCCAGGTGCGATTGGTCAAACAAGTCCAAGATTTAAACGACCGCGTCGTGCAGGCATTTCCGGTCCAGACCCGTAAGCGGATTGACCTCAAAGATGAAATCCGTAGCCCCGTGGTGAAAGGAATGATCGCCGTGGTGCATGGTAGTAGCGGCACAGGCTCGGAGGCCTACGTCAATAAGAGCATCCGGATCGCCGGAAAAACGGGCACCGCTCAGTGGAAGCCTGACAAGGAGCAGAACCTGGCCTGGTTCACCGGCTTTTTGCCCGCGGATAATCCAGTTTACGCTTTCGCTGTTCTTTATGAAGGCAGGCCCGGTGAGAACATCAGCGGCGGCAAAAAAGCAGCCCCCATCGTGAGCGAGGTCTTCACCAAGATCTACCGCAATGCCCCGGCTGAGGATCCCCTCTTGCTCGCTGCCAAAGCACCCCCCAAGGCGCTGCCTGTCGGAGAAGAGGGTGAGGATGAAGGAGGCGAAGACTCCTCTCGCAAAACTAAGACAAAAAAGGCCGAACCAGCCGAGGCGCCTCCACCTCCTCCAGAGGAAAACAAAGGTCCCAAAAGTTTCTTCCGCAGGCTTTTTGGTCGCTAAGATCCACGAGCAGACACCTCATTTCCCCCATGCAAATTCTACTGGCCACGCTCTGCGACTCCGCTGCCGATTATCAAGGCAAGCTCTCCCTCCTGGGCGCTTTTGACACCCTTTGTGCCAGAGAACTTCCTGTGATTCACCCCCAGTGCTCTCTGGCGATCCGCATCTGCTACGATCCCCCAGACACCGGGAGGCACCAAATGCGGATCCGGTGCGTGGACCCTTCCGACCAGGAGTGTCTTCCCCCTTTTGAACCGGTGGTCGATGTCGCCTTCCCTTCACCCTTCCTACCGTTTGTGACTCGGAATCTTGTCCTCAATCTTCAGCGCGTGAAATTTGACCGGGCCGGACTTCATCGTTTCATTGTGGAGGACAATGGTCGCACGCTCATTTCCATTCCTCTTCGCGTCACTTTGTATGACGATCCCCGCTCAGCCACAGGCCCTGCGGGCTAGATGACACTCTCCCCATGGACATCGAAACTGACATCACCGACCCCACGATCACCACTCCAGCAGGCACTCCCGTCAAACAGGTGTCCGTGTTCCTTGTGAACCGCGTGGGTGCCCTCATGTCGCTGGTAAAATTGCTTCAGGATCACTCCATCGAAGTCCTCGGTCTCAGCGTTCAGGAGTCTACCGAGCTTACCCTTCTCAGGCTCGTGCTCAGCGACCCCGAGATGGCGACCACCTTGTTCATGGAAAAAGGGATCGCCCATACTTCTTGCACTCTGACCGTCGTGCAACTCAGGCCCATCGTGGGGACGTTGACTGAGTGCCTCGCCGCACTCCTCGCGGCCGAGCTCAACATCCACTTTAGCTATCCCCTGCTGGTCCGCCCCGATGATTTCCCGCTCCTCGCCTTGAACATCGAAGACCCCGATCTAGCGGCCAGCGCCCTCCACTCCGCTGGATTCAGGGTCCTCATGCAGGAAGATTTGTCTCGGTAGCCCGCCAGTCGCACAGGCTGGAAGGGAGCTTGCCAAATCGGAGCGACTCGCCTTTTGTGAACACACGCAACATGGAAAATCGGATCCCTCACCCTCCAGCCACCCGCGCCCGTTTCCGGAGCACCTTCCTCTTTGTTCTCCCCCTGCTCCTTTGCGGATGGGTAGCAGGTCAAGACTCAGAGATTCGAGTCAAAAAAGCAGTCATTGTCAAAGAGCCCATTCCCACCGTCGAACCCGGCATGGAGACCGCCGTAAAGTGGAAATGGCAACCGAAGAGCACGTCCGCAGAATCCTGGGGACTCCCCCTGCCGGAGGCCACTTCGGATCCGTCCGCTCCATCCCTACCAGAGACCCAGCAAAGCCCCAGAGTCGCGCCCACAATCATCGCCTCTCCTCCCGCGGAGCCCCTGGAGTACACCATTCGAAGTGGCGATAGCTTGACGCGGATCGCTGAGAGATTTGGGATGACCCTCTCCCAAATCAAAAAGGCCAATGAAATGACCTCGGACAAAATCCTGGTGGGCAAAAAGCTGAAAATTCCCAGTCTGACGCAAATCAAAGCCATGGAAACCCCGCTGCCTCAGGCCGACGGCACTCCAGCGCCGCCCGTTCCTGTACCCGTCAAAAAGCCAGTGGCCCGCATCACGCTGACGCCCGCAGCCCGCGCGGCTTCCCACATCACTCAGGTTCAGG
The DNA here is from genome assembly GCA_945869695.1 of Prosthecobacter debontii. Classification (GTDB taxonomy): domain Bacteria; phylum Verrucomicrobiota; class Verrucomicrobiia; order Verrucomicrobiales; family Verrucomicrobiaceae; genus JAIBCL01. The sequence goes on from CAMBPV010000038.1 coordinate 27,667, forward strand.
TTTACCTTGATCGGCTGAACTTTTCATCAGGCCCCATCGATGGACAGTTCGGCCCCATGTATCAGGCGACCTTGACTGCTTTTGAGACGTCGTTTCCCGGTGTGCTCTCTTTCATCAACGGTGAAAAACCAAAGGCACTGATCGAAATGGGCGAAGCCTTTACCTCCTACACCCTCACCCGCGAGGACTTTCGATTCATCGCCCCGAGCACTCCCGAGCCAACTCTCGACCAGCTCACTCAGGGCACTTTTTTACCCTACCGCAGCGCCTGGGAATTCGTGGCAGAGCGGTTTCATGTGGAGGAGACGTTCCTCCGCAAAATCAACCCCAACGTCAAAAAGCCAGACGCCATCGGGGCCACCTTCCTAGTGCCCAACGTCATCCCCTTCGAGATCGAATCTGCACTCACTGAGCCCTTGCGACCGACGGCAGATCCCGCTGCACCGCTCAAAGCCACCATTGCTCAAGGCACTCGGTTTTTGATTCGAAAAGGCGATGTCGTCATGGCTCAACTGCCCGTTTACACCGCGAGACCCGGCCTGCGTGGAAGCGGAAACTGGGTGATTCTCGATGCCGTCCTCAGACCCAGCATGACGACCACGGGCGAGTTAGCCAATCCGGCTAAAGACCCTGCCCTCGCCGCAGCCTCGACCGTTCCCTCCCTCACCCTCCCGGCAGGCCCCAATAATCCCGTCGGCCTTCTTTGGATTCATCTCTCCAAACCCAAGGGCACCGAGCCGCCCAAGCCACTTCCTTATGGTTTGCACGGGACCAGCATCCCCACACTCATGAGTCGGCAGGAGAGCATTGGCGGTTTCCGAATGGCCAACTGGGACATCGCCCGAGTCGCCCGCCTCCTGCCCGCAGGGACACCGCTTACTTGGGAGTAAAGTCGTGCTCATTCTGGCCGCATGTTCCATTGCAATGCCAGAGGCTTGTCGTTAGCTTAAATAAGCCAATGTCACCTACCCCAACCACACCCGCTGTCCGAGTCGAAAACCTCACGAAGGTTTTTAAGGGCCAGCTAGGGCGCAAAGCCTTCGTGGCGGTTAAAGACCTCTCATTCACGGTCAATGCCGGAGAGGTTTATGGCCTCATCGGCCCGAATGGTTCCGGGAAATCCACCACCATGAAAGTTGTCTTGGGCCTGCTGAGACCTGACATGGGCCACACTCACATTTTTGGATGTGACAGCTCCGAAGTAGCCAGCAGACAGGAGGTCGGATTTCTGCCCGAGAACCCTTATTTCTACAAGCACCTCACCGGACTCGAGACACTGCTTTTTTACGGTCGGCTCTGCGGCATGAGTGGCAAAGAGCTGCGTGAGCGAGCCCACGATTTACTCTTGCTCACCGGATTGGAGAACGCCGCAGACCGTCGGGTCGGCGGCTACTCCAAGGGCATGCTTCAGAGGATCGGCCTCGCGCAGGCCCTCATCCACGAGCCACGCCTTCTGGTTTTGGATGAGCCCACAGCGGGCGTGGACCCGGCCGGCTCTCGTAAAATCAGGGACCTCATCCTGGAGTTCAAACAGAGAGGCATCACCGTGCTCGTCACCTCTCACTTGCTCGAGCAACTTCAGGAAGTGTGTGACCGCATCGGCATCATGGCCCATGGAAAAATGGTGCGCGAAGGCCGCCTGGATGAATTGATCGCCGTGGAAAATCAAACCGAGATCTTGCTGGAAAACGCATCCCCTGAACTCCTTGAAAAAATTCGCGGCCTTGTGGCGACGGAAGCATCCAGCACCCGCCTGCTCGAAATGGGGCACCCTCGCACCACGCTGGAGCGACTCTTTTTGAAGGCAACCGAGGATTCATCAGACGTCTCATGAGCGGCAGCCCTTCCCCCATCAAACAAAGCACACGCTTCCAGCCCTTCTCCTTCAAACGGATCGGGACACTGGCGGCGGCAACCGTCACCCAACTGGTGCGGATGAAAATCCTGGCCTTCCTCATCGTCTTTTGCCTGATCGTCGCGGCGGCGGGTTTCGCCTTTCCCGTCATGAACCCCGAGCAACAGCTCAAGCTCCTGAAGGACGTCTCCTTCGGCGCTCTCCAGGTCTTCGCCATCGTCATCGCCGTCGTCGCCACCTCCCTTCTCCTTCCGCGTGATTTGGAGGATCGCACGCTCTACACCATCCTGGCAAAACCCGTTCCTCGTTTCGAATACCTGCTCGGGAAGTTTCTCGGCGTTCTCTTGCTCATCGGCGGCGGATTGATCGTGATGGATGCGGTGCTCAGCATCGTCCTCTGGGTTCGTCAGCATCAAGTTCTCCAGGCCGCCATCGACGGACTCACCCATGATCATCTTGCGACCCCGGAAAACATCGCCGCCCAAACGGAGGCCGTGGCCAGGCAAGGCCTCACTTGGGGAATGCACACCGGGGTGTTCGCCATTTTTCTGAAGGCAGCCGTCGTATCCGCTCTCGCTTTGCTCATTTCCTGCTTCGCCAGTTCGACACTCTTCACCATTGTCATCACCTTTCTCTTCACCATCGCCGGTCACGGGCAGCAGCTCTTCCGCGACTACTTTTTTCATGGCAACTTTTCCGCCATCGGAGAAAAAATAGCGGGCACGATCCTCGCCATCATCTGCCCCGACCTCGGGCTTTTTGACATCGTCGAGAA
>CAMBPV010000039.1 GCA_945869695.1 Prosthecobacter debontii
GTGGTGATCTTGGATCTCAGGGGGGTGTCTCCGATCACGGATTACTTCGTGATTTGCACGGCTAACTCGTCCCCGCATCTGCGAGCCGTGCGTGACTCGATCGAGGATGGAATGAGGGAAGGGCACGAAATGAGGCCATTGATCTCGGACGGCCAGTTCGAGAGCGGATGGCTCATCTCCCACTACGGTGACGTGATGGTGCACGTTCTTCAGGATGAAAAGCGTGGCTTTTACGCGCTGGAAGACCTCTGGGGCGATGCCGAGCGCGTGAAGTAACTTCATTGTCCCAAATCGGGCTGCAACTCACTGGTATGATGCGCATCGAACTGGTCAACACAGGCACGGAGCTCCTTCTGGGAGATACGATCAATACAAACGCGGCTTGGATGGGCCAGAGGCTGGCGGCGTTGGGTCTGGAGGTGATGAGGCAGACGATCGTGCCCGATGGCCGTGCAGTTCTGGAAGGATTGCAGGAGGCGGCGCAGCGTGCGGATGTGGTGCTGGTCACGGGAGGTCTGGGACCTACAAATGATGATGTGAGCCGAGAGTGTGCGGCGGAGCTCTATGGGCTGCCGCTTGAACTCAGTGCGGAGGTGATGGATGCCTTGGAAGCGTATTTTGGAAAAAGAGGCAAGCTTGTGAATGAGGCAACGCGTCGGCAGGCGATGGTGCCACGAGGCGCGGTGGTGCTGCCCAATCCGGTGGGCACGGCTCCCGGACTGCACTTGGCATCGGAGCTGGGACGGGAGCGTGGCTACGGGGCGCATGTGTTTTTGCTACCGGGTCCTCCGCGTGAGTTGAAGCCGATGATGGAGAATCTGGTCGAGCCGGCGCTTTTGAAATTGCTGCCGGAAAGCGCACCGCGAAGCGTGATCTACCTGAAGGCCACGGGCATGGGGGAGAGCGATATTGTGGACCGGATCCAAGCGGGACTGGAGGCGATGTCGGGCTTGGAGATGGGCTATTGTCTGGGCAAGGGGGATGTGGACATCCGTCTCTCGGGTCCGGTGGACCTCGTGAACGCGGGGGCTCAGTTTGTGCGGGCACAAATGGGTGACTTCATCCTTTCAGAAGACCGAAAAATCCTTGAGGAGGTGGTGGTCGAGCTGCTGCAAGAACGTGGTGAGTGGGTGGCCACAGCCGAGTCATGCACGGGCGGTCTGCTGGTGAATCGGCTCACGGATGTGAGCGGTGCCTCGCGCGTGCTGGCGGAAGGTTACATCACGTATTCAAATGCGGCGAAGACGAAGCTTCTCGGCGTGCCGATTGATGTCATCGACGCAAATGGCGCGGTGAGTGAACCCGTCGTGCGGGCGATGGCGGAGGGCTGTCTGCGTGCCTCAGGTGCGGATCATGCTCTGGCGGTGACAGGCGTGGCGGGGCCGACGGGTGGCACCCTCGATAAGCCGGTGGGCACCGTTTGGTTAGGCATCGCCTCGAAGGGTGTCGAGACGGAAGTCCGCAGGCTCTACTTTCCCGGAGCTCGGGATCGGTTTAAGCTGCTGACCTCTCAGGCTGCTTTTGAAATGTTACGTCGGCGGCTGCGGGGCATCGCCTTCGAACCACCGATTCCATGATCGCCAACTTGCATCGTCCATTTTTCCCGAAGGTTTTCCTTCTGCTCATGACCGTGTTTGGCATCGCGGGTCTCGCGACGGCTGACCTGACGGGCAAACCGGGTGACAAAAAGAAAAAGAAAAGCGATGAGCCCTTTTTGCCCGAGGCAAAACCAGTGCAGGCTAGATTCATTCTCGGGACGTCGGTGGAGATCGAACTGGATGCGGCGACCCCCCGGCTGGCACCTGTGAGATTTTTGATCCGTGAGGGACCGAAGAACGGCACGCTCTCCGCTATCCGCCCCCATCCGAAGGACCTCTACAAAGCCCTGGTCACTTACACCCACAACCCCGCCAGCGGGATGCTGGCGGATCGATTCACCTACGCGTGCAGCGTGGAAGAGGGGCCGTGGTCGGCGCCCGGGACGGTGAGTCTCACGGGAATGCGCGCAGACCCAAAGATCGAGATCATGGGACTGACGACCTTTGGTCGGGTGCTTCCGGGTTTTCGGGGCACCGCAAGGCTGACGCTGAAGAATACGGGCATTGCTCCTTTCGCTTCGGACATTCAGTGGCAGGCCCCGTGGATGGGGCCACCCCGAGTGGAATTGGGCATCGGGGAGCAGAAGGAGTTTTTGCTCACTGTGCAGCCGACTGCTCCGGGAACGTTGATTTGGGAGACGGAGATTCAGCCCGGGCAGCCTTTGAGTAAGCTGCGGCTTTACGTCGAGTGCTCTCAAATGTTTGTCGTGGCACCGGGGCAGATCAAACTTCATTTCGATCCCGCTTCAGGAAGTCGGCGAGGCAAGGTGGGGGTGGCTAATTCGACAGATTTGCCGATGAAGTTTGTCATCGAACCTCCGAAGCGGATCGGGGTGAATCGTGAGTTGGAAGTGCCGGCCAAGCAGTCGGCAGAGCTGGAGATTAGTCTCGATCCCTCGGACGTCTTGCCTTTCAGTGGTGAGCTGTGGGTGATCAGTGAGCCCTATCGCGAGCGGGTCTTGATTGATGCCGCGCCCGAGCCTGCGCAGGCTGTGCTGGTATCGCCAGTGTCTGGCAGTATCGATTTCGGCGTGGCACCCAAGGGTAAAGTCACCCGTTCGACCGTCACGTTGAAGAACGTGGGGGGCGAGCCCGCGATTCTGGCTGCGCAAGGTGTCCCTCCCTTCCGAGTTCCTGAAAAAGATGGAGCCGTGAGCATCGCGCCCGGGCAAGAGAGGCAAGTGGCGGTGGAGGCGCTGTCTGATCAGGCGGGTAAATTTACTGGAAGCATCGCCTTTTCGGGCTCGGGCGGGAAAATCGCGATCAACACCCGCCTGACGGTGATCGATCCCAATACTGCGCAAACCGTGCGGCCTAAATCCGTGGAGAACCCACACAGCCTCCGGACGCCGGTGGGCAAAGTGCCTGTTTGGACGGCAGCTGAAGGTGTGAAGGCGGGTGAAGTCAAACCAGAGGCGCTAACCGCCAAGCCCGATGAAGAGCCAAAAACCCCGAGTGTTGACGGGGGCGAAAAGAGGGCACTGACCGATAAGCAGTCGATCATGTTTGGCTACCTCTCGAACTTTGGGATGCCGACTCCGCCGCAGTTTATCAACACTCAGCTGAAGGTGATCGAAGGGATCAACCTCATTAAACAAGGCCGGGATGAACTCACCCTTGAGTGGAAAAATCCAGAGCCCAAACCGGAACACTACCTCATCGAGGCGGGTTTTCTGGTGCGCAATGAGCCCACCGGGCGCTGGTTAAAAGCATGGAGACCCATGCCGAACACGGAGGTGGTCAAGGGTGAGGAGGGCAAGCACACCGTGAGGCTGAAAAAATTGATGCCGAACGGTCGGCATGAACTGCGAGTGGTCAGTGTGGATGCTGAAGGTAAAGTTTCCCAACCCTCAGACATTTATTTCTTCTCGACTTTGCCGCCATGGAAGATGCCTTCCTGGACCTGGCAGGCTGTGGCTGTTATCGCTTTGCTCGTGTTTTCGTACGTCTATTTCCGGCTGAAGCGGAGGGAATGGGGTATTTGATTGTGAAAGAATGATCCGGATAGAGGCGACTCCTTTCTGGTACTTTCCAACCATGAAACAGACGCTGATCCTCTCATCTCTTCTTCTCTCGAGCTTTGTGCTCGCTGAGTCCAATCAACCCCCGGCAGGGTTTACACCCTTGTTCAACGGCACCGACTTGTCGGGCTGGTATGGATGGGGCACCAAGGACCCGAGCGAGCTCTGGGCCATGACGCCCGAGCAATTGGCCGACTACAAAAAGAAATCGATCGAAGGAGGATTACCTGAAGGAAAACAAGGTGCCGAGAACATCCTGGCTCATTGGAAAGTCGAGAACGGTGAATTGGTCAATGATGGGAAGGGACTCTACCTCACGACCGATAAGGACTACGGAGACTTCGAGCTTCTCGTGGACTACAAGGCTCTGCCAAAAGGGGATAGTGGCGTTTACCTCCGGGGGATTCCTCAAGTGCAGATTTGGGATCCCGCAGAGGCTGACCCTCAAGGACTGGGGCGGGCACTCGGGTCTGGCGGTCTTTGGAACAACAGCAAAGGTGCACCCGGCAAGGATCCGTTGAAGAAAATGGACCTGCCTCTCGGCGAGTGGAACACATTTCGCATCAAAATGATCGGAGAGCGTGTCACGATCACATTGAATGGAGAGAAGGTGGTGGACAATGCAGTGCTTGAAAACTTCTTTGCCAACCGCAAAGCGGGCTACCTCGCCTACGGAAAGCCCAAGGCAGGTGAAGCACCGAAGACCGAAAAAATGCCCAACGGTTTCATGCGTGATCCTGCCTTTGCCAAAGGGCCGATTCAGTTGCAAACCCACGGGAGTGAAATCCGCTGGAGAAATGTCTTCATCCGGGAGATTTCCTCAGACGAGGCAAATGCCGCTCTGGGCGAGCAGAATGCGGAGGGATTTGAGCGTCTGGATAACGGCAAGGACCTCAGCAACTGGCAAGGTGCGGTGGCGAACTACGAAGTGGCGGACGGCAACATCGTCTGCAAGGCGGGGAAGGGTGGGGATCTGCTCTCGAAGGAGGAATATGGAGATGTGCTGATTCGCTTTGAGTTCAAACTTCCTCTCGGCGGAAACAATGGAATCGCTCTGAGAACACCCCTCGGAGGTCACTCCGCCTCGGATGGTCTTGAGTTACAGGTGATCGACAATGATGGCTATAACGCGAAGTCCAAGACCCCGCTGAAGGATTATCAGGTGCATGGCTCCCTCTACCACTGCGTGGGTGCCAAAACGGGTTACCTCCGCAAGGTGGGTGAGTGGAACTACCAGGAGATCGAGGTGAAGGGCCAGAGAATCAAAGTGACGTTGAACGGCACCAAAATTCTCGATGTGGATATCGACGCCTTGGATCGCACCCAAATCAAGAGCCCACCTAAGGGGCTCGACCGCAAAACCGGGCATATTGGATTCGCTGGGCACAGTGACCCTGTTGCTTTTCGGAATTTCCGGGTCAAAAGACTCTAGTTGCCGGCTCGGCTAAAATTGGCGATTCTGACGGCGCGGTTTCACGACCGCGCCGTTTTTGTGAGTGGAATTCCGGGGAAAATGAAAAATTTCCAGCGATTCCCTTTCGAAAGCGGTCTAACTCGTTCTAATCTGTCCGCACATGCCGAAACCCCGTGTCCATCTCTCCGTTTTTTGTCGCCTTGGCCTGGCGGCATTTCTCGTGGGCTGCACCAGTGCCAAAAAGAAGGCTGAAAGCGAAGGCGTGAAGGAGGAAGAGAAGTCCAAGACTGAGCAGGAGGTGAATCCCGTCAATTCGCTGCTCAGCATGACCTTTGCAGAGGCGTCGGCGATCAGTCCGAAAAAGCTTGAGATCAATCCCTTTTACAAAATCGCTGCGGACGACATTCAGATCGTGAAGACAAACCGAGATGGCAGCCCAAGAGTGGTGCGGGCCACGGGGAAGGTCTTTCTTTACATTGACTTTGCAGAACCGGCGGTGGCGCTCTGCCAGGAAGCCTACGTGGGTGAGTCTGAGGTGATTCTCCGAGGAAATCCACTCTTGAAGCGCGGGGCCAGCGTGATCGAGGGTGTGTCCAAAAGCACGGTGTTTTACATGTTGGGACTTCGTTTGCGCGTGATCGGGCGGCATCGAATCCGGAATGAGGAGCAGGTGGCCCATGATCTCCCTGATTTCAGGTATCCGGATACGGGCGGAGGACCCAACCCGCTTCTTCCTCCCTTATCACCCGACTCGGTGCCTTCGAAGGTGAGAAGCCAAATGCAACGTGCGGCCGAGGCTGAGGCGGTGCTCCAAAGATCTCAAATCGAGCCTGTGCTTCCTCTTCGTGAGGATGTGATGCCCGACAAACTGGCTCCGCTGCTTGTTCCTGAGGCGCCACCCGCAGGAAAACCAGAAGGTGAGAAAAAGCAGGAGAAGGAACCTGAAAAACCAGCGGATAAACCTGCAGTTCCAGCCGCTCCACCCTCACCGAGTGAGTCGGAGAACAAGACACCGCCGGTGCCTGCTTAACTCAGGGACACAACAATCGCCGTCGCATTGTCTCGGCCCGAGGCATCCACCGCGGCTTCCACGATGGTTTTTGCGGGGGCTTCATTTTCCGGGGTCGCATCGGGCTCGCGAATGAGGCGTTCGAGTGCGGCATCCCAGAGGCCGTCGATCACTCCGTCGGTGCACAACAAGAAGCGATCTCCCTCATTGCATCCCACCGCGCCGATTTGTGGATCTACAAATTGATGTCCCGCGCCAAGCGCTTTTGAGAGAATGTTTTTCCGAGGGTGAAACCGCTGCTCACGCTCATTGAGCTTTCCGTTTCGCCGCAGCCAGCCAACGTAGCTGTCGTCTGCGGATACCTGCTGCATCTCCCCTTTTGCCGGTAGGTAGTAGAGTCGGCTGTCACCGATGTGAGCGAAATAGACCCAGCCAGGCATGAACCAGGCTAGCGTCAAAGTCGCACCCATCCCCTCGCACTCGGAGTAGCTCTGACCTAGCTTCAGCAGATCCCGGTGCACCTGATTAAAAAGCTCGGTGAGGACATCACCAAACCCCGACGCCAGACCCTGAGCGGCCATTCCAAAACTCTTCGGGAGCAAGCGCATGATTTTTTCAGTGGCGATCCTGCTGGCAAATTCACCCGACTTTGCCCCGCCCATGCCATCACTGACGGCAAAGACAAAGTCAGCATTGTGCAAAGTGGAGTCACCTGTTTTTCCCAGGTATCGCAACTCCTGCGCATCGAAGGTGAGAGCCAGAAAGGCGTCCTCGTTATTGGCGCGGGCCTTGCCGGGATGGGTCATGCCCGACCAAGTGATTTTTGTCGGGTGTTCTTCAGCTTCACTCCTCATCGCGTCATGCCAATCTCAGGAGTTAATCCGATGTTTTCATCGATCAGCGTGGCGAACTCGAAGTCGATGATGCAGAACCGGCCATCGGCCGCTCGGTAGGTGATGTTTCGCATGAAAGGGTCTTCATGTCGCACGCCGAAAGTCTCCAGTTCTGCGTAGAGTTGCTTCATCCGGTCATCGCTCAGATGATCCACGCGGGTTCCGCAATTGGTGCTGATCATCATCAGTTTTTCGGGATCGGATTCCAGAATTTTGGGGACGAAGGTGCAGCCCTTCTTTTCGAGGTACTCGAGAACGCGCACTTCATTTTCAAAGCGATCTTTGGCATGATGCCCTCTGAAGGTCTTGTGCACCCGACCATCGAATCCGATGCGGACGAGGGCGCGGGGTGTGTCTTTGGCATCGATCATGAGCCCAATGTAGGCAAGACATCAGCCAATGTCTCCCGCAGAAACAAGCTCTTTTGATGGTTCGGTGGGCTGCCAGTGAAGGGCGAGACCGATAAGGCCGTGCAGGATGCTTAGAAAAAGAACAAGCCAACCAAAGGCGATCTGCGCGGGCGCATTGGCACTGCTTTGGAAAAGGGAAACGGCAATCTGCTCCCGCAACCCAATGCCACCGATGCTGATGGGAAGCAGCATCGCCAAATTTAACAGGCAAGTGTAGATCCCCATCTGCCACCACGACTCGGAGCCACCCACGGCTGCAAGGCTGACGCAGTAAAAGGAGATGTTCACGGCATGGATCAAGCCGCTGAGACCCAGCACCAGAAACCATGTTCGGGGTGAGATCGTCAAACGTGGGAAGAAATGATTGAGGACCCAAGGTAGGGCGACGAGTGCAAGGGTCCCGAAGGCTGAGAGAGCAACGAGGACGCCGGGCGGAAGGTGAAGTAATTGGGGTCGCGAAAGGCAAGAAAGAAATCCGAAAACCAAGAGCGAGCCAAGTCCTGCGACGCGATCCAAAATGATGGAGGTCGATAGGCTGCGGCCGCAGCTTGATTCCTTTTTGGCGGTCATGACGAGGCCCTTGGCAACGTCTGCGGAGAGTGCGCCCGGAAGAACGAGTGCGTAGAGCTGAGAGATCCAAGTGAATCGCAGACAGACTGGCAGAGTAATCAATTGGCCTGATGCGTAGTGCCAGCGGAGGCCGGAAAGAGCCAGCGAGAGACCAAGCAGGAGCAGGGCTCCGATTGCGGGTCCCATTCTCAAATGGAGCAGGTGAGTGCCTGCTTCCGCGAGTGAGAACTTTCTCGATAGGACAAAAATCAGCGTGATCGAAAAGGCGATCTTCAGCAGCAGGAGTCCCTTTTTCACAGGCTTTAGATCAGATTTTAGGCAGCCTGGAATGGAGGTCGGCGATTTGTTTTTCGAGGCTCTCGACTCGATTCTGAAGCTTTTTCATGTCTCGGTGGCTATCTCTGAAGATGGTACCGTTAGGAAGGTCCTCACTCACAACGGACATGGGTGGGATTAAAACGCCATTGCCAATCGTGACACCCGGAAGAATGACGCTGGGACCCGCTATGAAACAATTGCTTCCGATTTTTGTGGCCTTATACACGATGCGATCCCGGGAACTGCCGGTTTCCCCTTTCAAAGCTTGGGAGTGACTGGAGTGAGACCAGACCATCACATTCAAGCCTATCTGTGTCTCGTCGCCGATGCTCAATCCGCCTTGGGCATCAAGAACAGCGCCCTCACCAATCCAGACATTTTTTCCACAGGTGAACTTCTCGGGTGCTAGAATTTTGGCGCGTTCCCTCATTCGACAGCCTGATGGTAAACCGAGGAATTGAGCGCGCTCGCGGTCTGTCATGGTTTCCGTCATGGCATATCCGAGAATCTGTTGACGAAGTTCGGAGGGACTCTCGGTTGAAATGTGATGGGCGAAAGCTGGGGTGGTCATGAACGTGTAGTTTCTGAGATTCCAGTGGTTTGATAGATTACAAATGGAGGGCGGCTCCTGGACTCATCAAAGGTGCGCCAAAGGTATTCAGCAACAATTCCCAGCATCAGCAACTGAACACCTGAAAGGAAGACAACCATCGTGATCAGGGAGGCCCACCCTTCAATGGTGGTATAACCCAAGAGGGCTCGAACAATAGTGACAGCGCCATATCCGAATCCGAGGAAGGCGAAGATTAGTCCGAGGTAGGTCACAAGGCGAATGGGTGCAAACGAGAAAGCCACGAAGCTGTCGACCACCAGCTTGATTTTTTTACCCAAGGTCCATCGTGATGAGCCTCGTTGCCGCTGCCGGCGTTCATAGCTAACATAGGCCTGCGGAAAACCTGACCATAGGACCAACCCAAAGATGGAGGTGTTTTTTTCTCCGATCTTCACAATCGTATCGATGACTTTTCGGTCGATCATACAGATATCAAGCCCGCCAGAAGGGATCTGGGGTAGGGCGTAGCGGCGCATGAGTTGGTAGTAAAGTTGCGCGAAGAGCCTCTGGGATAGCGGCTCCTCTCGCTTGACACGTTGTCCCCAAATGACAGGCGAGCCTTCCCTCCACTTTTGCATCATCTTGAGAAGAACTGAAGGTGGGTCTTGCAGATCGGCGGCGAGGTACGAGGCGACATCTCCGGAACAGAGGGTGAAAGCGGCGAGCAGGGCAGCATGGCTGCCGAAATTTCGTGAAAAACGGATCACTTTGATTCGCGAATCCCGAGCACTCATTTCGGCTAGAATGCTGTAGGTGGCGTCTCGAGAACCGTCATCGACGAACACGAACTCAAGCTCGGTTTCCTTTTCATTCAAAAAAGCTTCATCGACGGCTGGGATGATCAACCTAATGTTTTCTTCCTCGTTCAGGACTGGGATGAGGAGGCTGAGCTTCATGGGATCTTCGGGCTAATGGGCCGAGTGAAGGGCGTCGGAAATACGCTGCATTTGCGCCTCGGTCAGCTCGGCGAAAATGGGAAGGGAGAGGCAACGGGAGCTGAGTCGCTCGGAGTTTGGGAAATCACCGTTCTTATATCCGAGGTCTTTGCAGGCCTGCTGAAGGTGGAGCGGCACGGGGTAGTGGAGGCCGGAGTCGATTTGGGCTTCGCTGAGTGCGGTGCGTAGTTCATCACGGCGATCACTTTCGATGACATAGCAGTGCCAGACGGACTGGGAGTCGCTGAATCGCTTCGGCAAAGTGATGGGTAGATCCGAAAGGAGTTCCTCGTAGCGGATGGCGCGAAACGCACGGGCAAGGTTCCAACGATCGAGGTGTTTCAGTTTGAGGCTGAGCATGGCGGCTTGAAGGGAGTCCATGCGGTAGTTGTAGCCGATTTCATCGTGGAAGTAGCGCTCGCTCTGCGCGTGGTTCCGGAGTTGACGTGCGCGTTCTGCGTATTGCTTGTTGTTTGTGACAAGTGCGCCGCCTTCACCGAGTGCACCGAGGTTTTTCCCGGGATAAAAACTGAAGCAGGCCATGGCACCATGCTGACCGGCCTTGAGGTCCTGGTAGGTGGCTCCGTGTGCCTGAGCGGCGTCCTCAATAACTGGGATGCCGTGGCGCGCTGCGATCTCGAGGATGGGCTGCATGTCAGCTACCTGACCGTAGAGGTGAACAGGAATGATGGCCTTGGTGTTCGGCGTGATAGCTGCTTCCAGCTGATTCGGATCCATGGTGCGACGCAAGGGGTCAATATCGACAAAGACTGGCTTGGCACCGACATAATAGACGGCCCATGCCGTGGCGATGAAGGTCATCGGGACTGTGATGACTTCGTCTCCGGGGCCGATATCGAGGCAGCGGAGAGCAAGGTGCAGAGCGCTGGTGCCTGTGTTCACGCTGACGCATTCTTTGACATCACACCAGTTGGCAAATTCGTCTTCAAAGGTCTTGGCTGCCGGGCCTTGCGCATAGGCGGTGGACTCGCCGATCTGATCAAAGACGATGCGGGCTTCATCGCGGATGACGTTCCATTGAGCACGGAGATCGAGAAGCGGAACGCGCTCGATGGTGGTGGGTGCGACGGTTGGTGAGGTGAGGGTCTGTGGGCTGGCGATCGTTTTCATGTTTTAGGATTGGATGGCTTTGTGTAGGGATGTGATGACGCGGTCCTGCTCGGCGTCGGTCATCTGGGGGTAGAGAGGGAGAATGATGGTGTGGTCTTGGGCGTGTTCTGAAGCACTGAGATGGTGGCGGAGTGGAAGATCTGCGCATGCCTGCTCACGGTGGGAGCACATCACGCCTCGGCGCGTGGCGATTCCATCGTCCAGCATGGATTGCATGATGGCTTGTTGATCGTGCGCCGTTGAGAGTTGAATGGCATAGCTCTGCCAGTTGCTGCGCGCCCAAGGGGGCTGATGGGGGAGGGTGACGCCGCGCAATTTGGAGTGGTAACGCGCTGCGATCTCGCGCCGGCGTTCGAGAATACCGGGGAGGCGCTTGAGTTGCTCACGCCCCATGGCGGCTTGGACATCGGTCATGCGGTAGTTGAATCCAGGGATCGGGTAGGACTCAAACATCACCGACTTGGCATTGTGCCGTGCTTTGTCACTGATGCTCATTCCATGCTGGCGGAGGAGACGGAGTTCGGCGTCCCATTCCGCATTGGCAGTGGTGATCATGCCGCCGTCTCCGGTGGTGATGACTTTACGGGGATGAAGGGAGAAGCAGGCGATGTCGGCATGAGGGGGACCGATGGTTTTCCATTCTCCATCAGTGAGGATCTCGCTGCCGATGGCGCAAGCGGCGTCTTCAATGAGAATCAAGCCGTGCTCGGAAGCGATTTTTTTGAGAGCGACGATGTCGCAAGGCATCCCGAGTTGATGAACGGCGAGGATGGCTTTGGTCTTCGGCGTGATGGCCTCGAGAACGCGCTCGGGTGCGAGGTTAAATGTTGCCGGATCGATATCGACCATGATCGGCACGGCGCATGCATTTCGCACGGCATTGACTGTGGCGATGTAGCTGTGGCTGACGGTGATGACCTCATCTCCGGGTTGGATTCCTGAGACCAGAAGTGCGAGGTGGAGTCCCGTTGTGCAGTTGGAGACCGCACAGGCGTGAGGTGCTCCGACATAAGCCGCCCACTCTTGCTCGAAGGCTTCGACTTCGGGGCCTTGAGTGACCCAACCGGAAAGAATGGCACGCCGCGCGGCAGCAGCTTCCTCCTCTCCAAGCACGGGCTTAGCGACGGGGATCATACTCACGCAGTGACCTCCCAGTTTTTCACGATTTCGGTGCGAAGCATTTCCTCAGGCGTTTTTCCCTGTGATTGATACCAGGCAAGGAGTTGGGTGAGGCCATCCCGCAATGAGACGCGAGGCACAAACCCGATAAGGCGATGAGCTTTGGAGGTGTCGGAATAAAGTCGGAGGACATCTCCGGGGCGGTCAGCTTCATGGATGATGACGGCTTCCGGACGATTCGTCACGCGACGGACTTCGTCAGCGAGGTCGCGAATCGGAATCTCGAATCCGCTGCCGATGTTGATCGTTTCGCCCACCGTGCTGTCAGCGAGTCCGGCAACGAGGATTCCGCGAGCGGTATCACTCACAAATGTGAAATCGCGGGTTTGGGAACCATCTCCAAAAATAACCATGGGCTTTCCTGCAAGGGTGCGAAGGAGGAACTTGGGAATGACCTCTCCGCTGTCACCTTCGTGATGGCTGCGGGGGCCGTAGCTGTTGAAGGGGCGGATGATGACAGTAGGATAGTCGTAGGTGCGGTGAAAGGCGCGTGTGTAGCACTCACCTGCCAGTTTGGCGGCGCCATAGACGGTCATCGGGTAGGTGGGGTGCTCCTCGGGCTGAGGCACACTTTGCGCTGTGCCATAGACCTCTGAGCTGGAGACATAGACAAAACGGGGAACTCCGGCTTCCCGGGCGAGGCGGAGGAGATTGAGCGTGGCTGTGGCGTTGACCTCATGATTCTCCATGGGTGAGTGAATGGAGTGTCTCACGCCAAGGCAGGCGAGGTGGAAGACGCCATCGCAACCCGCGAGAAGCGCCTGCATGGCATCGAGATCCCGGATATCGGTGACGTGCAGCACGCAGTTTGGCGCGAGGATTTCCTCGACGTTTTCTCGGTGTCCATTGGCGAGATTGTCCACGATGCGGACCAATGCGCCGGCGGCGCGGAGCTGACGGCAAAGTTCTGATCCGATGAAGCCGGCTCCGCCGGTGACGAGATAAGTTTTTCCTTGGATTTTCATGAGCGAAAGACGGTTACGGGTTCACCACGGCGGCGCATCGACTCCGAGGCGGCTTCGAGGATGCGCACCACTCGGAGGCCGGCCTGACCGTCGGTCATCGGGGTGCGATTATTCGCGATGCAGTCGATGAAATGAGCAGTGTTACACTGAAGCGCTTCGCCGGGGACAATGTGGGGTGCATGCATGTCACCCATGCGATAGTCGATCTTTTGGCGGCGGAGGGTTTCTGCCCCAGCTTCCTGGAGATTGGCACCTCGGTCGTAGATCTTGAGTTTTTCACTCGGCTCAAGGTCGTCATAGACGGCCATTTGTTTATCTCCTCCGATGATGGTGCGGCGGATTTTCACCGGTGAGAGCCAATTCAGATGTAGGTGGGCGATGAGGTTGCTCTCGAAGAAGCATGTAAGGTAAGCGATGTCTTCATGCTGACCTTTCAGGTGCGCATGTCCGGTGGCAGAGACGGAAACGGGTTCCTGGCCAAGTGCAAAGTCCATGATGGCCAAATCGTGGACAGCGAGATCCCAGAGCACGTTTACATCACTCTGGAAAAGTCCCAAGTTGATGCGGACGCTGTCATAATAGAGCAACTCCCCCAATTGACCTGTCTGAACGAGGTCGCGGATTTTTCTGACCGCGCCTGTATAGGCAAAGGTGTGATCAACCATGAGAACGCGTTGTTTGACCTCAGCCAGGGCCACCAGTTCCTGTGCTTCAGCGACGGTGGCGGTCATCGGTTTTTCCACCATGACGTGCTTTCCAGCGGCAAGCGCGGCGCGGGCGAGAGGGAAGTGGGTGGAAACGGGGGTGGCAATGGCCACAGCGTCCAAGTCATCCCGAGCCAGGAGAGCGGTATAGTCTGAGGTAGTTTCGACGGTAGGATACTGCGCCTTAAACTTGGCCAAGCGTTCAGGTTGTAGATCACAAATGGCCACTAACTCGGCACCCGGGGTGGTGGAAAAATTGCGAATTAAGTTTGGTCCCCAGTAGCCACAGCCGATGACCGCGACCTTAATTGGACGAGGAAGCGGTGGGATCGCCGACGAGCGGTATGAGGAAATCGCAGGGGTGGATGGAGAGGCTAACATAAGTTCAATTGTATTAAATAAACCGATTTATTGATTATTTCAATAACAAATAAAAAAACAATAACAAAATGGCTGTTTTGATCCGCATTTCAGGCATCTTTGTAGAACTTGCTAGAGCGTGAAGGTTGACCTTCGCTGGTTATCCGCCGTTTGGAGGAATGCGACTCACCACTGCGTAGAGATTCGTGCAACGATCTCTGTCTCAGGCATTTCAACTACTTGACATTTTCAGGTAACGAGCACTGGTGAGGATTCAGCGCAGTTGGCGGGCCGGAACTCCTGCGACCACAACACCAACTCCGACATCCCGAGTAACCACGGCACCTGCACCGACCACTGCTCCTGCGCCGATCGTCACACCGCATAGGATCGCAGCACCGCTGCCGATGGAGGCCCCATGACAGACCCTTGTTGAAACCACCGTCCAGTCGGATTCAGTCTGGAGAGCGCCATGATTCGCGGCACGTGGGACCTTGTCATTGGTAAACATGACACCGTGTCCGATGAACACCTCGTCTTCAAGCGTGACCCCCTCGCAGATAAAACTGTGGGACGAAATCTTGCAGCGTGCGCCAATGGTTGCCCCTTTTTGAATCTCGACAAATGTCCCAATTTTGGTGTCGTCGCCAATTTGGCACCCATATAAATTGACCAAATCTGGGTGAAAAACCTGCACGCGCTCACCTAAGGCTACGGAAGATGCAATGGGCATATAAACGAAAAACTTGTTGTGAATTACATAGATAAGATAGATATTCAAGTGATATTTATATTCATTCTGATTAGATTATGCGAATGCAAGAATTTGGCCGGCCACAAGTTTTGGGCTCCTCCCCGCGACCAAGAAGCCAACAGCAGTGTGAATCTTTTCTGGGGTTCGAATGCAAGGGGTCGGTGTCTCAAGTGACTTTTTGTCAGTCATTGAGGGGAGCGAGGGAGAGGGAATGACCTGGGGCCATGGAGTAGAAGCCACAAGCTTTCTTGCTCTTTGCTTCGCATTGGGCTGGGTCCTTGTTCCTCGTATTTGGGTCTCTGAAGGATTTCTGTGGGCCAGTGCACTTCGAATTGGATGGGCGCTCTTGTTCTTGGCGGGTTGTTCAGCGACGTATTTTTCAGGTCGATTTTGCTATGGAACGTTGACTCCCGTTCTTCAAATCGGGGTCCTCGCTTATTGGGCTTTATCAAAAAGACAACCGGTAGCTGCGACGGGGGAAGAGTCGAGCCTTCGCAGCCTTGGCCTGCTCGGCCTCCTGTGGATCGGGTGCGTGGTTCTGGCGGGTTGGCAGTTTTCCAAGGAAATGCCGGGGGGAGCACTCCGAGCGCTCCACAGTGACCTGGGATATGCCGCACAACTGGTGCTCGGGTTTTCTGAGGCAAAGGCCTCCTCCATTTGGTCTGCGACGATGGGCGCTATGGCAACTTCTGAGTCCGCGACTGTCGATGTTTGGTATCATTGGAGCCCGGTTTGGCTGGCGTCTGCGATTCATGGGGTTTTTGATGTATCCGCTTGGGAGGCACTCTACGAGGTGGTAGCGCCCGTTTTCCTTTTTGAATTGGGGCTATTGTCCGCTGCTATGATTCAGGTGCTTACGGGACTCAGTATTCGAGTCTCCCTTTTTGCGGGGGGCGCATCTTTAGTGGGTGTACAGTGGATTCGGATGTTCGGTGTATTGTCGTTTGGTGAATGGTTTCCGTCGGGGACGCTCCAGCACACAAGACTCAGCTTACTGGGTCATTTCCCTTACCAGTATGAGGCGATAACCCTTTTTCTCGCTGCAACCGCTTGGCAGCATCGTCGTTCGGGTCTTTGCGCGCTGTTAGTTTTTTTTGTGGGTCTTAGTTCCCCTCATAACTTGGCAGTCTTGGGGGTCGCTGCAGGGACTTTGATGGGAATGGGGATATTGCTCCGCAGAAGGGATCTTTGGCTTCCTGCATGTGTCACCGTGAGCCTGCTATTGGCTGCTTGGGCCACCTTGACGTGGGGGTTTAACGTTGGCCTACCCAAAGCAGAGGGACAGTCCCTCTTGGTTTATGATTGGCGTGCACTCATTTCCCGTTTGCAGTGGGGTATTGGTGATGCAGCAATCGGTTTAGGGCTTGAGTTGCTTCTGTTGCCAGGATTGGTCTTTTTGGTGCAACAGTCAAAACAAGGCAATGGGGCCGCACTCGGTTGGCTGGCATTCAGTGCGTTGGTTGGTTCTTATCTGGCGTTTCATTTGATGAGGCATGTGGGTGACAGCTTCCATTTCACCATGCTGGCACATGCGGCAATCGTCATGCCGGTGAGTCTTTGGGGAATCACTTGCTGGATTCACGCAGCTGAAGGTGGCAAAAGAGTGATCTTTGTTTCCCTGATGGCCCTTTGTGTGACGATGGGGGTCCATGATATCGTGCACGCACGGGTTCGTGTGGAGGCTCTTCCTTGCAAAAGCGAGGAAGTTGACTCTGTTCGAAAGCTACTGGCGGGCAGGCCTTTTGGGTATTTCGCCTCTGGGGATCGCCCTTTCTGGATTTCGAAACATTGTACATTGGCTTCTTACTTGGACGCTAGGTGCACTCGATTAAATGGTATCAGTTCCGTTGATGGTGACCGCAACTCCCAGTATTATGGAATGAATAGGCCACGTGAATTGGTTCCTCTGGAGGAAGGTGAGAATCTTTTGGGCTGGTCACGACGGTTGGCGGCTCGATTAGGGATTCAGTTCATTCTGGTGATCGAGTCCGATCCCTTACCTGAGGAGATGCGCGCATTTGTGGACCTTATTTTCCAGGGCAAAGAGTTGATGCTTTTCCAGTTACGCGCTGCACCAGAATCTCAACTTTGACCCCAACCCCTATGGATGCCCTCACTCCTCTTGAACCTCACTTGTTGAGGGTGGTTTTAGCGACACTTGTCTCATTGGGTGCCTGCTATTGGGTTGGATTGGTGTTGGTTCCGAAAGGATTGAGAGGTGGCTCCAAGCTGATGAGACTTGGACTCGTGATGGCGAGCGGGTTGCTGATGATTTCGAGCGTCAGTTCCGTATTTGCCCTTGGCAGGTTGAGCTACGTTATGGTCATACCTTCGGCACAGATCCTTTGGATGGTCACCAGTGCTTGGCAAAAAAAGTCTAGTATTAGGAATCTTGAGACCGAAGAGACCGAGCCTTGGACCTTCAAGGAGATCATTTGGCTAGTATCGATTTGTGCAGGCGCCGCGATTTTGTTTCAGTTGCCATTTCTTCGATTGTTTGACGGTGGCAAAATGTTGGAGGGACACCAGGATCATGGCTATTTCGTCCAGCAGGTAATGTCGATCCCCGAGGCTGGGGTGGCGAATATGTGGTCTCCGGTTCTGGGTAGCCTTGCCGCTGAGGCCACGGGCGGTCGAGACTTGTGGTACCACTGGGGCTCGACCTTTTTGGCTATTGCGGGTGCTAAGCTTTCGGGACTTCCCGCCTATCATGCACTGATGGATGTAACGGGTGCGGTGATGAACGTGATCCTTGTCATTCTGGCGGCAGGAATCGTCGGTTCCTTTTTCCGGGCAACGGTTTCTGCCTTGCTTTTGGTGGGAATGGCTTCTTTGATGGCCACTCAAATGATGATGGTGCCTAGCGTTGCGGCTTGGTTGGCCAATCGTTTCCAGGACGATGCAATTCTCCACGCCAAGACCACTTTGGCCGTGTATTTCACCTATAAATTCGAGGCAGTAGTGGTTTTTGGTGCCTTGCTCGCATGGCTCGGTGGGAATCGTTGGCTTTCGGGCACACTCGTCTTTTGCGCGGCGGTAAGTGCGCCCCATACCGTGGCAGCTGGGGGTGCCGCGGCGGGGGTAATGATGATCGGGGCGGTCTTGTTTAAACAGCGGGTCGCACTGCGTTTTGCGTCTTGGGTGTTGTTTTGCTGCGTCGGGGGTGTTTTGATCGTTCGCCTTTTAGGAGCAGAGGTGGCTGGAGGCGTTGGGCAGCGGACCGTGGACTTCGGATGGAATGACTTTGTTCATGTCTTTCGTGAGGGGATGGGTGATATCTTATGGAGTCTCATTCTCAGTGTCGTGTCTTTGCCCGGGATTGTTCATCTGATCCGCGCAAAAGATTTGGCGGCAACTCCGCAAATGCGCACAATTGGCTGGCTGGCACTTTCCGGGCTTGTCGGCTCTTGTTTTGCTGCTCAGTTTTTGGAGCGGAGCTTCAAGATGCTGGACCGTTACCATGTCATGGTTTTGACTCAGGTCATCTTCGTTATGCCCTTGGGGATATGGGGTCTGGCCCGGATGATCTTCATCTATTCCGATTGGCGTCGGCCCGGTGCCGCAGCTCTAATGGCCATTTCTGTGGTCATGGGAATCAATGATCTTTGCGTTCCTCTCGTGCGGAGGATCCCAACTCGGTGGAACACGATTGACCTCGATCAGGTAAGGCAAATTTTAAAGGGGAGAACCTTGGGTTATTGGTCAAGAGCCGATGGGGGCTGGTGGTTCTCTAAACACGGTGTCCTTGGCAGCATGCTGGGCTCCCGAATCTTGAGACTGAATCCAAGGTCCGAGGAAAAGGAATCGTCGGCATCTTTATTTTATGGTTATGCGGCACCTCTCAAGACTGTGCCGCCCCTCGTGAACGAGAGCACAGGTGACTGGTCCGAGCGTTTCGCTGAAAAGCTCAAAGTCGAGTTTGTGGCTGAAATTGGTGAAGATGTGCTGCCTGCAGGGGTAAAGAAAAAACTAACTCCAGTTGCTGAGGTGCCCGGAATTCGACTTTATCAGTGGATCAAGGATTGATCTTGCGGGGCGTTCCACGCGAAGAATCCGTTTGTAGGAAATTGAACCGAACGCGGATTGCGTTCGTGGCGGCGAATCTAGAGAACGAACTATTCGAAGTGTCTTTAGCTCTTGGCCGGCTGCGCCAGCACACTTTCCCACACGGCTCTGATTCTGGCTGCGGCGGCGCAAAACACGGGAGGGTGACGGTGTCCAAAGAATACTCGGAGACAAAACGCACTTGAGCCCTGACCCAAATAATCGGCTCAGAATGTTTATTTTACATAATTATGACAAAATATTTGACCGAAAGGAAATACCAACTAAAATTACCATATTCATGGGAATTAGCATTGATTTATCAAGCGGATCTGATGGACAAACAACAAAACAAACAACAGCCCAGTAAATATATGAAAAACATCAAACTCAATCTGAAAAAGACAGCAACAGCAGGATTCTCCCTCGTGGAAATGCTCGTCGTGATCGCCGTTATCGGTGTGATCGCTGCCATCGCCATCCCGAACATTGGTTCCATCAATGACAGTGCAAAAGCAGCTACCGCTCAGCGCAATGCCCAAAGCGTTGCATCAGTCCTGAACGCAGCTGCCGCCGCAGGTGGAAGCCTTGGATCAGTCGCGACGGGTGCCGCAGCAGTCGCCCTTGCCGAGTCTGGTATCACCATCTCCGGCGGAGCATTCGATGGCAAGACGTTCACCAGTGGTCCAATCGACGACGAAGATCAGGCTGCAGTTGAATCCCATCTCAGCATCGACACGTCCAACAACCAAGCCGTTTACACTCCTTAATCTGGAGTCCATCTGACGGAAGCTGTTTGAGAGGCATTGCAGATTCGGTTCCTCGAAAACCCACGTCATCCGTTTGATCCGTCGGAGTTCGTTCTCCGGCGGATCAATCATTTGGGGGAACCGTGTAAAACCCGATTAATATTACATTATTTATTGAATTTATATTTAAATGCACTTAAACTAGGACTCTAGAGGAATGTCAATCCCTGTCCCGACCTTGATTCCTTTCTCTGTTTCAAAGACAATGAATATGAAACTGCAAGCTCTCAAACGCTCTCTTCGGAAGGGGTTTACCCTCACCGAGTCCATCATCACGATCGCCATCATTGGTGTGATGGCCTCCCTCGTCGTCGGTGCGATTTCCAACGGATCGCGCGACGCACAGCGGATCGTGGCTCGGCAGCAGCAGGCTGCTCTTCAAAACGCCATCAACTCATGGGTCATGTCAGAGACGCGGGTGGGGGACACCCGCCAGGTCAGGAGTCTCAAGGACATCCGGGACGCTTACAACGCTCAAACCACGTCACTCGGTAAATTTACAGCCTTCTTGGTCCCTGACAGCGATGGCGTGGGCGGCTTCCTCGACCAGAATACGGCGGATCACATTGTCACATACACCACCAACACGGACAGGCTGAAGTCAGCGGCCCTCGACATGGCTCGTCAGCACCTGGTGCTCCAGCACCCTTGGGCTGCGGGCGGCTTTCCGCGTGTCGATTTGGTGGCCGATTGATTCAGAGGCCCCTTTTTTTAACTCAATCCCCAGATCACTATGAACACCTGCCAAGAAAAAAATCGCACCAAGTTTGCCAAAGGATTCTCGCTCGTCGAGATGCTCGCCTCGGTCGCTATCATAGGCGTTATCGCTTTCCTCGCCATTCCGTCAGTTTCCCGAATGAGAGAAGATAGTGAGCGTAACCTCGCCATTGCCCGTGCAGAGGCGCTCAATGTAGCCATGGCCACCATGGTGCAGATGAAAGGGCGTGCCCAAGCACAGACGGATTGGAGTAACGCCACCACCGACGACGCCAAATACATCAGACTCCAGCCCTACTTGAGCTTCGCAGAGACGACCCTCGCTCTTTATTTCCCCTCCGGTTACACCACCATCTTTGACGACACAATTACCGACATGAGAAAGGTGCGACTGTTTGGGGCTAATGAAGACGAAATCTTTTATTAGATCCGGTCACTCGAACTGCACTTCGCTCCCAGTCCAATGAAACACATGAGAGAAACTCAGCACCCCGTGAAAGCACAAGCCCGAAAGGGATTGCGCCTCCCTCGGCTCTGGCGCGCTGGCTTCTCCATGTCGGAAATGGTCGTTACCATCTCCGTCATCGGTGTTTTAGCCTCCATCTCCATTTCGGCCATGTCGGGTGTGTTAAATGGCAGCAAAGAGGGCATCGCGAGAGATCGCCTCGAGATGCTGAACCAAGCCTTGAACACTTTTGCTTACTCCAATTTCGAACTCACGTTCACACCGATTGCGGGCTCATCATCCGACGAGATCGCGGTGCTGCGCTATCTTCAATACCGCGACCCGAACGAAAACCGCGCCTCCACGGGCTCACCCTACGTGAGGCCGCACTACAATCCGTTGACCTCAAGTTCGACGGATGATTTTCGAATCGTCTGGAAGGGGTCACGTTATGCATTGCTGCGAGAAGGCGAGACCGGCACCGGACTTAAAGTAAGTCTCGACGGTTCCGACTTCACAACGCCCTTCATTTTCCCCCCTGGGTTCAGCCGCTACAGCCGCTAACCAAGATTTAGAATTTCCCTTTACCCATTTTCATCATGACGCTCGCCAGCGAAAATTTGGCCTCACCAACGCAGGATTCCTTCGGAAGTGCGGGTAATCCATCAACACCGACAGTTCAATCCAAAGAGGTAGGCATCGTCTCACTCGAAGGCTTGGCTCTCCAGAATGGGCTGATGCCCTTGAATCTCATGCGAGAGAGCTGCTCACCCGATGCAGAGCGCGCGGTGAGAAAACTGGGTCGCCTACCTGAGGTCGCAGATCCATGGTTGCCAGTCACGATGCTCGGCCCCCTGGTGGTCATGGCTCACCACAATCCTCGGGGGTCTGACCTGTGGGGCGTTCCATCTGGCTTGGTCATTCGGGTCTTGATCAGCGAAGATCAATATCAAAAAACCCGGAAGGATCTTGTGAAGCGCATCGGTGATCAGCCGATGCCGCAGACGGGTGCCTTTGAGTCGGTGACCATCCCTCGTTTTGCCGATATTGGGATGGACGCCAGCTTCCAGTGGCTGCTCAATCACTATCCTTATGAGCAGAGCGACGTCGTGCGGTTGAAGGGTTTTTACGACGCCATCGCCGAGAAAAAAAATCATTTTGAGGTCTCTGACTTCAATGCCGTGCAGCGTCACCTGGGCGTCGCACTCACCTACATGTGCTCTGAGGGTAAAATCCTTTGTTTCAGCGCTCAAGAAGCAGCTCGTCAGTCACTCTTTCCGACTCTCCTGCTGGAGCGGCATAATGTGTATCCTCTCTTTGTAGGGAAACATGTTGTCTACCTCTTGAGTGAGTCGAGGGACTGTTATGCCTTCGAGGACGAGTGGCTCTCACTCGGGAGTCACTCGATCAAGATCGTGACAGTGATGGCGGACCCTGCCTCCATCCGAGATGCGATCGGACGTTCCGCTGCCAATCTGGACACCTCGGGTGTAGCTGCCGCTGAAAATCTGGTAGCCTCGGTTTCGAGCACCGAAGGCGTGGTGGAAATCTCACCCGAGGACATGGCCGCCGTCAATCCGGCCAATCCGAACCATGATCCTGAGCAACTCCTGCACTGGGCGCTCTTCACCGCCGTCCGCTGCCGGGCAAGTGACTTGCACATCGAGAAGTTTTACAATCTCGTGCGTTTCCGCGCTCGCTTGGACGGGACCATGAAGACGATCCTGACCGCCCCAGAGGCGCTCCTGAATCGTTTCGTCGCCCTCGTCAAAAACTACGCGGGAATGGGTCAGAATCGGCAGGAAGCACAGGACGGCCGTTTCTCCATCTCCATCGGACGCCGCCGATTGGATGTTCGTGTGGCTGCCGTGCCCACCCGTCGGGAGTTCCAGAAGATCATCATGCGTTTCCTGGACAAACAGGATGGTGTGAAGCGGCTCTCGGATTTCAATTTGTCTCCTCGACAAACGGAGATTCTCGGGCGCACCATGACTCGTGACCAAGGGCTCATCCTCGTCACGGGTCCAACGGGAAGTGGTAAAACCACCACGCTCTACGCGCTCCTTAACAGTGTGAACGATGAGGGGGTCAACATCCAGACCATTGAGGATCCGATCGAGTACGAGGTGGAAGGGATCAATCAGACGCAGACCAATCCCGCTCACGGTCTCGACTTTGCCAATGGACTCCGCGCCTTGCTTCGTGCTGACCCGGACATCATCCTGATCGGTGAGTCTCGTGATGCGGAGACAGCTGGCTCAGCGGTGAGTGCGGCGCTCACGGGTCACTTGGTGCTCACCACTTTGCATGCCAATGACTCTCTCCGTGCCATTTCCCGATTGCTCTCCATGGGTGTGGAAAAGTACCTCCTGGCAGATTCACTGGCCCTCAGTCAGGCCCAGCGTCTCGCACGACGGCTTTGCAATTACTGCAAGCGTCCGGAAGCCGCCTCTCAGGAGATCCAGGAGATGATGTTCCGCCAGGGCGTCATCACCCAGCCTCTGCAGCAGCCCATTTTCGCTGCCAGCGGTTGTGATGAATGTCACGGCACCGGCTACGCTGGCCGGGTGGCTCTCATGGAGATTTGCGAGGTCAATTCTGACTTGCGCGACCTCGTTGAAGAAGCCGCCCCCATGAGTGCCATGCGCGCCGCTGCCTTCAAAAATGGCTTCAAGTCTCTCTACCAAGAGGGTCTCGTCCAAGTCATTGGCGGACACACCTCGATCGACGAAATCAAATGCCTCAGTTATACAGCTTTGTAACCCTCCATCTTTATGAACGACCTCAGCTTCAGCCATTCCGAAAGCCTACACAGCCATTTATCCCCGCGCTCGCTGGGCGCAATCATGATCGTCGATGATGATGCCTCAGTCCTCACCGTTGGGAGAGCCATCCTCTCGACCCTGCCCAATCCCATTCTCTCGGCGACCAGCGGAGAGGCTGCGCTCGAGCAGATGGCCGTTATGGCAGAGAGGGATGAGTTGCCCACCTTGCTCGTGCTAGATCTCACCATGCCGGGAGGCATGTCGGGTCTTGAGACTCTTCAGGCTGTTCAAGCGACTTATCCCGGCATCGGGGTCATCGCATGCAGTGGCTTTTTGGAGGAAAGTGCTCACGAACTGTGCACCGCGCTTGGATTCATGGGCTGTATTGAAAAGCCCTATACCACCGAACTGCTGACCTCCACCGTTCGGCGTTGTCTTGCGAAGCTGAATGAACTCGGTCGGTCCCCTGGCGCTGAGTCGCCCTCGGAAATGTCCTTTTTGAATGATGACTAATGCGGAAGCACATCCAGATCTCCACTCGGTTCCTGATGGTCGGTGTCATTGCCGTCCTCGGTGCAGCCCTAGCGACATCCGCTGGGCTCATCTGGCAGGATTTGCTCACTCTTCGAGTGGCGCAGGATTCCTACACCCATGGGCTTGCCTTAGCCGGGCAGGTTGAGCTCGAGCAACAAAAACTGAGTCCCAGTGTTCTGTCCGGAGCTCAGGTGCTGTCTCCCGATGTCGAGGGTCAGCTTCTCATCCGTCTGCGCTCCGTCGGTGCACCTCCTCTGATCGAGGGGCTGGGCACTCGAACCGAGATCTTCGGCATCGCGCCGAAACGGGGGAAGGAAGAAGGCTTCCTCCGCTCAGTGGCTGTCACCATTGATCCCGATAAAGCTTTGGTCGGCGTCGCTGAACCTGATGACCGTCTTTTTAGTGACCTAGTGCTCGGAGTGCTGGGCGGAATGAGCACCTACTCGACGAACGAAACCAGCCTGGAAAAAATGAACTTCACGGGACCGCCGAGTTGGAGCCTTTCTGGCGTGCCACTTCATGGTCAGGATGGGCGCGTGGTCGGCGTCTTCCTTGTGAGGCAACCGCTCTTGCAGCTGCGTCATGTCTTGAGCGTGCAGAGGCTCGCTGTTCCGCTGGCGGGCACGCTTGTCGGCATCATCCCCGCCACCTTTGGGTTCTTTTTGCTCGGACGCCGACTCAGCTCAAAATCACGCGCCCTTGCGGAGGGCTTCCAAGCTTTGCGAAAAGGCATGTTGACGCATCGGCAACCCGTCTCTGGATGGGATGATCTCTCTGCTCTTCAGCATGAGTTCAACCTCGCCATGGACAGCATCCAAAATGAGGAGGAGAAAAAGCAGGGCGTTATTCTCGACTTCGAGAAAGCGCGGCAGGAAGCCGAAGTGGCCACTTCAGCCAAGAGTGATTTCCTGGCCAACATGAGCCACGAGATCCGCACGCCCATGAATGGCATCATCGGCACCACCAGTTTGCTCATTGAGCTGGGGCTGGACACCGAGCAGGAGGAGCTCGTCCGCATGATCCGATCCAGTGGTGAATCCCTCCTGCATTTGATCAATGACATCCTCGATTTCTCCAAACTTGAATCCACCAAGATGGACGTCGAGAACATCTCCGTGGATCTCGATGAACTCCTTGCTGAGACCATTGATGTCTTCGGCTTCAAAGCTGCTGAAAAGAACCTTGAGTTGAACTATCACATCGATCCCGCCATGCCCAAAAAGTTCATGGGCGACTTCCAGCGCGTGAAGCAGATTCTCGTGAACCTCGGAGGCAATGCCATCAAGTTTACCCAGGATGGAGAAATTCTCATCATGGTCCGCCAGGTCACACGCCCGACGGAGGGCGGGGGAGAGATCCCTTACTTGCACTTTTCGGTTCGTGACACCGGCATCGGCATTCCTCAGGATAAGATCAACAGCCTGTTCGAAGCCTTTACTCAGGTCGATGCCTCCACCACTCGAAAATACGGGGGCACTGGTCTCGGACTCGCCATTTCGCGGAAGCTATGCCGCGTCATGGGCGGAGAGATTAGCGTCACCAGCGAGGAAGGAAAGGGGGCAGACTTCTTCTTCGAGCTGCCCCTCCGCGCTGCACCTGATGACAGTGGCAAAGGTGAAGAGCGTGGCTGGGTGGAGATCATCGCGAATCAGCCCGTCGTTTACTACGCCAATAACGCCACGACGAATCAGCTCATTTCTCAATACCTCACACTCGCCGGCGCCAAAAGCGCAGCTCTTTCTTCAGAGATGGAACTCACGGAGGTGCAGCAGTACCTCCAGCAGGCGTCCGTCTTTGTTTTGGATACCAGCAGGCAGCCCTACGAGATGGTGAAGCACCTCACCGAGATGGCGCTCCAGGCCGGTGCCGCCGTCGTCGCCCTAGCGCCGCTCTCGGGTGGAAAAAGGAGTCATCGCTATCAACCGCCGGAGGGAAACCGTCATTTGCGCCTCCCGAAGCCGTTGAAGCGCCGCGAGTTCATCCGTTGTTTGGCCGAGGCCATGAAGATGCCCAAGACCACCTTCATTCCCGCGCCGGTTGAGGCACCGACCGCCCTTCCTTCCGCCGCCGCTCCTGCGGAATCCCGCCCCGCACCTGTCGCCGCCGTCTCTGCGCCCATGGCAGCAGAGACTTTTGCCAGTCAGTATCCTGCGCGCATCTTGTTGGTCGAGGATCAGCCTTTGAACCAAAAAATCGCCGGCATGCTGATGGACCGTCTCGGATACGGCAAGATCGCCATGGCGAACAATGGCCGCGAAGGCGTGGACATGGTGAACACCGGAAACTTTGACATCGTCTTCATGGACCTCCAGATGCCCGTCATGGGCGGCGTCGAGGCAGCGCGCGCGATTCGGGGTAACTTCCTTCTCAAGAACCAGCCTGCCATCATCGCCATGACGGGGCATGCGCTCACCGGAGTGAAGGAGTCCTGCATGGAAGTCGGCATGAATCACTTCCTCACCAAGCCAGTGAGCCTTGATGATTTCCGCCGGGTGATCCCTGAAGCGCTCACCAGCGGATCCAAGGTGACAGCCCTCATGGGGGGCTAGTTCTAAACTGACTCGGTGGCGCAGGGCTTGACAGCCCCTCACTCCGCCTCTTTCTAAGGCCATGTCTCTGGCCGCCCAAACGTATCCGCTCCTGAAGTCACTCCTGTTTCGTCTCGATGCCGAGCGCGCTCACGAGTGGACCACCCGGATGATGCGGATCACTCACTCCCTCGGACTGCTCGGCTCCGAGGTCCCAGGCGAGGTCAAACCTGTCAATGTCCTGGGTCTCACCTTTCCCAATGTCCTCGGCTTAGCCGCAGGCATGGATAAGTCAGCCTCCTGTGTCGATGCTTGGGGCGCGGTTGGTTTTGGTTTTGTCGAGGTCGGCACCCTGACTCCTCGACCTCAGCCCGGCAATCCCAAGCCCCGGCTCTTCCGTCTCCCTCAGCATGATGCACTCATCAATCGCATGGGCTTTAACAATCCCGGCATCCAGTCTGCCGTTGCGCGACTTCAAAAGCGGAAAACCAAAGCGATCGTCGGCGTCAACATCGGCAAGAACTTTGACACCCCCAATGAGCGCGCTGTCGATGATTACCTCATCTGTTTAAAGGCCGCCTATGCCGTGGCCGACTACATCGCCGTGAACATCTCCTCGCCTAACACCAAGGGCCTGCGGGATCTTCAAGAGGAGGATGCCATCCGCCGACTCGTCAGCACCTTAAAAGAGGAGCAAGCTAACCTTCAAAAAGAGCATGGAAAAAAAGTCCCCGTCCTCGTCAAGATCGCTCCCGATCTTCAGCCCGCGCAGATCGAAGCCCTCGCCCGCGTTTTTAATGAGCAAGGCATCGATGGCGTCATCGCCACCAACACCACGATCTCCCGCGTCGCTGTCCAGGGGCATCCGCTTGCGGATCAAGCGGGTGGTCTGAGTGGTGCCCCTGTCACCCAGCGCTCCACCGAGGTCATCCGCGCTTTCCGTGGCCTCCTTCATCCCGCCACTCCCATCATCGGTGTCGGCGGCATCCTCAGCGGAGCCCACGCGTGTGAAAAGTTAGCTGCCGGTGCCGCCCTCGTTCAGGTTTACTCCGGTCTCGTTTATCGCGGTCCGCGCTTGGTCCATGATGTCCTCGCCGCCACTCGGTCCGTTTAGGATCAAGATGGCTCGCTGCCGGCCGAGAGCAATGTGATCACCAAGTTTCCCTTCTTGTGTCCTGTCTCCACGCGGCCGCAAGCCTCGCGGATCTGATCGAAGGGATAAACACGATCAATCACGGGCCTATACTCTCCTTTCTGAGCCAGTCCCGCGAGGAAATGCAGATCCTCAGCTTTGCCGGCGGCAGGCCCCGCGATGAGTTTCTTCCCTGTCCTCATTGTCAGCCACGGAATCTTCAGCATCTCAGGCAGTTCCGCCCGGACCATTAGGAGACGCCCCCCCTTTTTTTCAGCCAAGCTCCGCAGCGAGAAAAGGGAGCATTGCCCACCGCTACCACCACACCCGCTAGTTCTGTGCCTGGGATCGGTTGCCTCGGTTTCGACACGCCCAAGACCAATCGCATGATCAGCCTGAAACCCAAGGGGGCTTCCAAACTCCTCACCCTCCAATCACCCGACGTCACCGTTGTCGCATGGATTCGGATCAGGATCTCCCCATCCTTCGGCGTCGGCTTCTCTACCTATCGAAACTCTACCACCTCGGGCGGTCCATACCGTTCATACACGACAGCTTTCCTACCCCGCTTCCTTCGCCTGATTCGACGCGCTGTTCAGGTTGGACAGATTAGCGCAAAAATGGTTTGCAGTTCGTGAAATGCGGTCGGCCAGTCGGGTCAGTTGTGCGGGTTCCCAGTTTGAGATTCCCGGATAAAACCGCCGCGCGATTTCCCCAAGCGCCTTCTCCGTCGCCTCAGACACCCTGCCACTCAAAGCCATCTCGGCCTGCATCGCGTGAAAAGCTGAATCAAGATCCCAAAGGTCGGATTCGGGCATTTCAGGGGAGTCTGGCATGGCGGTATCGAGGTCTGCGTTTTCCTGCATTCTGCTCTCTATCATCGGCAGCCCTTTCACAATCTTCAACGTCTCCAGGCTGACATTTCCGCCACGCAAGAAAAGTGCCAAAGAATCACCAGGCCTTCGGATCGCAGGGGATTTCCTCGCGGAATCCAGCGAGTGAAATCTTGAAAGCGATCAGAAAGCGGCCGACTGACTCACCGCTACCTCTTGCGTGAAATCAACCCCATGAAATCCGTACTCGTTTTCCAGCCAATCCTCGCAGAATCAGATTCTGGCATTGGGTGGGGCATTGTTTTCATTTTCCTCTTTTTGGGAAAGTGGGGTTGGATTGTCGGGCTTGCGCTGCTCGCGTGGATAGCAAGGTTTAGACGCTCTCGATCGGTCCTTTACGCTGTGTTTCTTGTGCTCGGTTTAACCAGTGCGCTCTTACTGCTCGCGCTTTCGGTCGCATACTACACCCAGCCTTTCGTGCGTAGCGCCACCCTCCAACCGAACCCAGAGGTCAGGCCTGCGTTGCGATCATTCGCACACTAGGCAACCCTCAAGAGCTCGTCCGTTTCGGTTGAAAATGTCTGAGGCTCTGGCAGCGAATGCGCTATTTTTTCTCGGCTTCGGGTTTGCACTTGCAGAGCCACTCGGGGCTTTTGCAGGCTTCGCACTCGCTGGTGTTGTATTCCATGCGGGCGGTGATGGCTTTGGCTTTGGGATCGAGTTTAAACTGGAGGATGAGCCACTCTCCAGCTTTGACGGCGGGGAGGGTGAATCCTTTTTCGGTCTTGGTAACTGGGAGCTTCTGGGGGCTCTCGCGGTCGCCGGTGATGGCGGTGAGGGTCTGCTCGGTGACGGCGACGGGCTTCATGTCTTTGTCCAAGACGGCGATGTGGAAGCTGTCGCCCTGCACGGTGATCTCACCGTGCAGGGTTTCGTTTTTGCTGAACTCGAGGATGCGTCCTCCATTGGGGCCGATCTCCACGCCTTCATGGGCGAGAGTGAGGCTGGTGAGAAGGGCGACGGCGAGGGTGGTGAGTTTGGTTTTCATGGATGGATTGGGTTGGGTTTGGTTTTCTACTGACTGGCTGGGGCGTGATGCCGCAGAGCGTTCTCCGCAGCTCGTCTGCCGAAGAGCCAAAAGGCTGCGGGCGTGACGAGGAGATCAAGCAGGGTGCTGCTGATGAGGCCGCCACAGATGACGACGGCGACGGGGTGAAGGATTTCCTTGCCGGGTTGATGCGCGGCGAGCACGAGGGGCACGAGGGCGATGCCGGCTGCGAAAGCAGTCATGAGCACGGGGACGAGTCTTTCGAGCGTGCCTCGGATGATCATTTGCGGGGTGAATCCCTCGGACTCGTGTTTCATGA
>CAMBPV010000040.1 GCA_945869695.1 Prosthecobacter debontii
ATTGATCCCGATGGTTGCTCTCATTTTACCGGGGCGAGAAATTGATGGGAGCGAGTTAAGAGCGGACTATCTGGAGCGAATGTCCAGTTTAGAGGAAACCCGTTATGTTTGGGGTGGGGAAAGTCGTCGAGGAATCGACTGCTCCGGGCTACCGAGGAAAGCTCTCCGTGATGCGCTTCTCTCCTATGGGCTGAGACATGGTAATGGAAGCGCGATTCGTGGGTATGTGGAGCAGTGGTGGTATGACGCGAGTGCGAGGGCTCTCGGCGAGGGATATCGAGGTTATACGGTCGCACTAAAGATGAGGGGTTCTCTTCGGGACTTGGATCTTCGTTCTTTGGTTCCAGGAGACCTCGCGGTCACAGCCGATGGATTGCACATTCTCGTTTACATAGGAGACGAAAACTGGATTCAAGCTGACCTCGGGTTAGGTCGTGTGGCCACCTTGAACTGCAGGACGTCTAACAATATTTGGTTCTCAACCCCCGTGACCTTGCATCGTTGGACGATTCTGGATTCGATGACGATGGTGCGTCCCCAGACTCAGACATACAAGTAACCAGTGGCTTTGCTCCTGCCAGTTGCGCTTCACCGATAAGTCGCCCGCTGAAGCATCCGAAATCGCTGCGGCCCGGACCCGGCGGCGGATTGAACAGCGAGCTGGCGCCTTTGCTCGAAGTAACTGAGTTCTGACTTGGTGGCTGTGAGCTGCTGACGCTGAGTCGCGGTCAGGGTTGTGTCATTCAATGATTCCTTGACCAGGCGCAGGGCGACGGGTGAGAAGATCCAAGCGTATCCTTGGGAACTCGGAAAGGCCGTCTCTAATTTGTGTGCCGGGACGCTCCGATGCACGACCACTTGCGTGGCGTTTCCGAAATGCCCGCGGATGCCAGCGAAGCGGGAGACAGGCAATACCATCACATGAGGTGGTGCTGCCGGAGGTCCCATGACCTTGCATTGAGTGAGGAAAAGGGTGGAAACGGAAAAGAGAATGGCTTTGAGAAGAAGACGCGGCCAGGAGTTCATATCAAGGGAACGTTGCTAGCTCCGGATTTGGTGCATGACATTCTGGTAACCTTCACTCTTGGGAAGTTGATTCCTGGCTGAAATTGGGACCTCGACAATTCGAGATTTTTTGGTGAAGTGCCATCACGTGTTGCTTCTCTGGACAAGGAATCGTGGAAGAGGTTAAGAACACCTGCATCTTCGCTAGGTTAGGTGAGCATGGGAATCAGACCTTGATCTACTCGATGTCGATGAACGCTCGCTCAGACGTGGACATGGTGTTGCCGATTCCTGTGAAACCGTGCACCGATGAGGATGGTTTGCGATTTGGATGGTTTACGATTTTTCGATTTCTCGGGCTACAAAGACGTGTTCACGCATTTGAATCAATGTTTCCCGAGTGACTCCAAGGACTCGGGCCCTTTTGGCTCAGCGCCATTGAGGTCCCGAAGTTCCCCTTTAAAGGTTGTGTCAGTCGGGGCTTATGATGCGAGTTTTGTGCCGCAGATCTCGGCATTCAGTCGCTTGGACGAGCGTTTTCGATTGCCTGAAAGCGTGTGGTCAAAACTGCCCGGATACACTCCGTTTGGCTTTGCTGTTTTCAAACTCAGGCAGGGCCGTCACGATGTTCATCCGATGGCGTTCTCTTTTCCCACCGCGAGACCGGGTAGCGTCTTTTTCCCCACTCTGCACATCCACGATGGCAAAGTGCATGAGAATGAACCTTTCGATCACACGCTCTATCTCCAAGGTGCGAATCTTCAAATGGCGCCGCAGTGGCAAGAGCACCCCGGAGTAGCGGTGCAAAAGGTGAAGTGTGGCCTCCCCCAGGGCGTGATCCGGCCTGAGAGGCACGTCTATCGCCGGAGGATTATCGGCAAGTTTCCCAATGGAGACATTGTCGTGAAATCGAGAAATGCCTAAGCTTCGTCAATACACGCTTTTCACCTGCCATTGCTCAATCAACTCAGGGGGGAGGTCTTTGAGAAAGCGAGAGGGGCGCTGGAGGACATCGCCATCACGGGCTTGGTGATTGATGACGGGGTAGGTCAGGTAGAGCTCGTCTTTGGCGCGGGTGACGGCGACGTAGAAAAGGCGGCGCTCTTCTTCCAAAGCTTCGTCGCCGCCGCTTTCGAGCGCCCGTTTGTGCGGGAACATGCCCTCGGCAAGCCAGACGACGAAAACCGAGCGCCACTCCAATCCCTTAGCCTGATGGCCTGTGGTCAGGGTGACGGCTTCTTTTTCCCGCTGTTCGGAGTTGGTCGGGTTTTCATCTGTATCGACACCACTCACCAGAGCGAGTTGGGTCAGAAACTCGAAGGTATCGGTGAATCGATCGCTGTAGGCGCTGAGTTGGTCGAGATCCTGCACTCGCTGCTCGTAGTTGTTAAATTTGACCTTCATGTAGTCCTCGTAAACACCTTTGGTGATGCTGCGAATCATGGACGCGGGCGGCACCGGATTGCCCTCGGTATCGAGAAGTTCGTCGAGCGTGTAGCCAAACTGCTCCCAGGTGCTGGAGGCTTTTTTAGGCACTTTCATCTTGAGGAGGTGAGTGGAGAAGCCACCGGATAGCTTCTCCATCTTGGAAGCATCACTGCGGGTCCACTCGCTCCAGAGCTTGGTGGCGCTGGCTCCACCGATGCCGGGGATGAGGCGGACGAGGCGCATGAAGCTCACTTCGTCGCTGCGATTCACGGCGAACTTCATGAAGGCGGCCACGTCTTTCACATGTGCCTGCTCAAAGAAACGGAGGCCACTGGTAATCTGAAAAGGAATGCCGCGATTCGTCAGCTCCAACTGGATCTCCAATGAGTGGAAGTGGGCGCGGTAAATGACGGCGATCTCATTCAGGTCTGCCCCTTCATCAATCAGGTCATGGATGCGCTGGGCCACAAAGGCTGCCTGTCCGCTAGGGGTATCGAGCGGAACAACAGCGGGCAGGAGACCTTTTCCCTTACGCGCCGCAGTCAGCTCCTTTCGGATCTGGATACGATTTGGAGCAATGGCTGCATTTGCCAGGGCCAACACCTCAGGTACGCTACGGTAGTTGGTCTCAATCTTGTAAGTGTTGGCTCTCGGATAGCGGTGGGTAAAGCCGAGAATGTTCCGCACATCCGCTCCCCGCCAAGAATAGATGGACTGGGCGTCATCACCCACAGCCATGAGATTTCCGTGAGTGCCGACAATGGCGTCGATGAACTCACACTGAAGTTGGTTGGTATCCTGATACTCATCAACGAGCACAAACTCGAACTGTCGCTGGTAGCGCTCACGCAGGTCCTCGTTTTCCATCAACAGTCGCGTGGGTAGTGCGAGGAGATCGTCAAAGTCAACGCAGTTGGTATCTGACTTCTTTTCGCAATACAGCTCGTGCAGGCGCCGGATGGACTCTGAGGCCTCGTCAAAGTAGGGATACTTTTCGGCTATGATTTCTTGGATGCTCACGCCCGTATTTGAAGAAAGGGAGATTATGTCACCCACGACCTCTGCTTTCGGGAAGCGGAAGTTACCTGCATCAAAACCGCTGGCAGTGATGACGGTGCTCAAGAGATCTTTTTGATCTTCACGGTCCATGATCGAAAAACCCTTCCTGTAATCCAGCCTTTCCGCGTGTTGACGAAGGATACGATTCCCAATGGAGTGAAACGTGCCGCCCCAGAGTCGGCCCGTCTCGATCGACAACAAACCTTGGACCCGCTCCAGCATTTCACGAGCGGCTTTGTTGGTAAAGGTGAGTAGCAGAATCTGCTCCGGCAGCACACCATTTGCGAGTAGGTACGCCACACGGTAGATCAGCGTGCGCGTCTTGCCGCTCCCCGCACCCGCGATTACCAGTGCCTGACCGGGAGGGCACACCACGGCTTCATACTGCTGCGGATTTAACTCGGCGCGGAAGTCTATTTTGGGTCCGGGATTGGTGTGGGTGTGCAGGGAATACTCGCGAGCCATGGGAAAACACTATCAATTCCCGGTGGATGCGTTTGGCAACTGATTTGATGATGGGTGCCATCTGCGGGCCAGCGACCATGCGCTAATCCGACACCCGTCTCTTCGCTCCCAAACACCCACAAAAACAAACAAACCCCGCGTCAGCCGCCGCGGCATCGTGATATGTCAACTGTGTGCCAGGCAAACAGTTGACATCTGCTCAGAATGAACCATTTTGAGCGCATGAAAATTGTTGAATCGGGAGGGAAGGAGGGCGCAAATGGGCGGTCGGGGAAGAGAGTGTTCTTGGGAATTGAGGCGAAGACGGGGTATTATCCGGGAATGGCGGGCATGGGTGGTTCCTCTCGCGGCGCGGGCGGGCGGAGACGACGAATTCTAGGAAAGAAAGGGCAGGTGGCTCATTGCTATCACCTCATGAGTCGCACTTGCGGCGGGACGGTCCTTTTTGATGAGGTGGAAAAGGAGGCTCTCGTGAAGTTGATTCGAAAAATGGGTAGGTTTTGTGGGGTTGAGGTGCTGACTTTTTGCGTGATGGGAAATCATTTCCACCTGCTGGTCCGAGTGCCGGATCGGGAGATTTGGCTGACTCAGTTTGAGGGCGTTGGAGGTGAGGAAAGGCTGCTGGCTCATTTATCCAGGTTTTACAGCGTAAGCTTCATGCATGCACTCCGTTGGCAACTCGGAGAGGATCGACGGGCAGGTGATGAGTTGGCGGCGCAGGCGAGGCTGAATGGCTTCAAAAGGAGGCTCTGCGATGTGTCGGCGATGATGAAGGAACTCAAGGAACGCTTCAGCAAATGGTACAATAAGCGGCATGGCCGGCGGGGGACACTGTGGATGGATCGCTACAAGAGCGTGCTAGTGGAGGGGCCGAGGACCGATTCTGGGGCGCAGTTGGATGCTCTTCGGGTGATGGCGCTTTACATTGATTTGAATCCGATCCGCGCGGGCCTTGTTGACGATCCTGGCGCGTATCGATGGAGCGGCTATGGCACGGCAGTTGGCGGAGCCTCAAAGGAGGCGAGGGAGGGGTTGACTGCGCTGGTGGGTGCGCGGAGTTGGAGGCAGGCTTCGGAATCGTATCGAATGTGGCTGTCCGCCAATGCGAGGGCTGATGATGAGATACCGAGGGCTGATTCGAGAAAAGTAAGGGACGGAATGGCTCCGACAAAGCGCCGGAAGGTGATGAACCAGAGAGGACGAATGAGTGTGGAGGAACTGGTTCGATGCCGAGTGAGGTATTTCACAGACGGTGCGGTGATCGGGAGTAAATCGTTTGTGGCAGAGCAGCGAAAGGAAGTGTCGAGTGCAGTTGATCGGACGAAAGAGCGTCGAGTAAACTCGATACCCGAACTGAAAAAAGCTGTGGGGATTTTCACCCATCGGCGACTCCGCGTGAATGGAGTTAGCCGTTTTCGAGCGGGTGGATAGATTGCAGAGCTTTCGGCACGTAGCCGTGCGTGGGTTTTGGAATGTTCGAATCTTTGCACTCTTTCTGCTCAGGATGAGGCCTCTGAGTTCAATTCCAGCCAAAATGCCAATTTCATCCCCGATCCAAACTTTCCTCGAACAGCTTCATAATCAATACAAAGGACTCCGGGAGGGTAAAGTGGCCAGCTACATCCCGGATTTAATGAAGGCGGATCCCGACTGGTTTGGGATTTGTGTCGTCACCTTCGACGGTCAGGTCTACGAAGTTGGGGATACTCGTCAGCCTTTCACGATCCAATCAATCTCGAAGCCTTTGGCGTATGGCATTGCTCTTGAGGATAGCGGTAATGAAAAAGTCCTTTCGAAAATTTGGATGGAGCCTAGCGGCGAGGCATTCAATTCGATCAGCCTCGACCCATCCGGACGTCCGCTGAATCCGATGATTAACGCGGGGGCGATCGCCACGACTGGTCTGATCCGGGGGCACACCACTGAGCAAAAGGTGCAGCGAATCCTTGAGGTCTTCTCTGATTACGTGGGGCACGAACTTGAAATCGATGAATCCGTGTGCCGTTCAGAAAGTGAAACGGGTCACCGAAACAGGGCCATTGCCTACATGCTGAGAAACTTCGATGTCTTCACCGATGATCCGATGCCTAGCTTGGAGGCCTATTTCAAACAATGTTCGATCTTGATCCATTGTCGTGATCTGGCGTTCATCGGAGCCACGCTTGCCAATGACGGAGTTCACCCGATCACGGCTCGGAGGGCGGTTGGTAGCGCTCACATCGAGAGCATGCTGAGTGTGATGGCTTCGTGTGGGATGTATGACGCAGCGGGAGAATGGCTCTACAGTGTGGGGATGCCCGCGAAAAGTGGCGTGGGTGGAGGTATTCTTGCCGTCCTGCCCGGTCAGCTAGCCGTCGCTGTTTTCTCGCCTCCTCTCGATGAGCGTGGCAACAGTGCACGCGGCATCGCCGTATGCCGTGAACTGTCGACCCGCTACAATCTGCACCTGTTCAATAGCGTGATGCCGAGCCGGTCGGTGATCCGACATCGGTGCACAGCAGCGCAGGTTTCCTCAAATCGATCACGACCCGCTGAAGAGATCGCCCTTCTGAATAAATATGGCCAGAGCATCCATCTGATCGAGGTTCAAGGGCAGGTGACCTTTGGTCCTGCTGAGCGTGTGATTCGTGAGCTGATCGCGTGCGCGGATTCGGCGTTTGCGATGATTCTCGACTTCAGTCGGGTTCCCCAGATGGATGCTGTCGCCTCCCAGATCTTCCTGGAGTCTTTGGCTGCACTTGCTGAAAAAGGTTTGTGGATTCACGTCACGCGCAGCCATCATTTACCAGAGCTAAGTTGTAAATCTCAACTCATGCCGTCCAACACTCCTTCGGTGCGGTTATGCTGGGAGGAGGATGCAGATCGTGCTCTGGAGTTTTGCGAGAACAGACTCCTCGAATCGCTGGGAAACCGTCATTGTTCCAGCCTCGCTGTGTCGATGGAGAATTGTGAGTTGTTTGAGAACCTGTCTCCAGACGAACTGAAACTTCTGAGTCCGATGTTGTCGACGCGATCCTTCGCTGCGGGCGATGTGATTTTTGAAGAGGGGCAAGCAGCCTCTGAGATGCTGATCATTCTCCAGGGCAAGGTCAGTGTGATTCTCACGCTGCCAAACGGGTTCACTTATCGCGTCAATACCTGCACGCCAGGCATGACTTTTGGCGAGATGGGACTACTGGACCGATCTCCGCGTTCTGCCACTGTCCGTGCGGACACGAGTATCCTCGCGCTTTCACTTTCAGCAGAGGTATTCGAAGCCTTGTTGAACGAGCACCCTTTGATCTATGCCAAACTGTTGGGTAACATCTCGCGTCACCTGGCGATTCGGTTGAGGAAACGGAATGCTGAGGTCATCAATAGCCACCTGTAATCACTCGAGTGCGGCAGTGATGGCGATTTCAGTCAGGAGCTTCTGGATGTTGCATCCTGATTCGGTGAATGATTGCTGGAGTTGCTGCATTTTTTGATGTCCGAAGGTGGAGACTTGCTGTTTCACGGTGTGATCAAAGAGGTGTCGAATGAAGGCGCGGTGTCCAGACGGATTGTTTGCGACGTAGGTGACAATGTCGCGAGGTCCCGTGAGCCTCACCGTTTTTCCTTCATCGGTGGCGAAGTCGCTCACCGGGTTGACGGGCTTGTTATTGTCCTTGGTTCGCCAGCGACCAATGGCATCAAAATTTTCGAGGCTGAAGCCGAGAGGGTTGATCACCGAGTGGCACGACATGCACGAGTTGTTTCGGGTGAGTTCCGTGATCTTCTCCCGCATGGTGAGTGTTGGATTAAAATGACTTTCATCGAAAGCGACGGCCATCGGTGGCGGTTTGAGTGCCATGCCCACGATGTTACGAGTGAGGAAGACGCCGCGGTGGATTGGTGACGTTTGTTTGCTGTAGGCTAAGGACGCGAGAAGGTAAGGATGAGTGACGACACCTGCACGCTGCTTGGGGTCAAAGGAGACGCGTTGGAAGCCATCTCCCGGATCTCCGGTCCCGTAGAATTTCGCCAGGCGATCATTGAGGAGAAGATAGTCCGCCTGAAGTAGCTCTCGGTAGTCTGACTTTTCACTCCACACGACCTCATCGATGAACTGAAGCAGCGACTCTCGCAAATCAGCGATGACCTCGGCATTGAATCCCGGGAAAGCCTTGGGGTCTTTGGACGTGGTTTCGGCATGTTCCAAATCCAACCAATGATGGAAGAACCCATGCAGCTTGGCCTTCGTGCGCGGGTCTTTGAGCATTCGAAGCGCTTCGGCTTTGACTTGGTCGTAGGTGCGAAGTTTGCCTGATGCTGCGACTTGGGTGAGTTTCCTGTCAGGTATCGAATCCCAGAGTGCGAGAGCCAGTCGAGAAGCGATGGAATAATCATCCTTGGGATTCTCAGCCCCGAGGTTGGGATACAAGAACTGGGGAGAACTGAGTGCGAAGAGAACCAATCTTTTCACTGCTTGCTCCGGGCTTTTGGCAGTGGCGAAAAAAGGATCAACGTAGGTCTGTTTTTGGCTCTCTGAGAGGGGACGGCGGAAAGCGGTCTCCATAAAATCCAAGGCGAATTTTTTCAGCTTATCTGTCCGGTCAGGTGCGCCCTCTTTGGTGCCGGCGAGTCGATCAAGATTATCCTCAACGTGTTCAGCGGTTGAGATGGCGGTTTCGGTGACGGCTTGGTCCCATGCTTTGCTGATGCTGGTGCCTCGCTCGTAGCCGATGCTTCGGTCGTCCGCTGGGAAAACGGTGCTCACGATCATCAGCTGCTGTGGACGATCCTTGCGAAGGGCGTGGGCGGGAATGATCTCCTTGACACCGTGCGGCGGCTTCCAGTACAACTCAATCGATGCGGACCTCTCTTTGAATTTGAAATGCTCAAGGATGAGGCGGTAGGCCCGTCCTCCCAACAGGTAGATGGTCTTCTTTTCTTCGCGGACCTCAGGGCCACTGCTCACCCATGCGTCGATGAGATCATTCGTATCGTCATTGATCCACAGCCTTGCGCCATTCTCAGTCTTGATGCTGAATTCATACGTGCCCGTCTCTTCAGCCAAAACACTGCCATCCCATCGGTTCCTGAATTCTTCAGCAGCCATCTTATCTTTGTCGGGGCTGTCCGCTCCAAAGTGAAAGGCGATCCTTCCGTCCTGGCGTTCAAATTGATTGGGGTTCGGTTTCTTTTTGGATTTTTCATCCGGCGGAGGTTGGGCGGTGATTTCGAATCCGCGGTAGGTGCCCGAGATTCCGAAGTCAGTGCTGATGGGGCGATCAAATCCAGGCCCTTGCCTGAATCTGCCGATGAGATCCATCACCGAGGCCCGATGTTGGGGGATGGTCAGTCGGCTCAAATCTCGTTCTGGCGGGCTGCGCCGAGCTTGCGCGGAAGGTGAATAAAATGCCTCGTAAATATAAGCGGCAACCTGTTTGGCATCCTCACCCACGCAAAGCTCAGCTCTGTCCTCAGGCATGGTTTTCTCGATCTTTTTGGCGAGCGCCTCCAAAGTGCGGTCGCCCACAAGAGGCTCATCATATTTGCCGTCAACGCCTTGCCCCTCCTTGCCATGGCAGTCGATGCAAAGTTTCTGATAAATCACCTCTCCCGGGTGCTGGGCTGAGGTGATCCGTGAAGCAACAAGGAGGAAGAATCCAAGACGAAAGACGATGGATGAGGGGCGATGGGCTTGATAGGTATGGCGCGGCATTCTTGAGAGAGGAGAAAATGGGAAGGGGACTGAGATGCAATCATTACGCCTCAATCGAGCGCAAAATACATCTGTTTTAATGGGGAAGAGGGAGTCACTCCGTCAGTTCGAGGATGGCAGAGGCTCCACCCGTTGACCCGCCGCCTTGAACCACGGCTATGATGGATTTTGTGAAGCCGCCCGTCGTTCCTCGACTGATGATTCGACGTGTATTGCTCGTGACGGAGAGGATGCTGGCCAAGGCCTCTGCATTACCCGTCACTCCGAGGAGCCGGAGGGCACTTTGAAGATCAGGGAAGAGGGCGTCATCCAAAGTATTGCGGATGCCATCGCGACCGAGTCTCCGCGCCTGGAGTTGCTGGGCGACGATGATGTCTGCACCTGTCACTGCCGCTAGAATTTCGGGTGCGGCCTCATTGATGTCGAGCACGCCACTCGCATGAATCGAGAACCATTCCCGCCATTGTGGATAGATGGCGTCAACCTGGTTCATGCCTCGGACCAAAGACATTTCCTCGATGGATCGAAAGGGGCGGTTGAAAGGGATGTCCGGAAGATTGTAATCCCGAAACTCAGCGCCGCGCGGTTGTTTGAAGCCGTCTTGATCCACCCAATCGATGAGCGCGTCGATCAGGGAGTCTGATTGAATCAAATCCATACCCCAGGCCCTGAAGACTCGCCTCAGGGTGTCCCGATCTTGTCTTTGAATGAGAAGATTGGGGTTCAAACGTCCGTCCTCTCCGATCATCTCGACCTCGAAGCCCTCACCCTCGGCGATCTCCTGGCGGAGGAGTGGATCGTCGGGTCTGACATCAGGGTGGGATGCAAAGGCGAGGCCCATTTCAGCCATCATGCGGGCTCTGAACATCTGGCGGCGAGTGCCAACCGTGTCCACATCCTGCATGACGAGCAGCGAGGTCGTGGCGACGAGCATTGAGAGCAGTGCCACGATCCAAAGGACGGCTAGAAGAGCGCTGCCACGCTCTGATCTTGAGAGACGTGTCATTGCCGGACCGGGTTCCCTCCAGGTAAAGTGGGCGCTGGAACATTGATGCCCGGCGTTCCCGGAACACCTGGATTCACGCCTGGAATTCCGGGGTTCACATTTGGTTGTTGAGGAATTCCATTGGAGGCGCCGCGCACAATGGGGGGTATCCAAAAGACCGCGCGGACTTCTTGTCCGTCATCCAGAGAGAGGCTGAGCTCGGCAAACATGGGGCGACCCTGCTGCTCCTTCCAGTAGTTGACCCATTGATTGGCGCGCGGATCGAAGAACCGCCACTCAAAACGGCTGACATTATCGAGAAGGGGGATTTCCGCTGACTTGGAAACTCTTGCGCCTTTGCCCAAGCGGGCCGTTTGAGTCTGCTCCGCGTCGAGACCTCGA
This sequence comes from Prosthecobacter debontii, assembly GCA_945869695.1. Taxonomy (GTDB): domain Bacteria; phylum Verrucomicrobiota; class Verrucomicrobiia; order Verrucomicrobiales; family Verrucomicrobiaceae; genus JAIBCL01. The sequence continues at coordinate 11,031 of CAMBPV010000040.1, forward strand.
AGTCCGATCCGAAGGTATCCGCCGGGGCGCTGTTCCGAGTAAACCTCGAGGCTGGCCTCCATGGGAAGAGCCGGGCCTGGAGAAAAAGCGGTTCCTCCTGCATAAACAGTGAGAGTCGGGAGATAGGTTCCGCCGACATTTTGATTCCGAAGTTCTATCGCCGAGTCACCCGGAAGCGTGCGAAATGACTTCCGCAAAAACTCGATCAAGTTTTGCCTCATCAGAGCGCGTTCTTGCGCATAAACGAGATCCGAGCTGAGCTCGAGTGTTCCATTGGCGATGGCAAAAATTCCACCAATGAGCAGCACAAAAATCGAAAGAGCCACGATCATTTCAATCATCGTGAAGCCGTAGCGTCGGATCCCATGGCGAAACTTTTTGCGCAGACCTCTCCATAGAGGAGCCTCGTTCGCCTGAACTGGGGAGAGTTTCATGATCGTGATGCTGGTCAGACGGGTTGAAAAAGACCCACGTATCTTAGTGTTTCCGCCTCCAACTCCATGGGCTCACGATTCTCGATCCATTTGGCGATCACCCGTATGCGGAACAGTCCTTGAAGCGATCTTCCCTCCTGGTTCTTGGCATCTCGAACACTGGTGATTTGCACGGTGAAGGCGACTCCATCTTTGCCGGGTTTAATCTCCTTGGTCAGTTCATCGAGCAGGGGTGCCTTGCTGTATTCATCGATGATGGACTCGATGCCTTGTTCTACATTTCGATACTGCCTGGCCTCCAAAACGGCGTGACCGATTTGATTGATGGCCGTTACCAGTGAGACCGCCGAAATGGCAAATATGGCGAGCGCCAGCAACACCTCAAAAAGAGTCATGCCTGTCGCTCTTGGAAATGACCGAATCTCTCTCATTCCGATTTCGTCGTCAGGGTTTGTTCAGTCGGTGATCCCGTGAGCGGATTGAATCCCATTTCCAGTCGCGAGCCGCCTGATTCGATCCGCACTTTGATGGGATCACAGAGTCCGTTTCCGCCGAACATCCAGACCTGTCCCTCGGCAGGGATCCATTCCTTTTGACCCCAGCGCAGAATGGAAAGGGTCGTTCCTTCCTCCAGGGGAACGCGGCCCGAGCCTTTGCCCTCCCAGCCTGAAAGTGTGAAGGCCTCCTTCTCGAATAGGATGTTAAATGGACGCCCCTGAATCGCTGCGGCGCGCACGGCTTGCTTCGAGAGTCGGATCAGTTCATCCCCCGGTCCTTTGACCGGATCATCTTCTCCGAGCCCTGTGAAACTAAAGGCGGCCATGGCCAGGAGCACGGCCATCATGAGAACGACGAGCACCACCTCGATCAGCGTGAAGCCTCTCACCGAAGAGCGAGAGACCATGGGGGTGCTGTGCATGGTCGTGAGACTTACCAGTTTCCGATGTCATCCGCCGTGTCCGGTTGTCCGTCGGGACCCATGCTGAAGATGTCGAAGTCGCCTCCGCTCTTTTTGCCGGGGTTGCGATATTGGAAAACACGACCCCATGGATCATTGATGCCATCGGGTTTCAGGAAGGGTTTGCGCAGGCGGGCATTGCTCGGCGGGGCGGTGAGCGCCTCAAGACCCTGGCCTTCCGTGGGAAGGCCGCCATTGGCCATTTTATATCGGAGCAGGGTGGTTTCGAGGGCGGACAAACTTCCGTTCACCGAAGTGATGTTGGCGTCATCGACATTGGTGGACATTTTGAAAATGACCATGCCCATGAGGCTGGTGATGATGAGGAGCACGAGGATCATTTCCATCAGGGTGAATCCCGGGGAGGAAGAGCGGCTTTGGCGGAGGTTCAGGTTTTTCATGAAGAGTGAGGCTGTGAAGGGTGTGACGGGGGTGGAACGGTTTTCTTGGAAAAAAGATCATCGCTTCCCGCCGGGGCGCAACTGGGAGATGGTGTCGAAGACGATGCTGATGATCATGTAGGCCATGGTGCCGACGAGTAGCGCCATGACGAGGATGATCATAGGCTGCACGAGGGCGGCCGCTTTTTCCAGATTCTTTTCGAGGTCTCTGCCCGTGCGGTCGGCTGCGCGGCGCAGGGCATTGGGTAGATCGCCGGTGTGCTCACCGAGTCGAACCATCTCGATGAGAGTATTGGGGAAAAGGTCTGTTTTTTCCAAAGAGCGTGAAAGCGGTGCACCATCGCGCACGAGGTCGAGCGTCTTCGTGAGTTGGCTGCGGGCATAGACATTGGTCGTCACATTTGAGGCCAGCTCCAATCCACGCAAAAGCGGCAGGCCGCCCGAGGAAAGGCTGGCGAGCGTCTCAAGGAACTGGCTGTGCAAGCTGGACCGGAGGACTCCGCCGACAAAGGGCAGCTTCAACTTCCATCGGTGCCAGATCGGTTTTCCCTGCGGCGAGCGGGCAAACATGACGCCTGCGAGGACCAGGATGGCAATGAAGACAAGCAAAAGAAGCCAATGCTGCTTCAGCAGATCCGTCAGTTTCATGAGGTTCTTTGCCAGGGGGGGCAGGGAACCCCGGGTGGACTCCACCAAGGAGGTCAGTTTGGGAAGCAGGTAGGTGACAAACAGAATGATCAGCCCCGCACCTGCGGCGAAGAGGAAGGCCGGGTAAATGAGAGCGGCACCGACTTTTCCCTGCATGTCGCGCGACTTCGCGATGTAGGCCGCCTGCCTTCTCATGCCGGCGGAAAGTGCACCGCCCGCTTCGCCTGCTGCGGCCACGCTGCAAAACAATTCTCCAAAAGAAGGGGACGCCATCTTCACGGCATTGCTGAACGGATGCCCCTCGCGCACCAGATTTCCGATTCGCTTGGCTGCGCGTCGATGCGGTGTCTTTTCGCCTTTGCCCTCCATGAGCTTCAGAGCCGGCTCGAGTCGCATCCCTGCCTCGAGCAGTTCGGCTAATTCTTCGGTGAAGGTCTGAAGGTTCTGACCCGAGAGTTTAATGGGAGCCGTGGCCGTTGCTGCATCCGCTGAGGCTTTGGTTCGGTCTTTTGTCGGGTTGTTCACCTTCACGCCACCTTTGGACTCCGATACCTTGAAGGGCTGGAGACCTCGTGAGCTGAGTTGTTTCAGCGCAGCTGCACGGTCCAAGGCCTCCAGCGTTCCGGAGACTTCCTGGCCGGTGAGATCGGCTGCCTGATAAGCAAAGGTGGGCATTCGTTTTCTGATTCGTTGGGCTCAGTGGGAGGAGCAAAGACGCATGAAGATCTATCCGTATTGGGGTCCGATTTCAGGAATCTCCATCGGCGACGGTGACGCTCATGACCTCCTCGATCGTCGTTTGACCTGAGAGGATCTTCCTCACGCCATATTCCCGCATGGGGCGATACCCATCTTTGATCGCTTGAATCTGGATGTCCTGCTGCCGCGCCTTGTGCATGATGAGTTCACCCAATTTAGGCGTCAGACGCACCAGTTCATAAATGGCCATTCGGCCTCGGTAGCCTGTGCGTCGGCAGGCCTCGCAGCCACCCTCCTTGGCCATGTAAACGGGAACGGTGAGAGGCGCGGTGTAACCGAGTTCCCGGAGCTTTTCCACCGCATCGGGATCGGCCACGCGGCAGGCGGGGCAGAGCACCCGAACAAGACGCTGGGCAAAGAATGCGCGCACCGCAGAGGCGACGAGGAACGGCTCCACTCCCATGTCAATGAGACGCGTTACGCCGCCGATGGCATCATTCGTATGCAGGGTGCTGAAGACCAAATGACCGGTCAGCGCCGCACGGACGGCGATCTCCGCCGTCTCCAAGTCACGCATTTCTCCGATCATCACCACATTGGGATCGCCACGCAGAATGCTGCGAAGTCCCACGGCAAAGGTGAGGTCGATTTCCGGTTTCACGGCGATCTGCACCACACCCGGAAGTTTGTTTTCCACGGGGTCCTCGATGGTGACGATGCGGCGGTGCTCGGTGTTGAGCTGGGAAAGGAAGGTGTAGAGCGTGGTGGATTTACCCGAGCCCGTCGGTCCCGTCACGAGAATGATCCCGTTCGGTTTTTTCAGCAGGATCTCGATCTCAGTGCGCAGATCGGTTTCGATGTGGAGTCGCTCCAGGGTAAATTTCTGCTGGCCCAAGAGACGCAAGCTGATGCTCTCACCTTCCACGGATGGAATGGTGGCCACACGAACGTCGATGAACTGGCCTGCAATCTGAAGATTGATACGGCCGTCCTGAGGCAATCGGCGCTCGGCGATGTCGAGCTTGGCCATGACTTTGAGACGGGCCAAAACGGACTGCTGGAGTTGCTTGATATTGTCCGGCACGGGCAACTCCTTGAGTCGGCCATCGATGCGGTAGCGGAGGCGGAGCTTGTCCTCCATCGGCTCCACGTGAATATCCGTGGCCTGCTGGTCGAGGGCTTCCCGGATGATCTGATTCACAAACTTGACCACCGTGGCCTCTTCATTGTCTTCGTCGATGATGTTGGCTTCATCGCGCCCATCCAGTTCCGCGGCATCGACCTCGCGACCCTTCAAGATTTCATCAAAGGTATCCGCGCCGATGCCGTAAAAGTCTCGGAGTGCGAGAAGCAGCCTCTTCCTTGGCGCTAGACACCAGCGCACTGGAGCATCCACCTCTCGGGCCACCGCCTGCCTCGCGATGAGGTCGAACGGATCAGACACGGCGATGAGCAATTTGGGATGCTTTTTGCCCTCCTCCTCGATGAGTTTCAGGGGGACCAAACGGTGTTTCAGCGCCACGCGAGCAGGCACCAGGCGTTTGAGTTCGGGAGAGTCAGCCGCATCCGGGATCGGTGCGGCTTCCCACGTCAGACCGATGAGGGCCGAGAGCTGAGAGAGAAAGATTTCTTCATCAAAACCTCCCGTGTCGAGGAGTTCATTCACCACCGACACACTCACGCCTCCCGAGGGGAGAGCGATGCCCGAGCCGCCAGCGGCCTGAAGGCATTGGACCAACAGTTGGCGGATGTTTTTCATCAAATTCGATTTCAGGGTTCTTCCACCGGGTCTGCGGGAAACAGGGATGGATCGATCACCTCCTCATTCTTCCGAACAATTGAAGGCTGAACCATGCTTTGAAAAGGGTGTCCGCCAAAGAGAGACGATACATCATTTGAAGCCGCCTCCTCAGGGGATTGCGTCGCCGGAGCTGTGCCTTGATCGATCATGGGCGTGGTTTGATCACTCGGCACCTCTTGGAGGTCGCCGACATCGGGGCGGTAGCCATACTTCTCGAGCAGCGCCACGATTCCGGACACCGCATCTGACATCGTGACCGAGGTTTGATTGACGATGTCTGTCAAATCTGGGCGGAGAGCACCGGCGATGCTCGCGCGGCCGATCATTCCTAGGGAGCCATCGCTCGCGGGAGTCTGGAAGCTTTCGTCATCCGCCGCCAGGAGTGAGCCCGTCATGTCACCTGCCACGCGGATGGAGCGGCGCACTCCGTTGTCGGTGTACTCGACGGTTGTGTCTAAGTGGCCGCTGGCATTGTAGAGAGCTGTGGCGGTTCCATTGATGCTGAAAGCGGAAAGCGCACCTTGCCGGACTCCCTGATTAGCGGCGATGAAGTACCTCATGCTGTTCTCGGAGACGGCATAGGCGGGTCCGCCGACTTCAGTGGTGAAGACAATCGAAGCCGCTCCTCCATCAATCGGGGCCACCACATAAGCTCCGGTGTAGAAGCTGAAATTGACACTGCCCGCCTCTTCTTGAAACGCCAGTTCATACACGAGCCATTGCGCCTTGGCCGCTGACGAGAGGGCCAGGAAGAGAATGAATTGGAAGAGTAACCGCGAAAATCGGTCCATAGGAAGTGTAAATAACTCGCAATTCGGAACTTGTCGAGCCCAGAGGCCGTGACGTTCCTGCCTGATTGGCACCCTGCGAGCTCATTTTGACCGCATCGCCATGAATCAAACTTGGAGGTTTAAGGTTACTCGACCCGTTCAATATCGGACAGCACCCAGCTGCGATCAAAATAAGGTTGAGTTGGACCGTAGAGGCGAAAGTAGGTAAACCAGCCCTTGTCGGGAATTGTCTTGATCCAGTTCGCCTGGGGCTTCCCGGCGGGGGCTTGGGGGCCGAAGTATAGATCCGCTGAGCCATCTGCGTTCTTGACGATATCGTCTCGGGAGGAACGGTCTGGCGGCACGCCGGTGTCCACGAAGCAACGGGTCTCGTTGTCATAGACGGTGAAAGACCAAAACTGCGCCACAGGTGCATTGGGTGCCACGTGCAGCGTGTAGTTTTTACCGCCGTCGAGCCACTCGCCCGCCGCGTCCTTGGATGATTCAAGGTACACCTGTCCGTAGCCCACGGTGCGCCCCATCATGCCGACCGATACGCCGACTGCCTTGTAGAACCATGAGGCACGTTCGTCGAACTCCGTGTAGTGCGGAGCCTCCTGATTGGTTTCCTTCAGGAAGAGCGAGATTTCCCACTTCTTGCCCGGCCATACCGTCACGCCTTTAAAACGTTTTTCGTAGCCAATCGTGCGCGCCATCACTTCGCCCACTTGAGCGGCTTCGGTGAGGATTTGCGTTTGCCGTGCGTCGGGATTGAAAGGCTGGCCCTTTTCGATGCCAAGCGGCTGAAGCATGCCCAGAATCATGCGGTCCCGTTCGTGCGGCGGTTCCTCATTGATGAATTTGGCCACGCCTTGCCAGTAGGCCAGCCCGCGCGGCTGAGTGCCACTCCACTTGCGGCCATCGGGCCGGATGTGGGGAGTCGTCGGTGGGGAGTCTTTTGCAGTGTAAGGGTAGATCCGGATCGCTGCCATCAGAGCGAGTGCCTTCTCCTTGTCGGGTTCAAGCACCCGCTGGCCGATAAACACGTTAACAGTGGGAGAGCGGAAGACCCGGTAACCCTCGGGTTGCATATCCGGGTCATTTGGGCCGAGGATGAGATACTTGCCGCCCTTTCCCTTGTCCGGTCCGGTCTGACCGGTGTCGGATACAGGACGCTGCCAGAAATCCGTAAAGCCACCGGCAGTCGGCCCGGCGGGAATCTCCAGCACGAGCGGCCCGGTTTCCTTCACATTGGGAAAGGCCATGAGGTAGGGCGTCGTGGCATTGGCGGTGAGGAGGCCGAGCTTGTCGGTAAAGGTTAGGTAATCAACAAAATCCAAATTGCCTGCGCCAAACTTGTCATGCTGCTCCGCCTGCCATTGCACCATGCCCATCATCGGGAGCGCCCATAAATAAGCCTGGCAGGCGCGTTGAAAATCGATGTCGTCGAAGATCTTCTTGGCTGTGGCTTCAGTGGGGTAGCCGTTCTTGAGTTCGACTTTACCAAGCCGGGATTCGATGCTGCCATTCGTAGGCAGTTCTTGCGCCACGGCCTTTGAGAGGATCAATGCTGCGACAAGCGTGAGAGCGATGGGAGACTGAGGTTTTGAGGTGGGCATGAATGTTAATGCTCGGTTCGACGAGAAAACGGAAGCATGAGCGCAAAACTGTCTGGGATCTTTTGGGCAGCATCGGACCGACAACCCGAATGAGATGCGCCAACAGCGCCGTTGACTTTATTCACGGCCGTCGGGGTAGGGGGCTTCAATGGGAAGTCGGTTCTATCCGGGACACCCCATCCGTTCACATTTGCGATCCGACGTAGAATTCACCGCGGTTTCACGCTGAGTTCACGGAAGGTGAGGCAGACTGGCGCGGTCGATCACGAAATCTAAACTCAACCTAACTTATCCAATGAAAACAATCCTCCGCCCGACTCCCGGTTCTCACGCCTTCTCCAGCTTCGGCTTGGCCGCACTGTTGTTCACCCTGACTCTTTCCGCTGCGCCCATGCAGGCTGGAGAGTCACCGCTGCCTGCGCCGGTAGGCACGCTCACCACCGCGCCAACGGCTTCAACCGGCCTTTACTTGGAGGGTTTCGGCGGCTTCAGCGGTCTTTTGGATGATGGACTCACGCTGGATGGAAACAACTATGATGCCAGCTATGGAAGCGGCTTCCTCGGCGGTGCGGCCTTGGGTTATCAATGGACAAATTTTAGCTTAGAGCTCGAGTTTTTCTATCGCAGCAATGACGTGGACACCGTGTCACGCGGACAGGATCGATTCTCTGGCGGTGACTACGCCTCAACCAACTTTTTTCTCAACACCCAATACACCTTTGGCAGCATCGGCGGCCGGGCGGCGGTGATTCGCCCCTACCTCGGGGCAGGGATCGGACTGATGCAAGAAATCGATATCGACCTGGCAGGTGCGGGGGTGGAGGATCTTTCTTCCACCTGGGAGTTCGGCTTCCAAGCGCTGGTTGGGGTGCGTTGGGAAATCAGCGCCCATTGGTCCCTGTTTACCGAAGCTCGTTACACCCATGGCGGGAGTCCTAACTTGAGTGCCGAATCCGGTCCAGCACGAAGCGCCTCCGCAGACTATAACGGTTGGACGGCTTTGGCCGGGGTGCGCTGGACGTTTTAACCGTTTGCACCGCCCGCGCTCCACCGCATATAAGCCTCCATGGAATCCATCTCTCAGCCGATTCTGCTCGTCGAGGACGACCGGGATTTAGCCGCGAACGTCGAGGAGTACCTCGCGAGGCGTGGCTGGGCCGTGCACTACGCAGCCAATGGCGCACGTGCACTGGACTGGATCCTGACGGAGCGATTCGCGGCGGTGATCCTCGACCATCGGCTGCCTGGACTAAGCGGCATGGAGATCTGTCAAAAACTCCGTGCCGGAATTGCTCAGCAGTTACCCGTCTTGATGCTCACCGCTGCGGATAGCTTAGAGGATCGTTTGGCAGGATTTGCGGCGGGGGTGGATGATTATTTGGTGAAGCCTTTTGCGTTGGCAGAATTGGAGGCTCGGCTGCGGGCCCTGATTCGCCGCGCAGAAGGCCGACCCGAGCGAGGCAACACCCGCTTGGTATTTGAAGATGTGGAAATGGACACCGCCCTGCGCGATGTCCGCCGGGCAGGCCAACCCTTGCAGCTCACCCGCATGGGTTTCGCCATTCTGGAGATTCTGCTTCGGCGTGCTCCCGCTATTGTGACCCGCGAGGAAATCGAGCGCACCCTGTGGGGTGAAGAACTGCCGGGCAGTGACGCCTTGCGCTCCCACATCTTTGCCCTGCGCGCAGCGCTGGACCGCGCGGATTGGTCACCCGTGCTGCAGACTCATCGAGGGGTGGGTTATCAACTCCAAAAGGGTGCACCTGCGCCGCAAGCATGAAGGCAAATGGATCATCCCTTCCGCCGCAGCGGAGGAGTTTGCGCCGCCGCATCGCTTGGCACTTCACTCTATTCGCCCTGCTGCTGGCCATTGGACTGGCAGCTGGTGCATGGTTTTTCCTGATCGAGGCAGAAGACGCCAGTCTCGAGTCGTTGTTTGCCCGCACCTTGGAAGATCAGCTCTCAAACCCTGGTGAAATAAAGAGCTGGCCCAGTTGGATTCAGCGGTTTGACTCTCCAGACGCTTTGCTGGAAGGGCTACCGATTTCGCACGTGCCTGAAGCCGGTGGACCTTACGCCATCTTCGCCAACGATGACCGTAGCGAGGCTCTGCTGATTGACGGTTGGTCTGCTCGACTCCAGATGTGGGCACGAGGGCTGGAACTCGAATACCGCCTGCAAATTAAGCGGCAGGTTCCCTCCGGTCCTGCGAGGTATTTCGTGGCGGATTGGCAAGTGTTGGAGCACACCGAGCGGATTCATGGCCGCCTCAGCCAGGGGCTATTGCTGTTCGGTGCGATCATGGGCCTACTGAGCCTTGGCTTAGGCCAACGCTTAGCCCGCTCCGCCATTCAGCCGGTGTTTGATTTGGCTGAAAAAGTCCGCCACCGCCACACGGGTTCCGCACCCCTTGCCGCTGGTGCGGTGGACCAGGAGACTGCTTTTTTAGCCCACACCCTTGACATGGCCTTTGCCCAACTGGCTGATGCCAATGAAAGAGAGCGCCAGTTCATTGCCGATTGCAGCCACGAATTGCGCACGCCGTTGACGATTCTCGATGGTGCGGTCACTCTGCTAGCGGATCGCGAAGGAACCGATGCAGCCGTGCTAGCCAGACTGCGCCGCACCACCAAACGCATGGAAGGCATCGCCCAAACCTTCCTGGTCATCGCCCGAGAGGGACGAGTCCCCGGCGAGCCCGAGCAGGTGCCGCTGCGAGATTTGATCGCGCAAGTCCTGGCAGAACAAAAGTTGGTGTATCCTCAAGCACCCGCTCAGGTGCGGCTCTCTGTTCCCGCTGAAATCCATCTGCTCTGCGTTCGGGAAGTTCTTCACGTCATCCTAGGCAACCTGATCGGCAACGCATTTCAACATGCGCCAGGACGCCCTCTCTGGATTCAATGGCGAGAGACAGTCCCGCCAAGCCTGTGCCTCCACGCGGTTGAGCCTTCAGCGGAATGGGAACCAGCACCGAGCCCGGTCGAGTCACGGCCGAGTTATGGTATGGGATTGTCCTTGGTTCGCCGTCTATGCGAGTTGCAGCGATGGCGGATCGAAGCACATCCCGTCCAGGCTGGACAAGTCACGCTTTGGTTGGCTGACAGTTAATCCAGAAGCGCCGCATGAAACTTTTTTCTGCACCCTTGATTCGAATACCCCTTTAATGAGATGAATGCGTTCGATGAGAAACTTTTTGATCTGATCAATGCCCAATGGCACACGCCATTTTTGGATCATTTTTTGCCCGCAATCGCATCGACGGACGTCTGGACACCCATTTTGATTACCGTCGCGCTGGGGGCATTTTTTTGGGGAGGGCGGAGAGGGAGGTTGGTGGTTCTTTGTGTGGCCATGGGACTGCTTCTGGGGGACGCGCTCGTTTCACATACCTTGAAGCACATGATCGGTCGGGTGCGGCCGCGGGATGCCATGGAAGGCGTTTTTGTGAGAGGGCTCTCTCCTGAGAAACCGAGAATTCTCCATGTTTTTGATCCACCCGTTGTGAGGGTGACTCGTGGGCCATCCACCGCTCACGGGCAGTCGTTTCCGTCGAGCCATACGCTCAATCTCTTTATGCTGGCGACAGTCGCCTGGTGTTTCAAAAGAAAAGTCGGAGTGGCCGTAGGTTTCATGGCCTGCTTGGTGGCTTACTCCCGCGTGTACACCGGGGCTCACTGGCCCAGTGACATTCCCCCTTCCGCATTGCTGGGAATTCTTGTGGGATGGGTCTCGATTAAAATTGTGAAGCAGGTTGCGCTTCGGTTCACATCTTCGGCCGTCGATTGCTAGGAGGAGGAAAAGTGTCTTTCATCTTTCTTTGCCATCCCCTGCAGCCAGCGCCCAAAAGCTCTCCCCACGGAGCCGGCTCAAGTCACCTCGACCGAAAGTCGTATGACAACCGCTATCGTCGCGCCATCGCGCTAGGATAACCTGGTCCGTTTAGCCCTCATAGGTCTGGGTGATGATGACGTGAAAGCCTGCAGGTCTCAAGCATGACATCACGAAGCAACGAATGGTCTGAAGTAAAAACGTCAACGCCCGCCAGTCGTTAAAGCTTCGGTGAGGGCTTGCTGGCTGCCATGCAGCGATACTCGTGGACAAGGGCGACGCCGAATGAAACTGGCGCGCCATCTCCGCGCCTGTGCTGCGCGTTGAAGATGAAAGACTCGCTCGCGACCTTGGCTGTGATCCAAAACGGCTCGGCATGGATCGAAATCCAAAAAACGCGGGTGGCTCGTCAACGACGCGACTGTGATTGGGCAAGACGCGTGACTCTAACCCTCGTGCTATCTCAGCAGCCAACTGTCGGCAAGCCACCTTCGAAGGGTCTGGAATAGTCGAGGGCATCGCAATAAGGTCGAGCAGAGAAGATCATTCACAGATCCTGAGGTTTGTAAGCAGCTTAATCGGTGAGGGGTTTGTCGGAAGAGTTCGGTCGGCGGCATTCATGCCGGGGCGTTTTCCATGCTTGTGCCGTTCTGGGGCAACAAAAATAGGGGGTGACGGCATCGGAGTCTAAAAGGGATGTGTAACCAGGTAAAGGGGTGTCGAGACTCCAGAAGCCGCGAAGCGAATCCCTCCTTCTTGTTTTTATGCGAAACTGGCTGGCCTCTTTCTCGGGTGAGAAAAGGGCAAGCCGGGGCAGGGGGCTGGCGTAATGGAGTGCAGATGATTCGTCTTATTGTTCTAATGCTCACGCTGGTCTCGGGCCCGGCTTGGGCTTGCTCGGTGCCGGTGTTCCGTTATGCACTGGAGCATTGGCCGGCGGATCCTTTTCAGATCACGGTCCTGCACAAAGGCGCGCTGACGGCGGAGCAAGCGGCGCTGGTGCTCACGGGCACGCTGGCGAATGCGAAGGTGAAGACGGTGAATTTGGAAACGGAGACGGCGGAGGATGTTCTGGCCTTTTGGAAAGAGCAGAAGACTGACAAGCTTCCCTGGGTGGTGGTACAGTTTCCGAGGATGACGGGCATCTCGGCAGCGGTGATGGCGGGGCCGCTCGCGGAGGTGGCACCGCTGCTTTTTGAGTCGCCAGCGCGGCGGGAGGTGATTGATCGCCTGGCGGCGGGTGAGAGCGCGGTGTGGGTGCTGCTGGAGTCGGGTGACAAGGCGAAGGATGAGGCAGCGGCGGAACTGCTGGAGAAGCGGTTGGATTATCTGATGGGCGTGATGACGCTGCCGAAACTGGATGCCCAGGACATCGCCAATGGATTGGTGTCCATCGCCGGGGAGGATCTGCTGCTGGATTTCTCGGTGCTGCGAGTCTCGCGTGCGGATGCGAGGGAGAGGCTCTTCACGCAAATGCTGATCCAGAGTGAGCCGGGGCTTGAGGAAATTCAGGAACCGATGGTGTTCCCCATCTTTGGCCGTGGCCGGTCGCTGTATGCGCTGGTGGGTGCGGGCATTCGGCAGGAGACCATCGAGTCTGCGGCTTCGTTTTTGATCGGGAAATGCTCATGCCAGGTGAAGGAGCAGAATCCGGGCGTGGACTTGCTGCTAACGGCGGACTGGGACAAGCTGGTGAAGACCCCGCCGGATCTGGCCAAGCAACGGCCCTCGTTAGGTGAGGGGGTGCAGACGGTGACGTCCGAGCAGGCGGTGCCTGCTGCCGAAGAGACGGGGAACCCCGTTTGGATGCTCGTTTTGCTTTATGCGATCTCTCCGCTGTTCCTCGGGCTCGCGATGATCCTGATCCTGAAGAAAAAGAAAAGCCGCTGAGCGGTCTATTTCCGATTCCAGTGAGCGAGGATGCCGTAGCGGGGGCTGAAAATGTAGGCGATCAGGAAGAGGGCACCCAGCACGAGAACGATGGTGGAGCCGATGCCCCAGCCGAGCGGGTAACTCAAAAAGAAGGCCGACACAGCCCCAAGGCAGCCGATGATCCCACCGCCGAGGAAGATCATTCGCGGATTGTCAGACCACAGATAAACGGTGGCTCCCGGAGTGACCATGAGGCCGACGCTCAGGATGCAACCCACGGCTTGCAGTGAAGAGACGAGCATCAGAATCATGATGCCGAAGAGTGTGTAATTGAGCAGACGCACCGGCACTCCGAGGCTGGCGGCGACGTTGGGCTCAAAGAGATAAATCAAGAGAGGGCGCTGCAAGGCCGTGAGCGTGAGAACGGCAATGACACTGGTGCCAAAGGCGATCCAGAGATCCGTGTCCGACATGCCTGCAATGCTGCCGAACAGCCACTCATCGAGCTTTTGCCTCGTCGCCACGTGCTGGAGCAAGATGAGTCCGCCGGCGAATGCGGTGGTGTAAAGAATGGCCAGCGTGGTGTCTTCATCCAGTCGTGAAGTGCGGGACATGAAGATCGACCCGAGTCCGATGAACATGGCGGCAAAGATGGCGCCGGCGAGTGCGCTCCAACTGCTGAGCCCGAGCAGCAACACCGCGAGTGCGATGCCGGGAAGGAGGCCGTGCGAGAGGGTGCCCATTTTCAGCGCCGACTTCCGCAGGACGACGAAGGCGCTCATGAAGCCATTGGCAAAACCGAAGAGGGCGCAGGCCAGCAGCGCACGACGTGCGATGCTCTCCGAGAGGAAATCATAAAACGTGGTGGTCATGATCAATAGGCTCTCGCGATGGTCTCCGGGGTGAACACTTCCTTGACGGGGCCAAAGGCGACCTGCTCACGCTTCAGCAAGAGGACGTCATCAAATATGTCGGGCACCGTCTGGAGATCGTGGTGGCTGGCGATGAGAAGGCGACCCTCCCGGGTGAGATCGCGAAACAGCCGATGCAGCGTGTCTTGAGATGGCTTATCGAGGCCGGTGAAGGGCTCATCCAGTAGCAGAACGTGGGCTTCCTGTGCCAAGGCGCGGGCGATGAACGTGCGCTGCTGCTGCCCACCTGAAAGGGCGCTGATTTGCCGCTTCTGAAGGTCGATCAACTCCATGGCCCTGAGTGCGCGCTCGACGATCTCTTCATCATGTTGCGAGTAACGTTTCCAGAGTCCGAGGTTCGGGTAGCGGCCCATCTCCACGAGTCCGCGAACGGTGATGGGGAACTGCCAGTCCACGTCTCCACGTTGCGGTAGGTAGGCGATCTCGTGACTGCTTTTTTCCATGCGCTGGCCTTTCCAGCGCACCAAGCCTTTGCCGATGGGCACCAGTCCGGCGAGGGCCTTCAGCAGGGTGCTCTTGCCTGCGCCGTTCGGGCCGATGAGCGCGATGCTGCGCCCGCACTCGGAATGGAAAGTGACATTTTCAAGGGCCAGCACTTCGCGGTAACTGACCGACAAGTTTTCCACATCCAGTCTGTGCTGGTGGCTGTGCGCATCTCCGCCGCCCCAGCACACGTGATCGTGAGTGTGGTTGTGGTTGTGGTCGTGGTGATGGTTGGGCGCAGCAGTGCTCATGGCCAGTCAAAGACGATGACCTCATTCAGCTCCGGCGAGCCTGATGTCCAACGGGTTTCTTTTTTCGAGTCCAAGCCCGCAGGCTCCACCTCCAGAGTCAATGCGGTGTCGGGCGTTCCTTCTGGCCATTTGGCGGAGAGGATGATCTCAAAGCCATCGGGCGGAATGGCGATCTGGACCTCACTCTCGATGCTGGTTTCATCCAGAGAAATGCCTTTCAAAAGGTCATCAGTTCCGAGCCGGGCGCTGACCTCGGTGGGTCGATGCGCATACTTCAGCCGGATGTAGGCCGCGGTCTTGGCTCCGGCGACGGGCTCGGATTCCTCCTGCCTCACGGGACCGGTGCTGGTGAGCCGATAGAGCGGAATCCCGATGACCGCGAAGATCAACGATAGCAGGATGAGGTGAAGGGGTGGGAATCCGCGCATGGGGAGGGGAACCTATGGAGCGCGGAAGAGGGGTCTTCCAATAAAAAACTACTTCAGGGCTTCGACGATGGCTGAGACATTGTGCCGGAGCATGGCCTCAAAAGTGTGCGCCTGAGGTGAGGTTCCGTCGGCAACCAATTCACCGCCGATTTTGACACCCGTATCCCGCACGATTTCGGTCAGCACTTTGGGGTTGGCTTGATCTTCGGGAAACACGGCGCGGATTTTGTTTTCGCGGATCACCTGAATGGCCGTGGCCAGGTATTGAGGGGAGGTCTCGGATTCGCGGGAGAGACCGAGGATGGGCACGGACTTGAATCCATACTCCTTGCAGAAGTATCCGAATGCAGCGTGCGCGGTGACGAGTTTACGGTTCTCACGCGGGATGGCTGAGATCTGCTGCTGGGCCCATTTTTTCAAGGATTCGAATTCGGCTGCGGCTGCTTTTCCCCCTGCTTCATAGGCGGACTCATTGGCTGGGTCGACCTCGGAGAGCGCATCGGCCACGATCCGGGCTGCGCGCTTCATGGAGTCTGCGCTGTGCCACCAGTGGGGGTCGATGCCGTTCTTCGCATGAGCAGGGCAGCAGACAAAGATAGCCTGATCCGGATTCAAGACGACCGAAGGCACCAGCCTGCCTACCTCGATGACCTTCACCGATGCGCCGAGCGAGTCACTCAGCTTTCCCAAATAGGACTCGAGGTGCTTGCCCGATGCGAAGAGCATGCGGGTGTTTTTCATCGCGGCGATGTCTTTGCCCGAGGGCTCGAAGTGATGAATATCGGCCCCCGGTTTGATGATCGAGAGGACCTGCACATGAGCACCGCCAACTTTCTGCACCAGATCACTGATCAGCGGATGCAAGGACGCCACCTTCATGGGCTCAGCCTGGAGTGGCTGATGCAGGGGAATCAAAAGGGCAAAAAGCAGAGAGAGTCGTTTCATGGCAATGGGAGATACGTTTGGAAAGTTATCGAACTTCGGGTCCACCCCAATTGTAGCTCACCTGACCCCAGACGCCGTGCTCGTGTCCGAAGTTGCTGGAGTGGTCATAGTTGTATTGGACGCGGAACTTGAGCGTGCGGGCATCATTGATGTAATAAGTGATGCCGGGACTCAGGCGGAAACGATTATCCAATCCCACCGCGGTATCTCCCGTCACGTATTCAGCGCGGAGGCCGAATTCGAGATTCGAGGGCAGACCGTAAAGCACGCTCGTGTAGAAACCGAAATCGCTGAAGGTGGCCACGCGGCGGGATTCATCATGGTGCTCTTCACCTTCATGTTCATCATGATTCTCATCTTCGTGCTCATCATGATGTTCTTCAGGTTCATCGTGGTGCTCTTCATGCTCGCCGTGTTCCTCATGCCCACCGTGAGCGCCTGCTCCTTCACCGGGAAGATGTCCACTCACGGCTCCGTAGCGTCTCCACATGGCTTCTGTCCTCCAGCGGAAATAGCGGCCTCCGGGCTCGAAGCCGTTCTCGCGCCATTGATACTCAAAGTGCGCACCGTAGACCTGGGTATCACGGCCCCAGCGATTGCTGCCGAACGCGCCCGAGACACCGGCGCGGTATTGGTGGAAGTCGTTGAAGTTGTAAATGTTAGTCCAGTTGGCCACTGTCATCACGTCATCAAAGGAGGCACCCTCTGCCTCGAACTCGGGCTCCGGACCCACGCTTTCTCCGTGCTCATGAGCGTGCCCATCAGGCGCTACACCCACGGCCACATCGAGCTGGGAGACCCAGGAGACGGGCAGTCTCCACGAGACTTCACCGCCGATCAGCGTCATCGAGTCTTCACCCAGCATCCGCGCGTTCACCAGGTATTGATCTGCCCAATCGAAACCATGCGGATGGTAGGTATTTTGAATCCCGAAGCGGTTGTACACACGACCGGCGCGGACTTCAAAACCGCCGGGCAGATTCTTGAGTTTCACAAACCATTCCTCATAGATGCCGTCGAAGTCGTTATCCAAATCCAACGTGCCGGCGAACGTGCCGAAGGCTTCCAAGTACTCGTTGAACCGACCGGACAGACCCAGTTCGAGATTCTGAGCCGTGAACCCGTTGCGGATGGGATCATGGTGACCCAGGGCCAGTTGGGACTGATTACCCGAGGTGGTCCCGAAAGCCGTGTCGATGTGGACATGCGGAAAAAGCACACCGCCCAAGCTCACATCCAGCCCCGTCACCCAATCCGCTTCCGATACCTTCCCATCCATCGGCAGAACCACTGGAGATGACATCGCCGTGAAGGGGCTGTAAACATAACGCTGCTCCTGCTGCCCCTTGAATTGATCGGCCCGGGAAAGACTGGTCCCAGAAGCGAGACTCAGGACGGAAAAAAAGAGTATTCTCGAATTCATTAACCCTCACTGTTGCAAGTCGATTGCATTCGAGTCAATCCTTTATTGCAAAAAGATTGCGGTAAAGCAAACGTGGGGTGGTAGCCCCTTCAGCGCAAAAGCATGTTCTTCACGGAGCGGGGGATCATGGCATTGCGCAGGGCGTCGGCCCGCACATTGCGCAGGAAGTCAGTCAGAATCACCGGAGACTCCAGGATCATTCCCGACGTCCGCTCCCGCGTATAAGACCAAGTGGAGTTCTGGTAAAGATAATCCAGATCTTCGAGGATCTCATCGACATCCTCTGGGCTGAAGCCAGCCATTTGAAAGGAATAAGGGTCGGAGAGCTGTGCCACGAGCAGGTAGAAAGGGTTGCCGCAGAACACACATCACTTCCGCCATTTATCAACGTCTCTTTGAAGAGAGAAAGGGGACACAGATGAAGAAATTCCGAGCCGGACGGCTCAGTAAGCAATCTTGTCCGCCTTGATGCGCCAGGCCTCAAAAACCTCGACCGCCTCGGAGTGGAGCATCTGCTCCATCGGCAGGCTTCGCTCGCGGATCGGAAGGTTCATTTCCTGATAGAGCGCCTCATTATCAAACCCGATCCCCGCCGCATCCGCTCGGGTCGCGCCATACACCAATCGATCAATCCGCGCCCAATACGTCGCAGCCAGACACATGGGGCAGGGCTCACAGCTCGTGTAAAGCGTGCATCCCTTCAGGGAAAACCTCCCCAGCCGCGCCGCCGCAGCCCGAATGGCCACCACCTCCGCATGAGCGGTCGGGTCATTTGTGCTGGTCACCTGATTCCAACCCTCTGAGATGATCTCACCCTCAAAAACAATCACTGCCCCAAAAGGCCCGCCATGACCCGCAATCATGCGTTCCCGAGCCAGTTGAATGGCGGCTCTCAGGTAGGTGCTATCTTTGCGTGAGTTCATTGTGGATTGGGCCTGGTGCTATGTTTTTTCAAATTTGCTGCAGAGCCACCGTCTGACCTTTTACGTGAGATTTACGGAAAACCTCAAGGAGCCTCGGACTCGGACTTCACTCCTGAGTGGTTCAGGGGGTCGGACTCGAACCGACACTTCTTTCGAAACCAGATTTTGAGTGGGACTTTCGGCAGCAGTTTCCTGCATGGATTTGCCGCTCTCGAGGGGCGTTTGCAGCTCCACGCAGGGCAGGATTTTCTCGGTTTGGCAAGAATCGGCAGGAATCGGTTTGTTTAACGTCATAATCCATCACGTCACACCAAAATCCGCCTTCAAGAAACCTCGAAGGTGTCCGAGGGTGCGGGCAGGGCTTACGCACCAAAACCATGGAAAATGCAGGCCTTGTCTATCATAACCTTGGGTTAAGAAGGTCATTTGGGACGAATCAAAGACGGATTGGCAAAGGAATGGGGGCAATGGAATGATTTGAATCAGACTCAGTCAGGATTTCTAA
>CAMBPV010000041.1 GCA_945869695.1 Prosthecobacter debontii
CTCCGATGCGGGTTTCTGCTGCGACGATTCCTTCAAGTCCTTTTGCGATGACGGCCATGGGTGAGTGAGTAGAGGGTTATTTTTTGTAGATGGTAAGCAAGGTTGCTGCCATGTCAGCGGGAGATTCTGAGACGGCGATTCCGCATTCAGCAAGGATACGTTTCTTGGCTGCGGCTGTATCGTCGGCGCCACCAATAATCGCTCCGGCGTGACCCATGCGGCGCCCTGGAGGAGCCGTGGCTCCTGCGATGAATGCGGCGATTGGCTTTTTGCAATTGTCCTTGGCCCAGCGGCCGGCCTCGACCTCCGCGTTACCACCGATCTCCCCGATCATGATGATGGCCTCGGTCTCGGGGTCTTCATTGAACATTTTCAGCACATCCAAATGATTGGTTCCATTCACAGGGTCACCCCCGATCCCGACGCAGGTGCTCTGCCCGTAGCCACGGGTGGTGAGCTGCCACACGGCCTCATAGGTCAGGGTGCCGGAACGGGAAACTACCCCTACGTTTCCGCGCTTGTGGATGTAACCTGGGGCGATGCCGATGCGGCAGCCGCCGTGAGACTTGTCTCCCGTTCCTGGAGTGACGAGCCCTGGGCAGTTCGGGCCGATCAAGCGGGTCTTGCTGTGAGCCATGGCAGACTTCACGCGGATCATGTCATTGACCGGGATTCCCTCGGTGATGGCAACAGCGAGCGCCAGCTCTGCATCCACGCACTCCATGATGGCGTCTGCGGCAAAGGGCGGCGGAACAAAGATCGCGCTCACGGTCGCACCTGTTTCACGCGCTGCTTCGGATACGGTGTCGAAGATCGGCACTTTGTGGCCATTGTGTTCGAAAGTCTGACCTCCCTTGCCTGGAGTCACACCGGCTACTAGAGCGGTGCCGTAGTCGAGGGATAACTTGGCGTGACGGGAGCCAAAGTCACCTGTGATGCCTTGGACGAGAATGCGAGTGCTGGAGTCAACGAGGATGGCCATGATGTTAAAAGAGTTTGAGTCGTTTCAGAGTTGTAAGTGAACCAAGGATCACGCCGCGGATGACACGGCGGCTACGATCTTCTGGGCCGCATCGGTGAGTCCTTCGGCACTGGTCAGGGCGAGTCCACTCTCGTCGAGCTTCTTCTTTCCTGCTTCCACGTTGTTGCCCTCGAGACGGACGACGAGCGGCAGGCTGAGGCCGACCTCTTTGGATGCGGCGATGATCCCGTCAGCGATGATGGCGCAGTCCATGATGCCACCAAAGATATTGACCAAGATGCCCTTCACATTGGGGTCACCGAGGATGATCTTGAAGGCTGCGGACACCTGGTCTTTCGAGGCGCCGCCTCCGACGTCGAGGAAGTTTGCTGGCTCACCGCCGTGGATTTTGATGATGTCCATGGTGCTCATCGCAAGGCCTGCTCCATTCACGAGGCAGGCGATGTTTCCATCCAGTCCGATGTAATTCAGACCAAACTCGCTGGCCGCCACTTCGCGAGGATCTTCCTCTGTCGTGTCGCGCATCGCAGAGATGTCCTTTTGGCGGTAGAGAGCGTTGTCATCAAAATTGAACTTGGCGTCCAGGGCGACCACCTGACCCTCGGTCGTGATGGCAAGAGGATTCACCTCAACCAAGCAGCAGTCACTCTTGATGTAGAGATTCCAAAGAGCTGCGAAGAGCTTACCTGCCTGTCCGGCCTGAGCACCCTTGAGACCGAGTGATGCTGCGATCTTGCGGCACTGGTAGGGCTGAAGTCCGATCGTCGGATGGATGAACTCTTTGAAGATTTTCTCAGGTGTCTTCTCGGCCACTTCTTCGATGTTCATTCCACCCTCGGTCGAGGCGATCGCTGCATGGCGGCTGCTCGCACGGTCGAAGAGGATCGCAAAGTAAAATTCCTTGGTGATATCGACGGCTTTAGCGATGAGCACCTTGCTCACCAGCTTGCCTTCGGGTCCCGTCTGATGCGTCACCAGCGTCTGTCCGAGCATTTTGCCGGCGATCTCTTGAGCCTGCTCAGCGGAGTCCACGACGTGCACGCCACCCTTGAATCCGTTTTTGAAGGTCCCCTTACCGCGCCCACCTGCGTGCACCTGAGCTTTCACCACGAGGCCGGGTCCGCCGATCTCACGTGCAGCTGCGCCAGCTTCTTCCGCTGTGGCGGCAACTTTGCCCTGAGGCGTCGCAACGCCGAATTTTTCAAACAGTTCTTTAGCTTGGTATTCGTGGATGTTCATGGGGAAAAGAGGTGCGCATCATAGAAGCGGGAGCGTGACCGTCAAGAGAAGTGGTGCGAAACACTGTGTCTCTTTTGCTACCGGATGATCAACCGAGCCTCATCTACGTCCGATCTACCCCGCTCAGACGTTATCAGTCAGGCCATTTCCAGCCTTTTTTCTTTTCCATGTCATCTCCCATCGTCCTCCACTGGTTCCGTCGTGATCTGCGTCTCACGGACAATACCGCCCTTCATCACGCAGCTGCCGGAGGCAATAACGTGGTCCCCGTTTACATCCTCAGCACTTGGAAAAAAAAGCACAGCTGGACGGGCAGCACCCGCCAGCAATTCCTTTGCGGAAGCCTAGCGTCGCTCGCGAAAAATCTCGAAACCCTCGGCTCGCGGCTCCTTTTCAGAGCGGGTGCCGCGGAAGTCGAACTGGAGCGCCTCGCCGTCGAGACAGGTGCCACCGCCATTTATTGGAATCGGGATTACGATCCCCATGGACGTCAGGTGGAGGAGCGGGTCCAGCAGATGTGTGCCCGACGCGGCATCTCGTTTCATCACTTCAAAGACAGCGTCATGCACGAGGCGGGTGAGGTCCTCACCGGCGGTGGTCAGCCCTACCGGGTTTACACACCCTACAGTCGAAACTGGCTTTCTCAGCCCAAGGCCGCACCGCTTCCTGTCATCAAGTCGCTCGGAGTTCCTCCCCGTTCGACTCTGACCAGTTTGCCCGTCCCGACTTTGGACTACTGGGAACTTCCGCCCTGCACGGCAGACATCCCTGAGCCCGGCGAGCGCGCCGCGCGGGATCGCCTGAAAAACGTGATCGATTCCGGCATCATCGCTCGCTACAGCGAAAAGCGGGACACTCCTGCGGGGCAGACTACCTCCCGCCTCGGGCAGGACCTGCGCTTTGGTCTCATTTCCATCCGTGAATTGTATGCCCGCGCCCTCTCTGCATCTGGCCCCGCGGCCTCCATTCAGACCTACATCAAGGAATTGGCCTGGCGTGAGTTTTACATGGCCATCCTCTGGCACTATCCCGAGGTCTTCGAGGGCGAGTTCAATCCCGACTTTCGTGGCATTGCCTGGACAGGCAGTGATGAGGCCTTTCAGCGTTGGTGTCAGGGAAAAACAGGATTCCCGATCGTCGATGCCGGCATGAGAGAGTTGCTCGGCTCCGGATTCATTCACAATCGCGTCCGCATGATCGTCTCCATGTTCCTCACGAAGGATCTGCACTGCCATTGGAAGCTCGGAGAGAGTCACTTCATGCAGCATCTGGTCGATGGCGAGAACGCCAGCAACAATGGCGGCTGGCAGTGGAGTGCAGGCACCGGAGCCGATGCCGCGCCCTACTTTCGCATTCAGAATCCCTGGACCCAAACCAAGCGCTATGACCCCGAAGGCACCTACATCAAAAAATGGGTGCCAGAGCTCAGAGACGTCCCACCTCAGCGGCTCATGGAGCCACCTGCCCCCGGACTCTCCCTTGCCCCCGGTTACCCCGCGCCCATGGTTGATCATGCCACCGAGCGCGACCGCTGCCTCGCCATGTTTGCCCGCCATCGCGGGAAAGTTTGATTTGCTTTACGGCAGGCTTGCCCTCGCTCATAGTCGCCTTGAACACTTACGGATGAAACGTCGCCGCTCACGCTTGAAGCCACTCCTCAGCCTCTGGCCCATCGGCGTGACGGTCTTTCTCATCCTCGCCACCGTCGGTGTCTTTTGGGCGCTCTCGCGGGATCTCGTCTTCACTCGGAAGGCTTTACCCTCGGCACCCGTCGCCAAGGCTAAAAAATAAGCGCCAGTTGCGTTGGCGCACCCCTGGGACGACCTTGCCTACCATGAGGACACTCTTGTTTGGAGTATTCATTTGTTGCATCGCCGCACGCGCCCAGGGGCAGGGGCTCTTTGCCGGCCAGCGCGCAGGGCAGGCCCGCACCGATAACTCAGCCGGGATCACCCTCCGCTGGTGTCCTCCCGGTCAGTTTACCATGGGCTCACCCTCAGACGAGCCCGGTCGTGATGACGACGAGCACCCGCATCGGGTCACCCTCACTCGCGGTTTCTGGTTGGGCGAGACCGAAGTCACTCAGGAGCAGTGGAAGACCGTCATGGGGCTCAGCCTCCGAGACCAAGCCCAGAAAATGCTCGATGACCCCACCGTCTATCGAATGGGTGGAGAAGACGTGACGCTCCGCCGGGTCTCCAAGCCTCATGGAAAAAACGAGGCCTCCTCCGTCTGCGCCGCCGAGGCACCCAACGTGCCTATCTACTACGTCAGTTGGCTGGAGGCCGTCGAGTTTTGCAAGCGACTCACAGCCAAAGAGCAGGCCGCCAAGCGTCTCCCTCGGGACGCCATTTATGCTCTGCCCACCGAGTCCCAATGGGAGTACGCCTGCCGTGCCGGGACCACCACCACCACGTATGCCGGCCCCATGGAAGTGCTCGGAAAAAACAATGTGCCCGTGCTCCACGGCATCGCTTGGTATGGTGGAAACAGCAGTGTCGGCTACAGCGGTCGTGGCTGGCAGACGTTTTATCCCGAGCAAGCCTTTGCCGGAAACCGCGCCGGCCCCCGCCGGGTCCGGCAGCTTCAGCCCAACGCCTGGCAGCTCCGCGACATGCTCGGGAACCTCTACGAGTGGGTGCAGGACTACTCCGCCTACTACCCCCAGCGTGACGTCACCGACCCCACCGGCCCCACCCGAGGTGAGAAGCGACTTTTCCGCGGCGGCTCCTGGAATCACCTCGGCACCATGTGCCGCGCCGCCCGTCGGTTTGAAGACATCCCCACCATCCGTCTGAACTACATCACCTTCCGAGTTTGCATGCGTCTGGTTGAGCCCCAAAAAGTCCTCGGTCTTTAGAGTCGTCCTCACCGCATGGTGCATGGCCGATTCCTTTCATCGTCTTCATCCTCACGTTCGCATCTGCAGGATTGGCCTCAGCGGCTGACAAGTGCCCCATCAGTGGAAAGCCAGCAGACTCCACCATCACGAGCAAAGACAAAGATGGCAAAACCGTCGCGTTCTGCTGTGAAAAGTGCAAAGCCAAGTTCGACGCCAAGAAGTAATTCAGACTGAGTCCTTCAGTCTCGATGAAGTGCGGAGCAGGGAAACCTGCTCTGCTTTTTTTGGGTTGGTGTCATCGCTCCACCCTTGGGTCCTTTTTCGCGGGCGGGACTGCCATTTGGAGTCTCTTGTGGGAAGCGGAGATCCTTCATGAGCAGCAAGGGCTGGCGAGTGAGTGACTATTGAACCTATTGAAAAGCGGGGTGTTCAGGAGGATTCATTGGGGAAATGCCGCTCCACACACAAATACACCCTTTTTAACGGCCTACTTTGGATGACTTGACCAAGCGAGGATTGCTCGACTGGCGCTTACGATGCACAGTAAAATATGAAGCAAGGTTGCCACCGTGGTCGGTGACAATTTGATGGTTGATGGCGCGAACTTCGGAGACAACCGAGTCCGCTACATTCTCAATAGGCTCCATTGTCTTCACCGCTCAATGGTTCTTCTGGGGTCATTCAAAGTTGAACCTATTCCACGTCGTTACTTTTGGTTTTCCCTAGCTTGGACAGCGCGTCACAAAACGCACCATAATCTAGGAGTCGGCAAACGGGCGGGGCTGCGTGTGGAGCAAGCTCAGCGAGGTCCATGCCTTTTGACCGCGCCAAATCGAGAGCGTCAGATCGCGACATGACGCCAAGCTGTTCTCTTTGCTCTCCGACCACACGAACCTTGTCGGCATGGATTTGGTCGTTAAGGCGAAGAGCATCATACCTCAGGTTCGTGGCAGGATCCCTCAAGCCATCAATGAGGTCCTTGAAGCCCGGAGGGAGTAAGTAGCCTCGACTTCCTCGATTTGGTGGGATGCTGCTCATACCTGTAAAGACACCGAATGAACCGGATTAGACGGCGGCCTGCGGGAGTCGCCGATGACACGACAGATGCCATGCGGGCCGACGCTTGCATCCGTTTTGTTTCAAATCTCGATACCGAAGCGGCCAAAAGCTATCCTCGCGGAGTCAGCTCAAGTGCATCCAATCGCGAATCGCCAGACGGCCGTTTGCATCGCGGCTTGGTGGAATGATGCCCCCTGTTCGTTAGGTGAGTTTGGCCACCGTTTTTGTCAAAGCGGGACTTCTTCATAGCCGCCCCCAAGCACATGGCTGACTGCGGCGAGAATTTCAGGAATACGCTGTTGGGTGCGAGGCCAAGAAGTGGCCATCAGCACGACGATACCAAGCCGACGTCCGCTGAGGTTCTGTTGGTAACGTAGGTTCTGGTCAGTGGTGATGAAGACTTCGTAACCGTCATCTTCGGCAAGCTTCAGCAATTCGCCGTTTGAAATCGTGGACCAGTCCCGCTCTGCCGTCGTGTCCACGGGATGAGGGCGCAGGTGTTTGCGCAAGGGAGCGGGAGTGCCCTGGTCAAGGAGAATCCGCATGGTTAGGCGGGGGTAAGCAAACTGGACTCCGCATGTTTCAGCACCGCCAATACCTGGGCACGTTGCACGCCTGGAAACCATTCAAGGAAATCGTCCACCGTCGCCCCGTCCTCCAAGTTCTCGAACAAGGCCCGCACAGGAACTCGGGTCCCACGGAAAATCCATGCGCCGCTGACCCGCTGAGAATCGCGCTCCACAGCCTGACAATCTAGCCAATCGTTCATGTTGGGAGGCTACTCGCTTCGTCACTGACTGGCAACCCTAGCGTTTGCGAGCATGACGACTGGAAGTCGTCACTCCTTGGTTTTTGGGAGACTTATAACCGCCCTTTATAGCCGTTGCAGCGGTTGTGCCAGCCGGGGAGCCAGCGTTGCTCGCCGCGTTCGGGGGGGGAGTTTTGGACTCGGCGGGTGAGGACGCGTTTGGCGGCGTCACCGAAGGCGACGGCGGGGGTGGATTTTCCGGCAGTGGGCATTTCGATGAGGACTTGGAGGAGGCCCCAGCCCTCGCCGCGGTAGCGCTCGGAGGGGTTGGTGCCTTCGCCTTTAAAATTGACGTAGTCGATCATGGCATAGGTTCCTTCGGGGGTTCCGAGGAGGTAGTTGAAGTTAGACTCGACGCCGCTGCGCTTGGCTCTCCCGGCGGCGGATAGCATTTTGGGCAGTGCGTTTTGGAGCCGGAGCATGATGAACTCGGTCTGCTCACGCACGGAGCTGGAGAGCATTTTTCGGAGGTCGGTTTGCATGACGCCTCTTGCATCTCGGAGGAAGGCATCGCGCGTTTGCCAGGGGCAGTCGGCAGTTTTGGGGAGCCAAGCGGGAAGAGGGAAGCGGCGACCCTGAAGGTAGCGCACGAGAGAAGGGAAACTCTCCTCAAAGGGGCCTTCCTTGCCTTTGGGATACCAAATGAAGTGGCCGATGCCGAGTGAGGCGAAGTCCTCGCCTTTGTTCCAACTGGTGAGGCCTTCGACGGTGCCGCCACATTCATTGGCCCAGATGCGTTTTCCGATGCGGGAGACCTGGTCGGGCGTGAGTCGGAGGGCGGGTGTCTGTGCCTCGACAAGGCCGATGGGGAGGAGGGTGAGTAGGGCAAGGAGGATGGCTTTCATTTGAACCCAGAATGCACGCGCTGACCTCGGGTCGCAAGGCGATGTGTGGCTCGAAAAACCATTGGCATAGATCAGGCGACTGTTTCACTCTGGGGATGATATGAATCAAATCGACCTAAAGAATCGGAGAGCAGTGGTGACGGGTGGTGCACGGGGAATCGGATACGCGATCGCGACTCGGTTGGTGCAGTCGGGTGCGACGGTGAGTCTGTGGGATCTGGATGTGGATGCGATGGCGGAGGCGGCTTTGGAGCTGTCCACGATCGGTCGGGTGCACGTGTCGCAGGTGGATGTGACCTCGGAGGAGTCCGTGAATGAGGCGACTGCCAAAACAATGGATGCGCTGGGGGGTATCGATATTCTGGTGAACAACGCAGGCATCGCGGGCTCAACGGCGAAGATGTGGGAACTGCCGGTGGCCGAGTGGCGGAAGGTGGTGGAGATCGATCTGATCGGTCCCTACCTGTGCTGCCGCGCGGTGGTGCCGATGATGCTGAAGAGTGGCTATGGACGGATCGTGAACATTGCCTCCATCGCAGGCAAAGAGGGGAACCCGAATGCCTCGCATTACAGTGCGGCGAAGGCGGGCGTGATCGCGCTCACCAAGTCTTTGGGCAAGGAGTTGGCCACTTCCAACATCTTGGTCAATTGCATCACGCCAGCGGTGATCGAGACCGATATCTTAAAGCAAGTGGGTCAAGCACACATCGACTACATGCTTTCCAAGATTCCGATGGGTCGGTTTGGTCAGGTTCAGGAAGCGGGAGCGCTTGCGGCCTGGCTTTCGTCAGAAGATTGCTCCTTCACGACGGGCTCAGTCTTCGATCTGTCAGGCGGACGGGCGACTTATTAAAGGGTATGAAGATCATTCGATTCCAAAATCAGGCGGGTGAGATTCACTGCGGCGCGCAGCAAGCAGATGGCGCGGTGCTTTGCATCGAAGGCGATGTTTTTGGGGATCATCGAGTCACGGGGAGAGTGGCGGAGGTGAAGAAGATCCTCGCGCCCATTCAACCCACGGCGATCTTTTGCATCGGTCTGAATTACCTGCGTCATGCGGCTGAGGGTGGACAGGTCGCACCGGAACATCCGGTGCTTTTCATGAAGAATCCAGCGGCGGTGCAGAACCCGGGTGATCCGATTTTGTTGCCTCAAAAACTGAAGAGCAACTCGGTGGACTACGAGTGCGAGCTGGCGGTTGTCATTGGCAAGGCGGCGAAAGACGTGTCCAAAGCGGACGCACTGGACTACGTGTTGGGCTACACTTGTGCCAATGATGTGAGTGCCCGCGACTGGCAAAAAAAGGGCGGCGGGGGTCAGTGGTGCCGAGGCAAAACCTTTGATACTTTTTGTCCTCTCGGACCCGTGCTGGTAACGACGGATGAGATCACGAAACCGAATGATCTCGGGATTAAAACCATCCTGAATGGCGAGACGGTGCAGGACTGGAACACGAACGATATGATCTTCGATGTGCCGACGCTGATCGAGTTCTTGAGCGCGGATACGACGCTCCTACCGGGAACGGTGATCCTCACGGGAACGCCGCATGGTGTGGGGATGGCTCGCACGCCACAGCTGTTTTTGAAGTCGGGCGACCGCGTGACGATTGAGATTGAGAAGATCGGATCTTTGTCCAATCCGGTGCTGTAACTAAACGAGCTTCGCGAGGGCGTGAGGCAGGGGGGAGTCAAATGAAAGGGGCTCACCGGTCTCGGGATGGGGGAACTCCAGGTGACAGGCATGGAGGCCGAGTCTTTTTGCGGGATTGGTACGGGAGGCGTACTTTTCATCACCGACGATGGGGCAGCCGATGTCGGACAATTGCACGCGAATCTGATGCCGGCGTCCGGTCTCCAGCGTGAGCTCGATCAATGAACGGTCTGCCCTGCGCTTCAAGACTTGAAAATGGGTCTTGGCTTCACGAGTCTGATCGCTGGCCGTGGTGCTGAACACTTTTCCGGGATGGCTTTCATCGAGGTAGGAGTGGAGGAGGCCCTCGTCTTTTTCGGGGGCACCTTCCGCGACGGCGAGGTAGCGTTTTTCAGCATCCTGCCAGTTTTCCTGAAGGGTGCGTTTTGCCGCTTCGGTGCGGGCAAAGACCATGAGGCCCGAGGTCTCGCGGTCGAGGCGATGGACGATCCAGACGCGCTCGCGCCCGAGCTCTAGCCCGCCTCGGACGTAGTTTGTGAGGTGAGCATAGACGGTGTCTTTTTTCTCGGACTCGGTGGCGATACTGAGGAGGCCCTCGGGTTTTTCAATGACCATGAGGTGCTCGTCTTCAAATAGGATCTTGATGCTCGAAGGCAGGGCACTGGCGGTGCGGGCGGCGCGCTCCGACTGGATGGTGACGACGTCACCGGGCTCGAGGGGATGATCAAACTGGGTGATGGATTTTCCATTGACCATGACCATGCCAAACTTCAGCCACTGGCGGACCTTGGTTTTTTTGACCTCAGGCCGCGTCTCGAAAAGATGGGGGAGAAGCTTGGCGGACTGGAGGACGGTGGGATGAGATGGCATGAGAGGAGAGGAAGAGACGGCTAGCCGGAGACGAGCATCCGAACATGGCGAGCGGCGCCCTTGGCATCGAGCCCACCCGACCCTTCCGTGGCGGTGGCTTCAACGCGTTCGATGAAATAGCGCAACGGCAGATCGTCACGGCCTTCGATACGCGCACGATTGAGATTCTCCAGCGCTTGTTTGTAATCTCCCCGGCGGATCTGGACAACGCCTTGCCAGAAAGCATCCCGCGCTTTGATCTCCTCTTCAGACAGGGAGTCCTTGGTGCCGAGCAGCTCATAGATTTCACTGACGGAGTGAATCTTTGGAGCATAAACCATCTCCATGGGCCGCACCTCGATGGCGTCCTTGGCCAGGTGAAAGGTGCGCGGTCCGAGGAGCAAAAGGCTGCCGTAAACCGTGTTCAAGCTGCAGAGACGATGGCCAAAATCCAGGGACTCGCCAACGGCACCGTAGTATTGGAAATCACCGACGCCGATGAGGCCGCAGGTCATTTCTCCCGAGGCCAGAGCCACGCCGAGCGCGGGTTTTTTATGCCAGCGATTGTCCATTTCACCGGTGAGATTGATGAGGCGCTGCCGCAGTTCGACGGCGACCTGACAAGCGGTGACTGCGTGCTGGTCATCCACCAGAGGGAACCCAAAGAGGACGCGCACGCCGTCTTCATTGCAGGTGTCGAGGTAGCCGCCTTTGGAGACGAGGAACTCGGCCACGACCTTTAAGAAGTCAGCACTAAGTTTTTCCAATTCCTCAGGCTCAAGCTGAGAGCCGAGTTCGCCGTAATTGAGGACCCGACAATTTAAAACCGTGAGCTCGCGCCGGACGGTGAGTTTGGGTGGCTCCTTGGCGCTGGCGAGGGACTCGAATCCTTTGGCTGAGAGTCTCCCGACGAAGAGTCTGCGCAGCGTGTGAGCCCGCTGACCTCTCTCGGTGCCGCTGACGGCGATGCCCAAAAGTCCGGAAGCGAGGATGGCAAGGAGTCCCGAGAAGGGCTCAAAAAGCAGTGAACTAAAAGCCAGCGCGGGAGAGAGAAGCACGGTGAGAAAGGCTGTGCCGAACATGATGCCAAACTGTCGGGAGGGCAGGGGTGTCTCCATGCAAACCCATGCGATGAAAAACGCCATGCTGGTGTAGTAGGCATATTGGATGGGCACCAGCCGACGAAGCTCCGTCCCCTGAAGGATGAAGATTTGTTTGTAGGTGCGCTCCAACCAATCCGCCAAATCATGAAAGGTGCCTTCCCGGTAGAGAAGGAGAAGCGGAAGGCAGACGGCCACTCCGATGATCGAGATGATAGCGCGCTTAGTGGGCATGGGGCAGTGGCAGGGATGTCTCTTCTTTGGGAGGGAGCGCGTCGCGGTAAGACTGGGAAACCAGTTCGCTCAGGAAAAGGTCGGGCTGAGCGACGGCGGCTTCATTGAGGGTGAAGATCGTGCGGCGACTGTTTCGGATGACCAACTGAAGGCCAAAAGGGTAGTCTTTGAAGAGCTTCAGACAAAGGGCCTCGATGCTGCTGCCCTCACGACTCGCCCGATCGGTGATGGCCTGCACAGCGGCCAGTTCGAACTGAATCTCGATCCCGTGTTCCCGACGGAAGGCCTCCGCAAAATCCCGGACCTCGGTGGCTCTTACATCGCTGGCCCATTCCTCGGCCAAGAGACGGCAGGCCTCGAGCGCGGCGGTGGGGTTTTTGACCAATGCTTCGCTGACGATCAGCTCAGGCAGCGCGATGCTGGGCAGCTCGAACTTAAACTCACGCAGCACTTTTTCCCAAACGGTCACCAGTCCGCGGGCTCCAGTTTTCTCCTCGGCGGCGCTTTCTGCGACGGCCCGCAGAGCTCCGTCTTCAAAGGAAGCGCGGACTCCGTAAGCGGCGAACTCACGCTCGAACTGCCGGATGAGGCTGCCCTCGGAGCATTTCATGATTTGAAACAAATCATCCGCAATCAAGGGATCGCAGACCACGCGCACGGGCAGGCGACCCACAAATTCAGCCTCGAAACCGTAATCAATGAAGTCACGGGTGCGGGAGTCC
Organism: Prosthecobacter debontii; assembly: GCA_945869695.1. Classification (GTDB taxonomy): domain Bacteria; phylum Verrucomicrobiota; class Verrucomicrobiia; order Verrucomicrobiales; family Verrucomicrobiaceae; genus JAIBCL01. The sequence continues at coordinate 12,334 of CAMBPV010000041.1, forward strand.
CGCATGAGCATTTCACCACTGAGTTCCTCGGCGGGTGAGGAATTGAAGCCGATGTCAGTGCGGGTCTGTCGTTTGGCGATGATCTTCTCCAGTCCGGAGAAAGCCCCACTGACAATGAAGAGGATGTTTCGGGTGTTCACCACCTCGCGGCCCGAGCCTCCCTTCCGCATGTCGAACATCATCTGCATCTGAGCCCGCATGTCATTGGGGGCATAAAGGGGAACCTCGGTTTCCTCCATCAATTTGAGGAGAGCCGTCTGCACCCCACGACCGCTCACATCACGGCCGCCTCGCTCCGAGTGCGAGGCCAGTTTATCGACTTCATCGAGGTAAATGATCCCGTGCTCAGCCATCTCGACGTTGCCCCCGGCCTTGGCCACGAGATCACGGACGAGGTCATCCACATCGCCCCCGACGTAGCCGGTCTCGCTGAACTTGGTGGCATCTGCCTTCACAAACGGAACGCCGATGAGGTCGGCGATGTGCTTGACCAAGTAGGTCTTCCCGACGCCTGTCGGGCCGACGATGAGCACGTTTTGCTTGGTGAACTCGACATCGGTCTGCCCTGATTTCCGCATTTCGCGCAGCATCCGGGCGTGGTTGTAGTGGTCGCACACCGCTGTGGCGAGGACCTTCTTGGCATCGTCCTGCCGGATCACAAAACGATCCAGGTAGGCCTTGATCTCGGCGGGCTTGTAACGGAAGTCGAAATCGACTTCGGGCTGCTCCTCAGCGGGCGAGGAGGAATCGTCCGATTCATCGAGCGTGTGTCGACTGCGGGAGTTCTCGATTTTGGTAAAGAGCACCTGGCCCCCGAGGCTGTTCTTGATGAACTCCTCGAGCTTTTTGGTGATCTCGTCCGGCGTGGCCGGCGACTCCGGTTTTGGATCGCTCATGAACCTTCATCATTCCCGATGGCGGAGTGAAAAACAAGCGGGTTCTGGTCTGTGTTCGGGTGCGCCTGCCCTCGGGTAAGCTCAGTCGAACCAGCGCGGGTTCACAAAAGAACCGCAGAGTTTTTTCCGGGTCCAATGGGCGTTCTTGGCGCTGGGGATCCTTTCGAGTTGAGAGTTGGAATGGGGGTTGATTCCCTCGCGGATTCCAATTCACCCGGCGGAAGCATTGGCGAGAATTGAGAAGCATTTCCACTCGAAACCATGTCGAGTCGGAGAACGCCAGCGCTCGCCGCCGGGTGGTTGGAAAAGTTGAGAGAGATCGTCATTCCAAAGGGTGAGGCCGGGCCGTGAATACCTGCAAGGATTAGACGATGGAGGGGATTTTCATTCCGGGGCGGAGGTCGATTGAATTCGTCAAGGCAGACCAGAAAGAGGTGCAGATTTCGCTCTGGGTGCGGTTTGCAACGGCTCCCCATCCTTCGTCTGAGTCGACAGGAAGGTCTGCGAGGGCTTCGTTGGTCTCGTCGCTGAGGGCCGCGGCAGGCTCGAAGTCGTCTCCGTGGTCGCGGGAGATGAACTCAAGGTAACCGGAACCGAAGGGCATCATGTTGGTCCAGCCGATTTCGTTTTCAGGAGTGAGAATTTCGTTTTTCGCAGGAGTGAGGGTGAGTTTCATAGTCGTGTTTGTTTTTGAGGGTTTATCGATTTTGGAGCGGTTTAGAGGCGGTTTTGAGTAGCTGGAATGATAGGTTTCGAGGGGTGAGTTGCAGAAATGCGACAACAAGATCAAAAACCAGCTGGGTGGCGCATGGAGAACCCGGCTGTGCTCCGGGGCTTGGCGCGCCAGCGGGGGCCCTCTTCCTGACGGCCACCACCTGTGTCCATGCGAAGGCCGCAGACGGTCATGAATACGTGTTCGCCAGGCTTGACGAAGATGGTGATGTAGCGACCAGGTCCTGGGAGGCCGTAGTTGGCGAAACCTGAGGAAGGCAGGGGAGCGCGAAGGAGGCCGGCCTTGATGAGCACGTGAGAGACAGAACCTGAGCAGTCGTAAGCATTGTCATCCACACGGGCATGACCACCGCCACGGCGATAGGGGGCTGATTGGATGCGGTTAGCGGCGTTGACGGCGTATTGGACCTGAGCAGGGAAGTTGGAGGGGGTTGCTGCGTAACGGCCATCAAAACGGATGCTGCTGGCATGGGCGGCGGCGGGTGCTGGGCGGGCCGCAGCGGATTGGCGGGCCATGGCATGGTCGTAGGCGGCCTTTTGTTGCTGATAAACAGCCATCTGCTGCTGATACACGGCCATCTTGTAATTGTAGGTGGCCACTTGTTGCTGATAGGCCGCGATCTGCTGGGCCTGGGCGGTGTTGTAAGTGACGTATTGCTGGGCGGCGGCTTCGGTGGCGAAGATTCCTGCGATCAGGAAAGCGAGGATCGCAGTGAGGGTTTGTTTGATTTGAGCGGTTGTTTTCATGGTTTTGAGAGTGGGATGCTTGCTAAATTCTTCGGAACGATAATAACAAATATAAAAACCATCAAACACTTTCTGAAAATTATAACTTATTTTTGCAACTCTGATACTGAATGTAAATTTCAGCTAAAGGTCGGCTCGAAATGAGAATCAGGTTCCTCGCGAATGAGAGGCTCCGAGATCGGCCTTTGTCCAAGAATGCCGAAGGTGGTTTGGTTGTGTTGTTAGAGTGCTAACAATCAACGGTATATCGGGACAACGGGCAGTCGGTATGGGGCGCCAAAGTCGGCCAAAACTAGACCCTTTGCTTGGTGGAGACAGCCGCATGATTGGCGCGGGTCGCCCATTTTGACGACCAGTGACCCGTTTGAGATGGATCTGAGATTCGACTGGTTTTTCTCATTTATGGCGTTTCTTCAATGAGAATGGGGCAGATATCGATTGAGAAGGGCCCATCTCAGGCCTATGGGTCGGCCCATGTCTGCTCATGAGTGGGTTTTTACCCTCTCAGTGGCAGGTCTCTTTGATAGAGGTGAAGAGCTCGCGCTCTTTGCTTCAGTTCGCAGATGCAGGGAAAGCCGTTAGAACCGGCTACAGTCGCGCTGCGGTAACGGGTCACGAACCCCCATTCAGGTGTAACAGCCGGGAGCAAAGCCAATCTTTGGGAAACTGAGGGTGAAGGCGGGGGCAAGGTGTGCAGGTTTGCAGGGATGCGAGATTTCAAAGTTGAGATTTTGATCGTTCAAGCCTGCCGAAAACCCGGAGTCCGAACATCTCGCTGCGAACGCTCACTTCCATGCCGTCGTGTGACGGACCATGGGAAAAAACTTCATCGCAACAATGAAGCGTGAGAGATCAGTGGCTATGCGAAAAGCAGGGCGTTTCGGATCTCTTGCCCTTTTCTCGTCAAGAATATCCATGCATCAACTCCTAGCGCGGGCCGCCATCAGCGGTGCCGCTTGTTTCGTTTGGTTAATTTCCTCGGGCTCAACCCAAGCCATCCAATGGACATCGGCTGAAGTCGGGACCCTTGTCAGCAATGGTTACTACACCGTGACCTTCGACCACCTTCCGGATGGCCGTTTTGTTTTGGGCTCACAAAATACCCTTTCGGTGCAGACGACCTTCGGGTCACCGGTGAGCACCGCCATTCCCAAAAACGGTGTTAATTTTGATCCGTCGTTTTTATCTGTAGCGGCGAATGGAGATGCGCTTTTGGGCACAGGTGGATTTGGCGGCCCGTCATATGTTCACAAATTTACGCCCTTAGGGGTGCAGACACCCGCTTTGGCGACCTTGCAGAACTATTCTGCTGTCTATCGCCACTCCGCGACGGCTGCCCACCGAGGCTGGCTCGTGGGTGGAACGAATGCTGACGGTCCGAAGCACAATGTAACATTCGTCTCTCTGGATGGGAGTGTGATCGGTGCGGTGACTTTGGATCTCTGCACTTACAGTTCAGGGATCTCGGTGGATGCGGTTGGGGCGCTCTATGTCGGGCTTTTTGAATTGAGCGACTCGCCGGCTGCTGCCGATGCAAATGTTGTGCTCAAATTCACAGGAGCGCAGGTGGAGTCCGCAATCGCGGCCATCGTGAATGCAACTCCGGCGCCCCTGCCTCGCGGTGCATCACAGTTTGTTTACAAATTTGATGGGGCGAGTTCGATCGCCATTGATGCACTCGGGCGGGTCTGGGCGGCTGGATTCAGGGATCCACACATCCAAATCTATGATCCTGACACGGGCGCCGTCTTGGTGGAGGAACCCAATCACGGGGACACCGAGGGATTCGGGCCAAACGCTTACCAGATGAAGTCCTTTACTCAGGGTGGACAGAATTACATGGCCTTCCTTGTCTCGGACTCGTGGGTGTCGGATGAATCGAAGGTCTTTCATGGATACACGCAGGTGGACACCCTGGTGATCCCAAACACGACCCAAAGTTGGGGTCGGTTTCAATTTGGATCACAGGTGGACGCGCCGGCTTTGGAGCCAACGGTTTGGGGCGCTCTGGCGGACCCAGATCGGGACGGGAAGTCCAATCTCGAAGAGTATGCCATGGGTTCGAATCCAAATCAGTCTGATGCCGTGGCACCTGTCACCGTGACGGGCGTTACGGCGGGTGCATGGACCTTTCAGTTTGATCGCGATCCTTTGAATCAAGACCTCACGTATGTGGTGGAGGTCTCCGGCACGCTGGGATCTCCGGCGTGGACGGAAATTGCGAGGAGCGTGAAGGGGGCAGCCACTGCACCGACCCAAGGGTCTCAGGCCGTCGTGTCTGAACAAGTTGTGGGCACGCGGCGATGTGTCACGGTGAGCGACGCGATCAGTGGAGCGAGACGGTTTACTCGACTGCGAATTGAGGTGACACCCTAATCGAATGACAGGACGTTTTTCAGATTCGAGCGGATGGTGGGTGGCGACCTTGACTCTTGTCGGGGTCTCTGCCCTCGTGGTGTTGGTATCCTCCATTGAGAGTGGGATGGGTGGCGCTGAACATGATCGTGCCATTCAAGAAGTCGCGCGCATGGCCAACGCAGGGCGACAGGCGGGATGGAGTGATGCGGAAGGGCATTCGTTGAATGAGGCCGAGTCACCTGAGGAAGAGATCCTCGAATCGGACTCGTTGGAAGAACAGATTCGGAAAAGATTTGGCATGGTCAAACGAGCCGGAATTTGGCTTCGGGCCATACCGCTGACGGCCTCGGTTTTAGCCGCACAGGCAGCAAAGGGAGCGGGTGGCACGGAGGCACCCGCGCCTTTTGTGCTCCCGCTTTACATCACGACGGGGCGACTTCCGAGGGGCCAGACATCGGTGGCCTATGATGCAAAGCTGGAGGCCGTGGGTGGCTCGCCGCCTTACCGTTGGAGTCTTGAGCGGGGCAATGTGGGGAGTGGTTTGGCACTGAATGCAGAAAAGGGATCGCTGAGCGGCAGTTCGGCGAAAGCAATGAGTGAATCGATTCGAGTCCGAGTCACCGACTCACTCGGCGCTGCCGACGTGGCTGAGTTTAGGCTGGTGGTCACTGATGAAGGTCCGGCGGAGCCTGCGGGCGGCGGTCTCACCCAGACGGCAGAAGGCACGGTTGCAAACGCGGCCAAACTCATGACGGCGGATTCTGAGACGAGTGTAACGCCGGTCGCTGAGGAAGTTGTGAATCCGGCGGAGGAAAATCCTCCGACCGAGGAGTTGGACCTTTCGCTTCCGTATTTTGATTTACCCGAAGCAAAGGTGGGAGAGGTCTATTCGGCTCAGTTCATGGCGAAGGGCGGCACCCCTCCGTATTCCTATCGCACGGCGTCCGTTCTTCCTCAGGGCCTGGTCTTGGGTGCCACGGGTTTGCTGGCCGGCACTCCGACGGAGTCGGGTCAATTTGCGCTCGTGGTGAGCGTGACGGACCAGGTTCAAACCGTGGCGACTCAGTCATTCTCATTCGATGTCATGGAGGCGGATGTTCCTCCCGTGACGCAGTTCCGGGCGGTGATCGGTCTTTCAAAAGTGGCCCTCTCCTGGGTGAGCCCGACCTCCTCCGTGAGGATCCTCCGCAATGCGATCCAACCTCCGGTGAATGAAACGGACGGCGTCATTGTTTTTGAGGGGCAGGGGACCTCTGCGATCGACCAAGGGTTACCAGCGGGAGGGTATTACTATGCGGCTTTTTCAATTGGAGAATCCGGGGCCTTGAGCACGCAGCCAGCGCTCCTCGGACTGATGCTCAGATCGGACGTGGATCCATTCGCGGATGCATTGGTGTCGCGCCAGTTTCTTCATCCGAAGGCGTTCAATCAGGCCAGTCTCCCGGGCATCGTGCTGGGAGCGCCACGCGGCGGCGGTTATGGCGCTGGCTCGGCCGATGTGGTTTCACTCGGCGCGGCTTCAGTGGATGCGGCTGGAGTTGCGCCCTACGGCGGCGCGATCACGCTGGCCTTCACGAACAATCGGGTCGTGGATGGTCCCGGCGCGGACTTCACCGTTTTCGAAAATGTGTTCTACGTGGGTGGAGATTCGAACAATCGGATGATGGAGCCCGCCATCGTTTCCGTCAGCCAGGACGGCGTCTCGTGGTTCACCTTTCCCGTTGATTTCTCCCCTCGTTTTAATCCCGCCACCGGGGCTCTGAATCTTCGGCATCCGTATGTTTACAATCGCGGCTTCGCTGGAGTGAATCCCGTGATCGCGGATGGGGTGAATGTAGATGCCACGGATCCGACGGTTTCGGGTGGTGACAGCTTTGATTTGGCCGACCTGCAGGTGCCTGGGCTCACGTGGATCAGCTTCATCCGAATCCAATCAACGGGCGACAAGTGGCTCAGGGATCAAGATGGCGATCTCATTCACCACCCGAATGGAAAAGACACATTCGAGGCCAATCGGAACTTCAACAAATCGGGGTTCGATCTGGATGCGGTGACAGCGATTTGGCTGGATGCCGTGGAGCCATAGGAGATGAAGCTGAATCGGCTCATTGGGAAACATCGCTTTTTAGGGCGGACGCAAGCTCAGGTGGCGATCACTCAAAGGCGCGTTCGGGTTGATGGAGTCATCGTTTGTGATGGGCAACACAGGGTCGATCAATTCACGACAGTCACCCTCGATGAGGAGTTGGTCCAGCAGGCTGAATCCGCGTTGTACTTGATGCTCCACAAACCTGTCGGCTACTTGAGTGCCACCCGAGATGCGGTGCATCCGACGGTGATGGATCTCATTGATCTCGACGAAAAGGACAGTCTGCATTTAGCGGGTCGACTGGATCGTGCCACATCGGGACTGGTGCTGCTGTCGAACGATGGCCGCTGGACCGAGAGCATCACGAGTCCTCAGAGTTCCGTGCGGAAAGTGTATCTCGTGGAGACGGCCGAGCCGATGAAAGAATCGGACGTGGCTGCCTTTGCCGCTGGATTCTATTTTCACACGGAGGACATCACCACGCTTCCCTGCGAGTTGGAAATCTTAGAGGATCACCGCGCACGCTTGACGCTCCAGGAGGGACGCTATCATCAGATCAAGCGGATGTTTCATCGCGTGGGGAATCGGGTGAAGAGCCTGCATCGGGAGCGCATCGGCTCTCTTTCACTCCCACCTGAGCTTGCGCCGGGATCCTGGCGCAGGCTGACGGAGGATGAGGTGAAATCGTTTGGTGATGGATGATTCGTTTTCTGTCGCGCTGCTTTTTGAGCAAGCTTCCGTTGGGGGCCTCGTTATGAAGCGCAACACTCCCGGCTCAAGTGTCGGAATAGCTTCATGAAACAAACCTTTTTACTCTTGGCTTGGCTCCTCAGCACATCCGTTGGATGGGCTCAAGAACGGTCTGGCAAAACTGGCGACCCGAGGGAGGCCGTGAAGCGGTTGCAAGCTGGTTTAGCCTCCACGGCTGAGCACATGGACTCGGCGGCTCTTGAGCGAGACGTTTATCGACTCTTCGGAAGAGAAAAGCTTCAGCAGGGAAAAGCAGGCGTTCGAGTCGAGGGCACAACAGCCGTCTGGGGCATCATTCACCGTGAGCCTGCACGCGTGGTGCGCGCCAATGGAACTCTCGTGGGTGAGATGATCCCTATCGGGCAAACGGGCCTCCAGGCCCTGGCGATGGAACTGCCGAACATGACAGAGTTAAACTACCGGATCGAGGCCGGGAGCGTCACCCACGTGGCGGGCGTTTTGCGTGTGGAGACGGTTGAGTATCCGGCTGAGAGCAACGCCAAGCCGGACACACCGAAAGGCCGCCTTGAAAAGTTTTTGTTCGAGAACAGTCAGGTCTTTCCTGGGACCTTGCGGACCGTCACCGTTTACGTGCCCGCTCAGTATCAGGCGGGACAAGAGGCGGCGCTCATGGTCTGGCAGGATGGCACCCGACACGCTGATCCGGTGGGCTCACTGCGGGTGCCTGTTGTTTTGGATAACTTGATCCACTCAGGAGCCATGCCCGTCACCATCGGTGTGTTCATTGATCCGGGTCGATCGCCGAAGCAAAAAGAAGGGGATAAAGCATTCAATCGCAGCAAAGAGTACGATTCACTCGGGCCTGATTACGCGCGTTTTCTCCTGGAAGAGATTCTTCCCGAAGTGGAGAAGCGCTACGCCTTGAAGTTCCGGACAGACCCCGCCTCGAGGGCCATCGCGGGTGGATCTTCCGGAGGAATTTGCGCTTTCACGGCGGCCTGGGAGCGGCCAGACCAATTTGGAAAAGTGCTCTCGTGGGTGGGCAGTTTTGTGGATCTGCGAGGCGGCCATGTTTATCCTTCTCTGGTGCGCTTGTCGGAGCCGAAGCCAGTCAGGGTCTATTTGATGGATGGCACCAATGATCTCGACAACGCCGCCGGAAACTGGCCGCTGGCCAATCGACAAATGGAGGCGGCGCTCAACTATTCGGGGTGGGATTATCGCATGGATTGGACCGAGTGCTTCCACGGCAGCAAAGGAATGATTACCCGCCTGCCGGAGGCTCTGCGCTGGCTGTGGAGACCTTAGGGTAGGGATTCTTGAAGATGCCCTATTTTGACTTGCCTGAGGCGAGATCATCCTTCAGCGTCACGCTGCATGAATCTCGATCTTCTCAAGCGGCGCTGGTATTACTTTGCACCTGCGGTCCTCCTCCTCATTCCGTTGTTCCTTTTGCTGGGAGCCACCATGAAATTTGGCTACTCCGTGGGGGAGGCCTGGCAGACTGTTTTGCACATGGGCCAGTCCAACACCCGTTACGCGCAGAAGTTCAGCGAGAGCGCCTTTGAGCAGATCAAGCCCGGCATGGATGGCAAGACGGTGTTTCAAATGATCGGCGTCCCCCTCGAAGGACAAAGCGGGCTCGAGTGGCATTACTCCTTCGGCGGAAACGGGGCCAAGTATTTCCACAAACGCGTCGTCATCTTGGTCCGGGATGCGCAGAATGTCCCGAGAGTGAAGAGCGTGGTGAAACGCTTCGAAACACCCGCCAGTTGAGCGCCATTCTCCCTGGCTCACTCCATCAATTGAACCGAACTTACCTCATGGATTTCCATCGCTTTCGCCTCTTCTTCCAGGGCATCGCCGTCGTGGGCCTTACCTCTCTTTTAGCGTCTTGCTCCAGCTCCAAAGGCAAGTTGAAAGGGGTTCCATCGAGTCTGCCGTCGATTCCATTGTATGGCTCCGCCACGACGCCCGCACACAGCATGTCGCATCATGACTACCCCTTTGATTCATCGGGGAATTACGTCACATCTTGGGCTGCCGAAGGTGAGACCAAGGCGGGTCGCGGGGCGGGTGGCGCATCGGATTACGATAGCTGGAAGTCATCGCATTCAGGGGGGGCATCCCGCTCGGCGACTCCCGTGAAGAAAAAGACCACTTCGGGTTCTTCAGGTTCCTCTTCGAAAGGCAAATCAGGCACTTCGAGCAAGGGCAAGAGCTCCACGGCCAAGAAAAAGCCAACGGCATCTCGGATCACTCACACGGTGAAATCTGGAGACACCCTGTCGAGCCTGGCGCGGAGATACGGTTCATCGGTGGCTCGCATCAAGTCGGCCAATGGTCTGAAATCTGATCTGATTCGGAATGGCCGAAAACTCATCATCCCGAGGTAAGCTGCGGTCCTCGTCCCGCCTTGGATTCATCGCGGCTTGCGCCGTGGTGTGGTTTTGGCTGACGGGTCCTGTCTCGGCGCTCACGTTTTCCCGTGTCATCATCGATGCGGGTCACGGAGGGGTGGATGGAGGGACGGTGTGGAATGGACTCATCGAGCGAAACCTCACGCTCGATGTGGCCAAACGAGTGGAGGGCCTTCTGAAGGCGCGTGGAGTCAGCACGGTGATGACTCGCCGCTCAAATGTGACCGTGTCACTGGATGCGCGGGCTCGGATCGCCAATCGCTATTCCTCCGCTGTGTTTGTGAGCATCCATTTTAATGCGGATCGAAACCGCTCGGTCACGGGCTTCGAGACATTTTATCGGAGCGCTCGGGGGCGCACACTGGCTGCATCGGTTCAGAGGTCAATCGATCATAAAGTAACAGGCAGGAACCGCGGCATCAGGTATCGGGACTACAGTGTGCTCCGCTCCACCCAGATGCCCGCCGTTCTTGTCGAGTGCGGATTCATCAGCAATAAAACGGAAGCCTCACGGTGCGCCTCATCCTCGCATCGTCAGAGATTGGCAGAAGCGATTGTCGCCGGGATCATGGCGTCGCGAGGATGAGGACGCTGAAGCGCATTTGTGTCTATTGCGGCTCCAGTGCGGGAGCCCGGCCCGTTTATGCGCAGGCGGCTCGGGAGCTGGGGCGGATGCTGGCCGAGCTCGGCATCGGAGTGGTCTATGGCGGAGGGCGGGTGGGGCTGATGGGAATCCTCGCGGATGCTGCCTTGGAGGCGGGTGGCGAAGTCATCGGCGTCATTCCGCGTTCACTTCAAGAGAAGGAGCTCGGGCATGGTTCAGTGACCGAGTTGCACGTGGTGGAGACCATGCATCAGCGGAAAGAAAAAATGGCCGACTTGAGCGATGGTTTCATCACACTGCCTGGTGGCATTGGAACTCTCGAGGAACTCTTTGAAACCTTCACCTGGCTCCAGCTCGGGTTTCATGAGAAGCCCGTGGCTCTCTTGAACGTGGACGGATTCTACCAAGGCTTGACCACCTTTGTCAGGCACCTTTCAGAACAGCAGTTTCTGAAGCCCGAGCACGAGGCTTGTTTGATCGTCGAAGACTCACCTCACGCTCTGCTAGAACGCATGGAGAGCTTCACCCCGCCTGACCTAGGCAAGTGGTTCCTGCCCAGCCTCGGCGCTGATGTTCGATAACTCCTCCGCCGCAGGGGCTGCTCCCGCCGCTGCGCGATGAGCCAGATAGTCGGCGGCCAGATCTTCCAGCTCGGTCAGGCTCGCGACCTGGGCAAAACGAATGCGCAGCAGCTTGCCGGCCGGAAGACACTTCGTGTAGTTCATCAGCCTCGAGCGCATGGAGCGCATCGTTTGGAGTTCCGTGCTGCCGTGTTTCAGCCCGCGCTCGATGGCCATGGCGCAATGGCGTCGCATGAACTGGAGCCGCACCTCAGCCGGTGCTGAGGTGGGTTGCACACCATGCTTGAGGAAATGCTTCGCCTCTTGGAACACCCATGGGTTCACCATGGCCGCGCGTCCGATCATGATGCCGCGCACCGTTGTCTGCGCACGTCTCAGCTCGACATCTGCACCCGTGGAGACATCACCATTGCCGATGACCGGCACCTTCACGGCATCCGCCACCGCGCCGATGACCTCCCAGTCCGCCAGCCCGGTGTAGCCCTGCGCCCGGGTGCGACCATGCACGGCGATGGCTTGGACCCCGCAGTCTTCGAGACGCTTGGCCACCTCCACCGCATTGATTTGATTCGCATCCCATCCGATCCGCATCTTCGCCGTGACCGGAATCGGCACGGCCTTCACGATCTCACGCGCCACCGACTCCAGCAGCGGGCAGTCTTTGAGCAACGAGGACCCCCCATTTTTCGACACCACCTTGTTCACGGGGCAGCCGAAGTTGATGTCGATGAAGTCAGGCTGCTTCCAGTCGATGATCTTCCGCGCCGCCTCGCCCATCCGCACGCCGTCTGCCCCGAAGAGCTGCACCCCGAGTGGGCGCTGCGCATCGTCGAAGTCCACATACTTCCGCGTCCGACCGTCCGCCTGCATGATCCCCTCAGCGGACACGAACTCCGTCACCATCACATCCGCGCCCAGCTCCTTGCACAGACTGCGAAAAACCGCGTCCGTCACCCCGGCCATCGGGGCCAGATAGAGAGGGAAGGAGTCGTCGGAAAACCAGGGCAGCATCGTCCATGATAACCTTTGGATGCAATGAAACCAAGAAATTACTGGCAAAGATAGACCGAGACGCTATCTATTCCGCCCCGCTTCTCGCGCGATTAGCTCAGTGGTAGAGCATTGCCTTCACACGGCAAGGGTCGCAGGTTCGAACCCTGCATCGCGCACCATCTTTTTTCACGCTCGGGAGACTCGCCTCAGCACGACGGAGGCCGCATTCAAACCGCACATGCCATGCACCCCACCGGCAGGCGGAGTCGAGGCCGAGCAAAGGTAAAGCTTTGGATTCGGCGTCGTGTAGGGGCTCAGCCTTACCACCGGACGCGTGAGCAGTTGCGACAGGTTCGCCATGCCGCCCACCACGTCGCCTCCGATGTTGTTGAAGTTCTGCGCCTCCACCTGCGCGCAGTTCACCGTGTGACGTGCCAGGATCAGATCGCGAAAACCCGGGGCAAAACGCTCGATCTGCGCCGTGATCCGTTCCTCCATGTCCACGTCCGATCTCGCCGGCACATGGCAGTAGGCCCAAAGCGTGTGCTTGCCGGCCGGAGCCCGCGTGGGGTCCGCCACCGACTGCTGCCCGCAGAGGATGAAGGGCCGCTCGCAGTGCCTGCCCTCATAGGCATCCCTCTCGGACGCCGAGATCTCCTCCAGCGTGCCGCCCACGTGCACCGTCCCCGCGCGGCGACAGCTCTCGTTTGTCCAGGGCACCGGACCGCTCAGTGCGTAGTCCACTTTGAAGATCCCCGGTCCGTGCCGGTATCGGTTGAGCCGATTCCGGAAGCCCGAGGGCAATGCCTCGCCCGAGATACTCGCCAGCGCTTGGGGTGAGGTATCAAAAAGGTAGGCCCGAGCCGGCGGCAGTTCGGTCAGCGTCGTCACCGGCCAATCGCAGACAATCTCGCCGCCCAGCTGCGTGAGCACCGCTGCGAGAGCGCAGTTGATGCTGCGGGAGCCGCCCTCCGCCACCGGCCAGCCCACCGCATGAGCACTGAGTTGAAGCAGCACCCCGATGGCCGATGTGAACAGGTGATTCAGGGGCAGCACACAATGCGCCGCATTGCCCGCAAACAGCGCCCGCGCCTCCGTCGTCTGAAAGAGACCCTGCGCAAGCCACTCCGCCGGAAGAGCGGCGGGTAATCCAAAGCGTGTCATCAGAAACGGATGCCTCGGGAGGGAGAGCGGATCAAAAATAGCCGGGTAGAGATCCTCAGCCCGCTCCACCAACTTTGAAAACAAAGCCCGGTAGCGACCCCCATCCGCACCCAGGCCCTCCGCCGTCGCATCGAGCGATCGATGCAGCACCGCAGCACCCCCGCCGTCCAGCGGATGCGCCAGCGGAATCTCCGGGTGGCACCAGCGCAGCCCGTGCTCCTCCAGATTCAGCGACCGAAAAAACGGCGATGCCACCGCCGTGGGATGCACGGCCGAACACACATCATGCCAAAAGCCCGGCAGCGTCAGCTCCTGAGTCCGTGTTCCTCCACCGATCGTCGGCGCAGCCTCCACCACTAGCGTCTTCCAGCCCTCCCGCGCCAGCGTGATCGCGGCGGCCAGTCCGTTGGGACCAGAGCCAACAATGACGGCATCGTATTCAGGGCAGCGGGGAGCAGGCATGGGCATCTAGATAAAGCCAGAGCCCCACCCGCACAAGCACACGAATGATCGACCTGCCACGCTTCTCATCCCACGCTCTCGGCTACCCACGCACGATCCGGTCCACCGCCTGCTTCGTCACGATGTTGCCGATGGAATCCCGCCCCTTGATGATCAGCGAGTTCAGCGGGAAGGGGAGAGCCAGGTTCCGCAGGTAAAGCGCGGGCTTCAGATGGATCGTGAGACTCATCGCGTCACTCTCCTCCTCGGTCTCGTGGCGCACGAAATAGTAGATCATCGAGCCCGGGGTGCCTTTCGTCAGCGGGTATTGCTTGTCACGCGTTACGCCCCCGACCCGGAAGCGTTTGGCCATCAGGTTGCCCTGCTTCCCATCGCGATAGATCATCGTGTACACCGCCTGCTCGTCCTTTTTGAAGACGTTTACGTATTGCGGGTTTTTGCCCACGAAGAACTTCGGCGACATCTTCGTGACCGTCATCACCCCGTCCTTCGTGAAGAAGATCACATCATCGAGGGATGAGCACTTGCAGATCGGCTCTCCCTCACGTTTCAGGCCCGTGCCTGCAAAGCCGTCCTTCGCATTCAAATACAGCGTCTCATTGGCGATGATCACCTCCGCCGCTGCCACGCGGGTGAACATGGCGATCTCCGTGCGGCGCTCGCGACCCTTCCCGTAGGTATCGCGGATCCTCTCGAAGTGCTTGATCGTGTACTTCGTGATCTGCTTCAGGTTCTTGTTCACGTCGCTGATGTCATCCTCCAAGCTGCGGATGTGCTCATCCGCCTCGAAGGCATTGAACTTCGAGATGCGCTTGATCTTGATCTCCGTCAGGCGCGCCACATCATCGTCGGTCACCTCCCGTTTCAGATCTCCCAGGTAAGGTTTCAGTCCCTTCCAGATCGCCGCCATCACCGCCTCCCAGGTGGCCGCTTCCTCGATGTTCCGGTAGATCCGCTTCTCGATGAAGATCTTCTCCAGCGAGGCAAAGTGCCACTTCTCCTGCAGCTCACCCAGCTTGATCTCCAGCTCCTGCTTCAGCATGTCGCGGGAGTGAAACGCGCTGTGGATCAGCATGTCATTCACATTGGTGAACTGCGGCTTGTCATTCTTGATGACCACCGCATTCGGCGACACCGAGACCTCGCAGTCGGTGAAGGCATACAGCGCCTGGATCATCTGATCCGGGTCACTGCCAGCGGGCAGGTGCACCAGGATCTCCACGAACTCCGCCGTGTTATCCTCCACCTTCTGCACCTTCAGTTTCCCCTTCTCATTGGCCGCCACGATGTTGTCCATTAGCCCCCCCGTCGTGGTGCTAAAAGGGATCTCCGTGATGCGCAGGATGTTCTTCTTTGGCACCTGGTCGATCTTTGCCCGGATGCGGATGCGTCCTCCGCGCAGGCCGCCGTTGTATTCCGCCGCATCCATCAGACCGCCCTGGAGGAAGTCCGGGTAAATGTTCACCGGCTCCTCTCGCAGCGCCGAGATGCAGGCATCACACAGCTCGATGAAATTGTGGGGCAGGATCTTGCACGAGAGACCCACCGCGATCCCCTCCACCCCTTGGGCCAGCACAAGGGGAAACTTGGCCGGCAGCGTCACTGGCTCCTTGTTCCGTCCATCGTAGGACGCCACCCACTCCGTCACCTTCGGGCTGAACACCACATCCAGCGCAAATTTCGACAGCCTCGCCTCGATGTATCGCGGCGCCGCCGCATTGTCGCCCGTCAGGATGTTCCCCCAGTTCCCCTGCGTGTCGATGAGCAGGTCCTTCTGGCCTAGTTGCACCATCGCATCCCCGATGGAGGCATCTCCGTGCGGGTGATACTTCATCGTATTCCCCACCACATTGGCCACCTTGTTGTAGCGCCCATCCTCCAGTTCCCAGAGCGAGTGCAAAATGCGCCGTTGCACCGGTTTCATCCCATCATTCACATGCGGCACCGCACGCTCCAGGATGACATAGGACGCGTAGTCGAGGAACCAGTCACTGTAGTGATCATCCACCGGTTTCACCTCCGCCGGAGCGGTCGGTGGCAGGACGGGAGAGTGGGGTTCGGATTCGGAAGAGGACTTGGATTTACGTGGCACGGCTTTGGAAGGAGGGGAGAGTTGGCAAGCCAGAGCCGCATCGCAACCTCATTTTTCGGTGGAGCACCCCCCAGCGCCCGTAGCCGCGCTCGCAAGAGCGTGGATCATTCGGGGTTCGGGGTTCTTCGTGCCATGTTCTTCGTTCGACCGGCGCGGTGGCGCGGTCAGGACATGGGTAACACATTTGGTTCAAGACATGGGTAACACATGGAGCTAGCGGGTTACGGTTTTAGTTCAGGGGCGGAAGGGATTCAAGGGTGGGTTCATACTGTTAGGTGGGTAATCGCAGACACAGGGGGGAGTGAT